>CAINOB010000065.1 GCA_903851365.1 uncultured Bacteroidota bacterium
AATAGTCGTCCCATAATCAAAATGATAGTTACTTGCCAGGCCGTTTGGATTAATAGTTCCGTTCAAGGTGGCAGTCGTAAGTAAAACGGCTGTTGCTGCTGTAGTCGTTACCGAAGGATTATTGGCAAATTTAAAGGAGGCGATGCGTGTTTGCCAGTTCCAACCCCCAGTAACCTTAATATATTCGGTCGTAAACCAGAAAGTCAGATCGTCTGAAGGATCAACCGACATCCCCGAATAATCACCCCAGCGACCATAACCGTCACCTGACTGGTTCTGGGAACCGGTACCATTAATCACTGTCTGTTCCGGAACTGTCATTAGGCCCAGGGGGTCCGCGGCACGTCGTCCAGTATAATGTATTGACGGATATACTGAGGTGGCATCAGAAACTGAAAAGCCCAAAGCGATATCTCCATTTCCGTTCATCGACGCGCTTCCCATCCATCGACAGGAGGCATCAGGGGACCAAGTCCCCTGCTGGTAAATGTTCCATCCGCTGCCCGTGTTTCTTAATTCGTACCACCTGATTCCTGCAAGTCCGTTACCATCCACATTAACCGTGTGATTTGTAACCATGGACTGGTAACTGCTGAAATTCCTGTATTGTAAACGATACATAAGGCGGTCTGATAAAGATTCAAGCTTATAAGTTGAGCCCGTACCACCTGGCTCAGGTATGCAACGTCCCCTGCCGGATGGGTCATTGCAGAGCGTGGAATTGTATGCATCCGGAGTGAGGCTGGTTGTAAGGGAAAAAGTGGAATTTGCTATCGTTGTCCAGTCAGTATGATAAGCCCAGACATCTACAGATCCTCCGTTTATACAAGCAAAATAATTGGGTTCATTTGCAGGGGGCGCAGTTGCTCCGTCCCAGTCGGAAGGAAGCATGGCCCATTCGCCTACTTGTTTATATATAAAACCTGCATTTGGGTCACCGGTTAACATTTTATTGCGTTCCCATACACAGGCTCCCACACCGCTACTACCGTAAAACTGGTTAACTGACATATAATACCCATCAGGCCATATGCCAAATTTGGGATAATCGGGGAATGTGTTTCCAAAATTATAAACATACCTGTACCAGGAACCCGTAGGATCTGAAGTTTGTGAAATTGCCACAAGTACAGCAAATGGTGGGTTGCAAGGATTGTAGCAGTTGGGTAAAGAAAACTGCGAAATCATCCATCGCTGGGCAGCCTGGTCATACAGAACAATAGGGTCCCCCCAATTAGTTCCCTCCCAGGGAGCACCAATGCCGGTCCAGATCGTCGACAATTGTGATGGCCCAAGAACCTGGGTGCCTGTTTTTGTAAAAATCTCATAATTCGAGTTGACCACTTGCAAATAATAATCAGGCCCGACATCTCCCTGGGTATCCGGGGGCATTACTCCGGAGAGATTTCCAATCCCTTCAAAATTCTGAATTGGTCCGGCGCTTAACGGACTGTATGTTGCATCCTGTTTTTGCCATGCGGGGTCTTCCTTTATTGAAAACCGGTTATTCCCTTCGATGCCCGGTCTGACATTGTTTGGAACTACATGATTTTCATTCTCCATTTTCTTTTTTCTTGGAGGCAACTGTTTCATTTCCCTCAGAGGAGGAGTGATGTCAAAGAAAAGAGGGGTAGAATAATACGTTTCCAAACCATCGTGAGTATTGATCCTGATGGTATTATTGGACCAGTCCTGGCCGAAAGCCGAACCAGCTAAAAATGCCAATAAAATCAGCGTCGTAAAGAATAAATATTTTTTCATACTTAATTAACGGGTTTAATAATTGTTTAAGGTTTGGAAATTATGGTTCCTTGCAAAGATACAAAAACAAGTTTTCCGGCCCTTCAACCGTGTTAAAATTATTTACAGGTAGGAGCTTAATGTCTGATCCTGAAGGAACTTTTTAAATTCAGCAGTAAGTTTATTGATTACATTGCCCATTAAACAACGGTCAAAGTTGCAAATCTCGTTCGCCAGGGGGCAGTCGTTCAATTCGAGGGGACCTTCGATAGCCTGATAAATATCCAGGAGTGACAGGCTTTCCGGATCTTTTTTCAGGGTAAATCCGCCTGCCGGACCTCTCACCGATTTCAGCAGGTCGCTTTTCACGAGCCGCTGTAAAACTTTTGCAATATGATTTTTTGAAAAACCTGTGAATTCAGCTATTTTTACGGCATTAATACCCCCCTCTGATCGGGAGATTAAAACCATGCTGTGAATTGCAATTGAAGCGGCTTCCGATAATGCAAAAATCCTTGACATA
>CAINOB010000066.1 GCA_903851365.1 uncultured Bacteroidota bacterium
AATTTTGTGAACCTTGTAATTAACACCAAAGGAATTTAATATGTTCTTAATCGACGACATACTGCTTGCTCCATTGAAGGGAGTCATTTTTATTGCAGAAAAAATCAATGAGGTGATCGAGAAAGAGATGTCGGATGAAGGCTCCATTAAAGAAAGGTTGATGGCGCTGCAATTGAAATTTGAAATGGACGAAATTGACGAAGAAGAATACGACCGCAGAGAAGATGAACTGCTGAAAATATTAGGAAATATCCGAGAAGAAAAACAAAGATAAACCCATAAACTTAAATAAAGGAGGAAAAAATGAACGCTTTTAAATGTCCGAAGTGCGGGGAATTAACAGGTGGAAACGAAAAGTTCTGCATTGAATGCGGTCAGCCGCTCAATGTTAAATGTCCCGAATGTGGCGAATCATGGCGGTTTATGTTCGAATACAAATTTTGTCCTGGTTGCGGGCATAATATGAAACAATCAGCAACAAACCTGCCACCACGGGAGGTGCAAGTTATGAAGAGAAAAATTAAAAAATCGGAGGCTAAAAAATGAGTAATATTATTGATGTAAAAAAAGCAGTGGTTAAGTTCCTGAAAGAGAATATTAACAGTTATGATGTAACGGTCATAAAAATTGAGAAGGTCCAGGAAAGCTGGAATTCGGTGGCGGAGGTTTATGAAGACGATTCATTTTTAAAATCCATGAATCTGCCCCCGAAACAGGTTCGTCTTTTCTATTCGGTTAAGATGGATGAAAAGCTGGAAATTACCTCTTTCGAACGGCTGAATTCCTTTGAAGGAACAGATAGCGCAGACCAGTAATACCAATGGAAAACGATCTGATATATGTTTATTGCATTTCAGACAGTCCGCTGGGGATCGCCCGAAATGTGAAGTCAAAGGACTTGAAATCTTTGAAGTTCGATGATTTTTACGTGATGGTGAAATATGTCTCCGAAAACGAATTCTCCGAAGAAAACCTTAAAAGTAACTTGTCTGATATTCAATGGGTTGAAACCAACGCACGGGAGCATATCAGCGTGATCGGCATGATCATGGAATACACCACGGTTATCCCGTTTAAATTTGGCACAATCTATAATTCCAAAACCGGTTTGCAACAATTTATCACAGATTATACTGTTTCGCTGACCGAAAATTTCCATCAAATCCGGGGAAAGGAAGAGTGGGCTGTGAAAGTTTATTGCGATCGTAAAGCGCTGTGCGACCAAATTGACGAATTGAGTGAGGAAGCAGCTGCGCTGGAAAAGGAAATCAGGGCAAGTTCTCCGGGGAAAGCATTTATGTTGGGAAGAAAAAAAATCGACCTGATCGACAATGAAATGGACCGGATTTGCAAAGATTTCGGACAGAAATATTTTGATGAATTCAAATCTCTGAGCGAATCGACCAGCCTGAGCAACCTGTTGCCAAAGGAATATAGCGGGCGTGAAGATACCATGATCCTCAATGCTGCCTTTCTTGTTAGTAAAGATAAAGTGCCTGATTTTAAATGGACCTTCGACACGCTGAGAAAAAAGGATGAAAATTCCGGTTTCAATATTGAGACAACCGGGCCCTGGCCACCATTTAGTTTCATCTCCATTAAAGAAAAACCGTGATGCACGATAACGTAATTGACCGATCTAAAGACATTACCATCCTTGAAGTACTCGACAGGGTATTGAACAAAGGAGTCATCCTTACCGGCGATATTGTTATTTCAGTAGCCGATGTCGACCTGGTATATCTGGGTGTAAAGTTAATGCTGAGCTCGGTTGAAACCATGGAGCAGTTAAAATCCGGGAAATCAATAGCAGGAAAGTAGCCCAACATAGCTGATAAGCTCACATAAACATGAGAAAGAACCATTTAACGATTATCCCTATCTTTCTGATCTTGGTATTATCCGTGATCTCATGCAAGAAGGAAACTGCAGTCGACCCTAACCAGGCACTGATTGGCCAGATGAAACTTGCTGCCGATTCAGTCATTAAAAATACCACGGTTCCCGGCCTGGTGGCCTTGGTGGTCGATCACAAGCGGGGTATCGATTGGCTTTATGCCGCCGGAGTCAGCAACAAAGAGACCAGAGCTCCCATGGATGTCAATCATACCTTCAGGATCGCAAGCTGTACCAAAACATTCACCTTGACAGTACTTCTTCAGTTGGTAGATGAAGGGAAGATTTCCCTTAACAACAAACTTTCAAAATATTACCCTGAATACCCGGCATCTGACAGTATAACGGTACTTATGTTAAGCAACATGACCAGTGGTATAAGTGATTATTTTAACGACGATCGCTGGCAGAACTCGATGAAAACAACCCCACTCAGAATATGGGTCCCCAAAGAATTCGCCGACATGTCTTTCTCTCACCCCCTGGATTTCAGACCCGGTACCGGATACCGATACTCAAACGTGAATACGATCATCATCGGGATGATCATAGAAAAGGTTACAGGCAATTCCCTGGAGTCGGAGATCAGCAACCGCATCATCAAGCCCCTGCAGCTGGCAAACAGCGGGCTTTTAACAAACGGGACCATATTACCCGGAACTCACGGAAGAGGCTATGACTTTGGCGAGCTTGAGCTCACAGGAGATTTCACCGAATCATTCGATCTTTCCAACTGCTGGGCGGCAGGGTCGGCATATAGCACTCCGCGCGAACTGCAGATGTTTGCAGAACGGCTCGTTAAAGGCGGATTCCTGTCAGATTCTCTTCAATATCGCAGGCTTAACAATGATTTCCACGATATCAGTCCAATTCAGTCATACGGAATCGGAATTTCTAAACTTGCATCATTTTACGGGCACAATGGGATTATCTGGGGATATCTTACTTCCATGTATTACAGTCCCGACAAGGATTGCACGGTAATTATCTATTACAATCTCTGCCAGCCAGCCTCTCATGTACCCGATAACCTATTCGGAAAATTTTTACTGATCCTTTACGGCAGCTATAATGACGCCTGAGAGATTAATTGAGACAGCATGGAAAAGATGATTTATTCCATATTATTTGCAAAAAGCAATATGGAGAAGTTAAAAACTCTGTTGGCTGGAATGAAGGGCATTGCAGACACTGACTTGTATGAATTGTCTTTCGGTGAAATCACCGTCGTTGTGAGCGACGTGAGCAGAGCCGGTCTGATTGCCGGCAAATCAACCGCCCTTGAATATGCCGCCGTGATCGAAACCCTGTCGCAACATTTTACATTGCTTCCCATGCGATTTGGTTCCTTGATGGATTCTGACGAAGCGATCATTCACATGCTGGAAAGAAATTATCATGACATTCAGCAAAACCATCTTAAAATTGACGACAAGTTTGAATTCGGGTTAAAGGTCTTTTGTGATTCAGAAACATTAATGGCTGAACTGAGGGAAAAATCAGAAGCCGCGTCCAAAACTCAAGTGACAACTGTCGCGGAAATCAGAAATTCTGTATCAAGAATTTGGGTGAATAAAAAACTTAAAGAGCACAGGCTGGAGGAATTACTGGTATCCTATATTGATTCTGTCATTGAAGATATTACAGGACAACTTGACCGGTTGAAGACGATCAGTAAAATCAAAAAAATGGTAACGCCGACTACGATCATTGATGGTGTTTTCCTGCTTGATAAGGCGCTGAAAGATGAATTGATTCATGCAGTGGG
>CAINOB010000067.1 GCA_903851365.1 uncultured Bacteroidota bacterium
AGACGTGTGCTCTTCCGATCTGGTTCAATTGCGGTTGTCAGCTGGGGAAGGACTTTTTCTCAGCCATGATTCCGGATTAAGCTGGACCCGGGAACTAACTTCGATGGACAACCTGTTCATCCTGTCGACAGAAATTGTGAAGGATATTTGTTTTGCCGGAACAGTCGAGAAGGGAGTATTCGTTTCCTCGCTGGCCACCCGGAACTGGGAAGAAATGAATGCAGGATTGCCAGTCACTTACATAGAAGACATTAAATCCACAGCTGATCATGTTTACCTCAAATCTTCTTCACTCGGGATCTGGTACAGTAGTATCCCCGTCATCAACGGTTCAGGTGAAGAATCGATACAGAATGGTTTTAAGATATATCCCAATCCTGTAACTGACAAAGTATGGATCGGATCCCTTTCCGGCTCTGAAGAATTGACTTTAACTGTATATGGTATCAATGGAATCTGCCTGTCTGAGAAGCAGGTCAGGGCCAACAGTGAACAGGATCTCAGTAACTTGCCGAAAGGAATATATTGGCTGGTTATTCAAAATTCTGAAAAAAGAATAACTACCCGGGTGGTCAAAATGTAATTCCTTTATTTAACATAAGCAAATTGAGCTCTTTGGAAGTATATCTGCGAAAATTGGGAATTGCTATAAAAAGAACCGGCCGTAAGCTACGAATGCAGTCAATACCAGCAAAATGATGTTGGAAACAATCTCCTTTTTCTCCCCGGCCCTGGCATGATTGATCATTGCAAGAACCATGACCAGAGCCAGTGCGCTAGCAGCAACAGGAGTTAATATCGGAATAATTTCAAGCAATTTTGGAAGGATAAGTCCAATTGCACCCAGAAATTCCATCAACCCGATCAACTTTAAAGTTGAAGATGAAACCCTGCCTGCCCAGGCTTGACCGGCTTTTACGAGTTTATCGGCCGGCTGGCTGAGTTTCATTATCCCCGCCATTAAAAATACTGCTGCAAGAATTACCTGAACGATCCATAATGCTGTGTTCATGATCTGAATTATTAGGTTCAATAATACTGGTTATTGCTAATTACGAATGTACAACAGTTATCGTAATAATTAACCCAATGGACCTGGCTGCGGTATTCATTGGGATCTGTTAGAAATTTAACAATTTGATAACATTAAGGAAACAATGAGTTAACATTCAAATATTTTATTTGGGTTGACCAATCTTTCCCGATAATGGATTCCATGTTGCTGATTGTAATAGCGATAGTTGCAGTAGCCCTGATTTTCGATATAATAAACGGATTTCATGATGCGGCCAACTCTGTAGCAACAATTGTTTCCACCCGGGTATTATCGCCTCGTTTAGCTGTTCTTTGGGCTGCATTCTTTAATTTCATTGCCATGTTCGTGTTTGCTCCGAAAGTGGCAGATACCGTGTCGAAAATTGTAATTATTGATTCGTCCAATTCCGTTTTCATATACGTTGTCTTGTCGGGATTGCTGGGGGCTATAGTTTGGGATCTGATTACCTGGTGGTTAGGTCTGCCAACGAGCTCTTCACATGCGCTGATTGGTGGGTTAACAGGAGCTGGCCTGATGTATAAAGGACCAGGAATTATCCGATGGGGAAAAATTATACAAACTTCCGCTTTTATACCTCTGGCTCCTCTGATTGGATTTGCTATCGCATTTGTTTTTATGGTAGCAGTTTACTGGATGTTCCGAAAGTGGAGACCGCGAAGGGTAGATGGATTTTTCCGCAAAGGTCAGCTGGTTTCGGCGGCACTTTATTCTCTTGGTCACGGTGGAAATGATGCCCAGAAAACCATGGGTGTCATAGTTGCTTTATTGGTGGCGGCGGGTATGCGTAACCCCGATCGTCATCTTTCCATGTTCGCTCCGGATACACTCTGGATTATTCTTTCTTGTCAACTGGCTATGGCAGTAGGAACTGCATTTGGCGGATGGAGGATAGTTAAAACAATGGGCATGAAACTAACTCACCTTAAACCTGTCCATGGTTTTTGTGCCGAGACCGCCGGAGCATTTACAATCTTTTTTGCAACAAGCCTGGGTATACCCATTTCAACTACGCACACTATTGCCGGCTCCATTATCGGGGTAGGTTCAGTTAAAAATATGACGAACATAAATTGGAAAACGGCTTTTAATATCGTCTATGCCTGGGTTCTCACCATTCCTGCTTCGGCAATCGTTGGCGCTTTCTGCTTCTTTATTATCCGATTAATCAGCCCTAACTTTTAATATCCGTTTACCCAACATTTATAACCCGGTGCTGGTTATAAAGCTAACCTCATCTCCATAACTGATACCCAGACTATTGGTGGCATAAGCCCGGATATAGTAAGTGGTGTTGGGTGATAATGATCCAAGGATGCTGACAAAGTTCCCGATGCTGGCTCCATCAACCGTCCGGTAATTGGCAATTGTTGGATTTTGACTTCTCGACCAGCAAATTCCTCGTGCAGTGAGTGATGCTCCTCCATCAGTTATTACGTTTCCACCCCCTAAAGCGGTTGTTTGCGTGATTGAAGTTATCGGGGCGGTGGTAACAATTGGTAACATAGTGATGGTCCTGAAACTGACCTCGTTTCCATAGCTGGTACCTGCGGCATTTGTAGCATATGCACGGACATAATAAATCGTATTTCCAGTTAATCCTGTGATATTACTGGTAAAAGATCCTGGTCCATTTCCGTCTGCTGTTTTGGAATCCGCAATCGTTGGATTTGTCTTTATTGACCAGCATACACCTCGTCCATTCACTGTTAAACCACCCTCGCTGACTACTGTTCCTCCAGATGAAGCAGAAACGGCAGTGATCGCGGAAATAGCAGTGGTGGTCACAGTTGGCGTATCAAAGGGAATTATTTTCATTACATCACTATACACCGGATCACAATTCGCTTCCTTGATTGAACACCTGAAAAATACAATTACATCTGCTGTAACTGCTACGCTGCTGCTGGTTTTTCCGGCCCAGTTTTGCCAATTGATTCCATCGGGGGATTGCTGCCACTGCAGTGTTCCCCTGGCATTTACGACCTGAGCCTCCTGAACCTGTCCCCGAAGGATTCTGCGTTGGATAACCGACCCGGAATTAAAGTCGGGTGATTGACTGAATAGTTGACTAGTTACCAATGATGCTGCTCCTATAAGGATCATTAATAATATCGAGTAATATATTCTTGATTTCATGGCTGTTTTGGATTTTGGTATTGGATGACCTCCGGATATCTAAAGGATAATAACAGGCTTTTTGATGACTTGCCCTTTGGATATGGCTATCACAAAATAGCAACCTTTAGGAAAATTGCGAGTGTCCAATTCTTCATGAAAGTAAGTACCTGATTCCTGATTGATCTCATGGACAACGAGTCCGATCGAGTTAACGATCCTTAAATTAATTTGACCTGATACTCCATTTATTTCCAGGCTCAGGTTACCATAGGACGGATTTGGATATACCTTAAAATCCAGAGATTCGGCTTCATCAGAGATCCCTGTCGTTTGAACTGTGACGATAACGTCATCCTGCACTGAACAGTTTTTTGCATCTGTAACTGTTAGAACATAAGTTGTTGTCAGGGATGGATTCGCTGTCGGATTGGCCTTGGTTGGATCGTCCAGACCAGTAGCAGGACTCCATAGGTAAAGATAGCTGCCATAACCGTTCGCTGCAGCCGGGATGCCGCCAAGTACCACGGAATGTCCGACTGCCAAAGTCTTATCAACACCAGCATTGGCAACTAAAAGCGAGGCCTGATTTGTATTAAGGGTAATCATCTGACCGATTAAAGTTACTGAATGGATGAGCCCAATCAGGAACAGAATGACATATTTGTTTTTCATCTTGTGAGCGTTTAATGACAAGACATTGCCATTTAGGTTTACTACTGCTCACGAAGTTAGAGAAAAGATCCGGCAAATGAAACTGCCTAATGAATCACAGAATAATTCCGGTATTCACCGATCCTGTATTTGATAACATCTTCAATGAAATAAACGGCTCTGTCTTTAGCGGATAATTTCCTGTGGATCTTTTCCGGATCGAAATCCCAGTTCTGGTTCTTTACGATGTCTTTCATTACCGCAGGGTGATTCCCAGTGAAACGTTTTACCCTTTCGATATTGTAATAATCAAATTCCCGGACGTCCTGATACTTCTTTTTCAGGTATCCATCATCGTGGTAAAAAGCTTCGAAGTGTTTCGATTTAACATTCATCTGTTCCGGGTTCCTGACGTAATTGTAATGATATAAAGGAACATGCAGATGAACCACCTTGAGTTTGACTCCCGGATGATTATTGTTATACTCTTCAAAGGAAGGATATCGCCTGAAACCCTGAGCATCCCGGTAGGAAAACACATTGATCCCGGTCCGGACAATCCGAATTTCCTTAGTGTGCTGATACCTGGTGTCATTCAGATAGTTATAGCTGCCATGAAAATTGAGAAAATCAAACAGAAAACCTTCAACCTCAGGGTCTTTATCAAATTCCTGAACCTTTTTCAAGATGGCATCAAGGTCGTTTTCGTTAATTATTTCATCTGCTTGAAGATAGAAAGCCCAGTCACCGGTTAACTCCTTTAGTGCGATATTTGTCTGGTTGGCAAATATTGTTCCGTTCGACCGGAGGGTTTCATCCCAAATGGTATCTATTATCCTGATTTTTGGACTGCCGATTTCAAGGATTGCTTCGCGGGTGCCATCATCACAATCGCCTACAACAATGACAAACTCTTCACAGACAGGCAGGATCGATTTAATGGATTCAATAAACGGATAGCCAAAACTGCATCCGTTTCTGATAAACGTAAACCCGGAAATCTTCATCTCAAAATAATTAGTGCCCAAAAGTATCAATTTTTGAGGCTAACTATTGAGATGGACCGCTTTTACAGCACGACCGCTCGGATCAGCATTGTTTTTGAAGCTGGCATCCCATTCGAGGGCTTCAGCCGTGCTGCAGGCGATGGAAGGTACCGATGGAACACAGGCTGCTGCCTGCTCAGAGGGGAAGTGCTCCTCAAAAACAGTCCGGTATAGGTATTCTTCTTTTGACATCGGAGGATTTACATGGAAACGGAATGAAGCCGAAGCCATCTGCTCATCGGAAACTCTCTCGGACGCAACCTTTTTGAGTGTATCGATCCAACTATATCCAACACCGTCGGAAAACTGTTCTTTCTGCCGCCAGACTATCTTTTCAGGAAGATACGATTCAAATGCCTTGCGAACAACCCATTTTTCAATGCGGCCATTCCTGATCAGCTTATCATCCGGATTGATGCGCATAGCGACATCCAGGAACTCTTTATCGAGGAACGGAACCCTTCCTTCAACACCCCAGGCCGAAAGTGATTTGTTGGCTCTCAGACAGTCATACAAATGGAGCTTCGACAATTTCCTGACTGTCTCTTTATGAAATGCTTCTGCTGAAGGCGCTTTATGAAAATACAGGTATCCGCCAAAAATCTCGTCTGCTCCTTCACCCGACAAAACCATTTTAATTCCCATCGATTTGATTACCCGCGCCATCAGGTACATTGGGGTTGAAGCACGGACCGATGTTACATCATAAGTTTCAATATGATAGATAACATCCCTGATAGCATCCAACCCTTCTTCAATAGTAAAGTGAATTTCGTGATGAACGGTGTCTAAATGATCGGCAACCTTTCGTGCTGCCGCAAGATCGGGTGAACCGGCAAGACCTACAGCAAAAGAGTGCAGCCTGGGCCACCACGCTTCCTGCTCATCGCCCGACTCAATGCGCTTACGTGCATATTTTGCTGCAATGGCCGAAATAACCGACGAATCAAGTCCGCCTGATAAGAGTACTCCGTAGGGAACATCGGACATTAATTGGCGGTGTACGGCCTTTTCAAGGGCATCGTGAATGTCATCCAGACTCGTTGGATTGTCCTTAACAGCATCGTAATCGGTCCAGTCTCGGGTATACCAGCGTTTCATAACACCTTCAGGACTGTAATAATAATGCCCCGGCAAAAACTCCTGAATTTTATTGCAAACACCTTCCAGGGCTTTTAATTCCGATGCCACAAAAAACTGTCCATGCTTGTCCCATCCCATATACAGAGGGTTAATGCCAATCGGATCCCGCGCAATCAGGTAGGCATCCTTTTCCTCATCATATAATGCAAAAGCAAATATGCCGTTTAGTTCCTCAAGAAAGTCGATTCCTTTTTGCCGGTATAAGGCAAGTATAACCTCACAATCAGAGTGCGTTGTAAAATGATATGAATCGTTCATCCCTGAACGGATCTCCTGGTGGTTATAAATTTCCCCGTTAACTGCCAAAATCAGTTTGCGATCTTCACTGTATAATGGCTGACGGCCCGATTCCGGATCGACGATCGAAAGCCTTTCGTGAGCAAGTATCACCTTGTCACCACAATATATCCCCGACCAGTCAGGTCCGCGATGACGCAGCTTTTTCGACATATCCAGAACCTGGGTCCTTAATTCCCCTGATGGGAATTTTAATTCGAATGCACCAACAATACCACACATGGCAGATTAATTAAGAATTGATGTCAAAAATACATATTGAGTGATAAACATAAACAAACAGACTTTATTTGCTTACAGATTAATATATCAAAGGAGGTATTTGATAAAAACAGTAAAGAATCAACTGCTGGTTTCAATCGATATCCTTAGAAATTGAAACCACAACATGTTTGATATTGGTCCGATTGTACGTATAAGTGATATGGATCTTTTTGTCGCTTGTTTGTAGGATGGCAGGATAACTGTATTCCCCATCGGGATGATTCTCTAACACAAGAATGTCTTTCCAGGTTGTCCCATCGGGTGAACTGGCAAGGTTAAGCTGATTTCTGCCATTTGACCAATTCTTGCCGGACTTCAGAGGATTATATACCAACAGAAAGGTACCATTTTCAAGTTTGACACCGTCGATGCCGGAATTGGGATTGGGCAATTGTGTGGAATCAAGCTTTGACCAGGTAAGCCCTGAATCTTCAGAAATGGCACTAGCTATAACATTTTCTTTAGTACGGCAGAGAATCTGATATCTGGTTGCCGAGTGGGCTAAAATAGTTGGCTGGATCGCCTGAAAACCGGATGTCGTATCAATGGGAATCTTTGTCCAGGCTCCTCCCGTTATATCCCATATTTCCATGTGAGCCGACCATCGGGTTAATGTTTCCACACTCGACGGGCAAAGCAACCTGTCAGGAGAAAGTTCTACCGGTTTGTTTTTTATCGGACCGAGGAATCCGCCAGGAAGACTGAACACATTACTCCAAGTTCGGCCATCATTGGAGGAGGTTTTCATCATTCCAAACCACTCTCGTGGATTCTTTCCAATCTTATAAAACAAATACAAAATTCCAGCTTTTGACCTGAAGAGAACCGGATTCCAGCAAGGGTAAACATTACCGTCCATGACTTTTCCATCGGCCAAAACGAAGGGGTCGGACCACCGGCCATTTACCTGCCTGGCACCCCAGATCTTTACATCGTTTGCCCCTTCAGCTGATCCCCCAAAAAAGGCAGCAAGCAGGGATCCATCGCCAAGTTCTGTCAGGGTTGATGCATGACACTGCCTGAATGGAGGTTCATGCAGAATCATTTCGCTGGTCACCACTTGAAATTTCGGTGACAGGAACAAGATAAGGATACTGGCTATAATTGGATTCATCAGGCTAAAATAGCTCTATGGCATGGAATACGATGAATAATTACGATTAATTTGCATGACCAAAAATTATTAAAATCATGATGGACCTGAAGGGAATTTATCCGCCTATTCCAACATCCTTCACTCAATCCGGTGATCTGGCCCTGGAAAGGTTGCAACAGAATCTGATCCATTTAAGTCAATTTGAATTGGCGGGATTTCTGGTGTTGGGGTCGAACGGCGAAACTGTCATGCTTTCACAAAGCGAGAAGATCAGTGTATATGAAGCAGCCAGGCAAGCTATTCCCGCGAGGATGCTGATGCTGGCAGGTACCGGTGGCCAATCAACGCGGGAAACAATAGAACTTACCCAGGCTGCTGCACGATCGGGTGCCGATGCTGCCCTGGTATTAAATCCGTTTTATTATAAGGGTTTAATGACCAAAGAAGCGTTAGTCAGTCATTATTTCCTGGTTGCCGACCAGTCGTCAATTCCGGTCATCATCTATAATATGCCGGCAAATACTGGAATCGATATGACGGCGGATACTATTCTTGCCATGTCAGAACATCCCAATATCATTGGATTAAAGGACTCAGGTGGCAATCTGGCCAAAATGGGGGAGATTGTTGGAAAAGCAAAACCGGGATTTCAGGTGTTGGCAGGATCAGCCGGATTTTTGCTTCCAGCCCTCACTGTCGGTGCCGTTGGAGGAATATTAGCTTCGGCGAATATTGCACCTCAGCATTGTATCGATCTATACAAAATGTTCTTAGCCAGACAGATGGATAATGCTAAGAATCTGCAAAACAGGATCATTGAATTAAATGCATTTGTTACCCGGGAGCAGGGTGTTCCAGCCTTAAAAGCAGCAATGGACATTCTTGGAATGTATGGCGGCCCTTGCCGCGAACCAATTTTAGCCCTTTCAGAACCCAACAAACAAGCTCTTTCTTCCCTTCTTACTTCTACCTTAACCTGATACCCGAAACCCGACACCTATTATGAAATCCCGCAAACTTTTGATGATCCCCGGCCCGATAGAATTTGAACCTTCCGTTTTAAGAGCTGCCGGCAGTGCCACGAACAGTCATGTGGCACCTGATTTTATTGAAACATTCGGTCATTCGCTGGATATGATGAAAGAAGTCTGGCAATGTCCTTCAGGCCAACCTTTTGTTTTAGCCGGATCAGGGACGCTGGCTATGGATACCGCTGCTGCCAACCTCATTGAACGGGGTGACCAAGCTCTGGTTATTTCAACGGGATATTTTGGTGACCGGTTTGCAGATATTCTAGCCCGGTACGGTGCTGTTGTTAAGGTGCTAAAATCACCGGTTGGAGGAGTCGTTGACACCGATTTGATTGAGGCTGAGCTAAAAATTAATCAATACAAATTATTGACATTTACTCACGTGGATACTTCCACAGCTGTAAAGGTTGACCCGCGACCCATTGGACAACTTGGTAAAAAATATGGTGTAATTACGATATTGGACGGCGTCTGTTCCGTAGCTGGTGAGGAGATCAGGCAGGAGGAGTGGGGGATTGATGTGGTTCTGACTGCATCGCAAAAGGCAATAGGTGTGCCTCCCGGACTGGCTCTACTGGTTGTTTCACCAAAAGCTATGAATGTGTGGAAAAATCGCACTTCACCCGTTGGAAGTTATTATTCCGATTGGACCAACTGGCTCCTCATAATGAATGCATATGCTGACAGGAAACCATCCTATTTTGGTACTCCTGCGGTAAACCTGGTCGCTGCTCTCGAAGTGAGCCTTCAGTTAATTCTAAAGGAAGGTCTGGAAGCCCGTTTCGCAAGACATAAAAATACTGGGGCTGCTTTCAGATCAGGTCTCAAAGCATTGAATATTAAGCAGATACCTTTAAGCGATGAGATTGCCTCCAATACCTTGTCGGCACCTTGGTTTCCCGATGGAATTCAAAACCAGAATTTTCTCTCCTCGGTTTCAGCAAATGGTGTCATTCTTGCCGGTGGCTTGCTACCCGAAATCAAGGGGAAATATTTCAGGATAGGTCACATGGGCTCTGTAAATCAAGGGGATATATTATCAACCATGGGGGCCATAGAAGCTGGGCTGGCCTCCTGTGGGTACTCGTTCACCAAAGGAGCAGGAATCAACGCTGCCTTCGCATCCCTGAATGCATTCTGAGAAATAAAAGCGGTCAACTTTCTGTTAAAAAATTCACATATATTAACGGTTGAATTGTAACGGATCAGTCTGCTGGATCGTCTTATAAACGTATCAACCCAAACCGAAAAATGAAATTATTCATACTGCTTTTTGCAGCTGCCTTTTTAGTCACCGTTAGTGCGGTAAGTCAGGTGGCAGCTCCTGTAAAGCGACAATATCAGGCTGTAAAATTAAAACAGACGCCTCCGGTGATTGATGGAAACCTTGATGACGTGATCTGGCAATCCATTGACAAGGGAGGCGAATTTATTGAATATCAGCCTTATGAAGGCAAACAGCCATCGCAGAAAACCGAATTTGCTATAACTTATGATGACAATAATCTATATGTGGCTTTTTGGGCCTTTGATGCACATCCTGATAGCATTTCCCGGAGACTGACCCGCCGCGATGAGATTGATGGTGATATGGTTGGGTTAGATATTGACAGTTATTTTGATAAGCGAACCTCATTCGGATTTTTTGTCAATGCAGCCGGAGTAAAGCTCGATATGCTTACCTCAAATGATGGCATGGCGGAGGATAAAACATGGGATCCTAATTGGTTTGTTGCCACTGCGATTACGGCTGCCGGCTGGACCGCAGAAATGCGTATTCCCCTGAGCCAGCTTCGCTTTAGCGACAAAAAAAATCGTATCTGGGGAATTGAAGTGTATCGCAGCATATTCAGGAAAGATGAACTATCACAATGGCAGCCAATACCGAGAAATGCACCCGGATCAGTACACCTGTATGGTGAACTAACCGGCATAAGCGATATTAAACCAAAACGTCAGATTGATCTCACACCCTATGTCGTGGGTTCGGGTGAAAAATTTGAGAAAGAGGTGGGGAATCCATACGCCACTGGCAAAGACTTTAAATATTCAGGAGGCCTGGATGCTAAAATCGGTGTGACAAATAATCTCACAGTCGATCTGACAGTTAACCCTGATTTTGGTCAGGTGGAAGCTGATCCATCACAAGTGAATCTTACTGCCTTTGAAACTTTCTTTGCTGAAAAAAGGCCGTTTTTTGTCGAAGGCAGGAATATTCTCACAATGCCCCTGATGTTAGGCGATGGTGATCTGGCAAATGAAAATCTGTTTTATACCCGGAGGGTTGGTCGGAAACCGCAACATTATCCAACTTTAAGTGATGGGGAATATGCCAAAGTCCCTGAATTCAGCCGCATTTTGGGTGCCGCAAAAATTTCTGGACGAACTGAGAATGGATGGTCGATTGGATTGTTGGAAAGTGTGACAGCTGAAGAGAAAGCAGAAATTGACCTTAATGGTGAAAAACGAAATGAAACAGTTGAACCATTAACCAACTACCTGATCGGAACCGTAAAAAAAGATATGAACGATGGAAATACCGTCATATCTGGCATGATCACTTCGACTAACCGTAAACTTGATGAATTTACAATTAACGAATTGCATTCTGATGCTTATAGCGCCGGGTTGGATTTTACCCAGTATTTTAAGGATAAAACCTATATGCTGATGGCTAAAACCTATATCAGTCAGGTAAATGGTACGCCAGAGGCTATTGCTTCAACACAGCTTTCGTCGGCACGTTACTATCAGCGACCGGATAATGATCATGTTAAACTCGATACAACCCGGACTTCGTTATTCGGAAATGGTGGTACCCTGTTTTTTGGAAAACTGGGCAATGCTCCCCTTCAGTGGGGATTATTTCTTTCCTGGAAAACTCCCGGTGTTGAAATCAATGATGTTGGTTATATGCGCTCGGCCGATAATATTATGCCGATTTTCTGGGCAGGTTATCGGTTTACTAAACCATTCTGGATATTCCGTTCGTTAAGCCTTAATACCAATCACTGGATTAATGAGGATTTTGGACTGAATTACCAGGGTTACGGTGGAAACATAAATATGAATGCGAATTTCAAAAATCTCTGGAATTTTGGCACCGGCCTGAATTGGAGTTCTCAATACGTCGAAACTTCGCTTTTAAGAGGAGGACCAGCTTTTATAACTCCGGGCAGCCTGCAGCCATGGGTTTTCCTGGGCACTGATACCCGAAAAAAACTAAGCCTTTCAATAAACGGCTATGCATCAAAGTCATATGATGGGTTTGCTTCAATGCATGGGATGGAACTCTCAATTAATTATAAGCCAATCAATGCATTATCTGTTAGCATTTCACCAAATTTTACTTCCAGCTTTTCGGATATGCAATATATCACGCAAATCAGCTATAGCTCACAGGACCGCTATGTTTTCGGGTCCATCAATCAGAAAGTATTGGGTGTGTCTTTACGGATCAACCTGACCTTAACTCCAACTCTTACGATCCAGTATTGGGGACAGCCCTTCATGGCATCAGGCCTGTTCTCCGACCTGAAATATGTTGCTGATCCTATGGCCAGGAATTACCAGGACAGGATTCATTGCTATACTTCTGATCAGTTAACCAGCTATAAATCTGATGGATATTGTGATATTGATGAAAACCTGGATAAGGTGGTTGATTACCGTATAAGCTACCCGGATTTCAATGTCAAGGAGTTTAAATCGAATCTCGTCATGCGATGGGAATATCGTCCGGGCTCGGCAGTGTATCTGGTTTGGTCGCAGGGCAGGAGCGGATCTGACCCTTATGGTGATTTTTCTTTTAATCGCGATATCAGGAATCTTACGGAAATTAAGCCCAGAGATATTTTGCTGATAAAATTCTCTTATCGATTTGGGCTATAAGGCTCACTACACTGTTTTAATCAAACATCGGCTCAACCAGAATACCGCTTTGGTAATCGAAAAGCCTTTTCATTTGATCCATTGTATTCCTGGGGGTTGACAGGGTAGGCAAATTGGCAAAGCTGAAAAAGCCAAACTCTGTAGTTTCCATATGATCGGACCCTACCCAGCTAATAAAATCGCATTCAATAAAGATCTTATAGATATAGTAGATGTCGGCAGGATGATCGTGACAGCGTTTGTCGAGAATCCCCAATAATCTGACCGGTTTAACTTCAGCTCCGGCTTCTTCGCGCGATTCTTTAATTGCGACTTCCGATGGGCTGTATCCGATATCGGCCCAGCCGCCCGGGAGCGACCAGCAATTATCAATTTTTTCCCGGACCATGAGAATTTCATTGTGGTGGTTAAATACCACGGCACGAACATCAACCTTCGGCGTTTTATATCCGTCAGTTTCTACCATTTTCACTTTTAATTCTTCGGCCGGCAAATCGGTGATTTGTTCAAGTACAGAAAAACATAAATCTGATATTTCCTTGTATCGCAAAAGATCAAAGTCGTTTTTTGAATAATGGGTCCCAATTTCAGAAAGTGACTGGATCTGTTTAATTTTATTCAGAATATCCATGGTTTGTGCGGATTGCTATGAAGGATCAATTTGCGAAAAAAGTTCGGAAAAACAGCCGATCTTTCAATTTTGCAATATCTTTGCAGCCCATTAGTTATGAACGAAAAGGAGCAATAATGAATTTCGGCGGAATCGAAGAACAATATTCTGAATATGCAACATCGCCTGTTGTTATTCTTCCTGTACCCTATGATGCAACCAGCACCTGGATAAGAGGAGCCGACAAGGGTCCGGAGGCCATTCTGGAAGCATCGGCAAATATGGAGCTCTATGATATTCAGACCGGCCGGGAGGTTTATCTTGATGGTATTCATACATTTGACCCGGTGGGCCTGACGAGTGATCCGGAAATTATGGTAGAGGAGGTTCAGGCTGCTGTAGCGGGGATTTTGTCGGATCAGAAATTTCCTGTCATAATCGGTGGTAATCATTCTGTCAGCATAGGTTCTGTTCGGGCCTGCGCCGCCCATTACGGGGATATCACCGTGCTTCAGTTTGATGCCCATACCGATCTCCGCCCCGAATATGAGGGTAGTCCATTGAGTCATGCCAGCATTATGGCACGTGCTGCGGAAGTAGCTGATATCGTCCAGGTTGGAATCCGCTCGATGTGTACCGATGAGCTGCCATTTCTGCAACCCGGACGGATTTTTTATGCCCACGAAATCTGTGGCAGGCAGGATTGGTACGAAGCTGCCGAAAAATTACTTGCCGGACCGGTCTACATAACTATCGACCTTGATGTGTTTGATCCTTCGGTCCTTCCTTCAACAGGCACTCCTGAGCCTGGCGGCATGCTGTATTATGAAGTGTACCGTTTCCTTGATTTTGTGATTAAAAGGCATCAGATTATTGCCCTGGATGTCGTAGAATTATGTCCGAATTCGACTGAAAAGTCCTCCGACTTTTTAGCATCAAAATTGATATATCAATTAATTAGCCTGATATCTAAGTAATTATGAGCAACAAAAAAGACCTTTTGAACGAAGTTATTGAACATATCGATATTACTTCATTCGATTCCACCAAAATTATCGACGCTATGCGCAAAATGTCGTTCTCCTCGCGCGATACGGCAAACGCAACCGATATTCTGATGAGGATGGTTAATAATAAAGAATGTACTGTAATTCTTACCCTCGCCGGAAGCACCAGCGCAGGGGGATGCATGCAGGTTTATGTTGATATGGTGAAGAATAAAATGGTTGACGTTATCGTGGCAACCGGGGCCTCAATTATTGATATGGATTTTTTCGAAGCCATTGGATTTAAACACTATCGTGGCCGTATGGATATCCTTGACAGTGAGTTAAGGAGCCGATATATTGATCGTATTTATGATACATTTATAGATGAGGAAGAACTCCAGAATTGCGATTCAGCCATTAAAACGGTAGCTGATCAACTGGATCCGCGCCCCTATTCATCACGTGAGTTTATCTGGGAATTAGGGAAATACCTGACCAAACATTCCGTGAAAAAGGATTCTCTGATCCAGACCTGTTATGAGATGGGTGTACCCATTTTCTGTCCCGCATTTTCTGATAGCAGCGCTGGTTTTGGATTAGTCAAACATCAGTGGGAACGACCCGATAAACATGTTTCTATCGACAGTGTCCGGGATTTTAGAGAACTGACCATGATCAAGATGGACGCCCCAACCTCTGGACTGTTTATGATCGGTGGTGGTGTTCCAAAGAATTTTGCTCAGGATACCGTTGTGTGCGCTGAAATTTTGGGAAAAGAAGTGCCAATGCATCAATATGCTGTTCAGATTACCGTCGCAGACGTTCGTGACGGAGCATGTTCTTCTTCAACTCTCAAGGAAGCCAGCTCATGGGGCAAAGTGGAGACTATTTATGAGCAGATGGTCTACGCGGAAGCAACAACTGTTCTGCCGTTAATCGTGAGCTATGTCTATCACAATGGGGATTGGAAAAACAGGCCGGTCAGGAATTGGGCGAAGCTATACGATAAGGCATAGTCAGAAAGAAACTTGTCCCTTTTCCAGGCTCTGATTGGAGCCAAATATTTCCTTCCATCAGCTCAACCAGTTTTTTGCAAATGGCAAGTCCCAAACCTGTGCCTGTATTGGAACGGTTGAGCGTGTTTTCCAGCTGGTGAAAATATTGGAAAACCTCCTTTTGTTTATTCTTAGGAATCCCGATACCGGTGTCCCTGATAAAGAATAGGAGCGTATCATTATCCTTCAACCGGTATCCAAAGTGAATATATCCTTTGGGGGTAAACTTGATGGCATTAACCAGCAGGTTGGTCAGGATTTGTTTCAAACGATAATGATCGATAAAAATAAGTCCGTCATTTTCCAGAATGTCAGTTTCCATAAAAACCAGGATATGATCTTTTTCCCTGATCTTTTTCTCGTGTTCGGCCATGACTTTTAGTTCCTGCATCAACTGATTCAACTCAGTCATCGATTCGCGGATCACCAATTGATTGCTTTCCAGCTTCGACAGGTCAATAATATCGTTTACGAGGTTGATGAGCTGATTGCTGTTTTCCTGGATGTATTGAAAGAACCGAGCCTGCTCTTCAGCATCAATATTCTTGTCGACGATGATTTGCGAAAACCCAACGATAGCATTTAGAGGAGTCCTGATTTCATGGGACATATTTGCCAGAAAAGCAGATTTCAGCGCATCGCTTTCCTGCGCCTTTTGAACTGCCAGCATCATTTTGCGCTCTGCCTCCTTACGCAGCGTGATATCCCTGATCAGAAGCACCAGGTGCTGTTCTTTCCCTAATCCGGAAGGCTCAGGCAGTATCCTGATTTCGATATTCCTTAATATGCCCTGATTGGATATTATCTGTCCTTCAATTATTTCGGCCTGACGATTCAGAAGAACATTACGGATAATATTGATATCCAGAGGAGTCAGACTTTCCTCGAAGATCAGGGTTTCAAGGTCCTCTCCAATAAGTTGTTCGGGATGTTTATCGAAGAACAGGATCGAGGCAGCGTTAATGAAGGTGATCCTGGCTTTGCTGTCAACCTGGATCACTAGATCGGGTATATTGCTGATAATATACTCGAGCTCTTCAATTTTTTGCTTCGATTTATCCTGGCTATGCCGCATGTCTGCTAAAGTTATCTGATCCTGAATACAACAGCGTAAGGTATATTGTTTTCTTGTTGGACGATCTTTGGAACTTTAATTAGCATTCCTTTGGAAGATTGGCTGAAACTAACTTTTCCTTTCAATCCTAAAACGTCGATAATAGGCTTTGAACCTGGGTCAATCCCTGTGACCAGGAATTCACCTGGTAATTTCTCGCCTTCTTTAAGACAATAAAGAATATAGCGGGCACTGCCATCTTTTTTCCTGGTATAGTAAATCGAACCTTCATTATACGGTGCTAATTTCCTGGTGCCATAGATCGCTTCGCCATTGATATTTATCCATTTACCAATACCTTGCAGCCTTTCATAGGCGGCATCATCCCAGGTCCCCTTGGGGCTGGGAGCAATGTTTAACAATAAATTTCCCCCTTTGGCAACTATATCAATCAGCAGATGAACGAGTTCGCGGCTTGATTTGTAGTTGGCATTAAATGAGTATGACCAACCGCCACCCATGATCATGCAGGATTCCCAGGGGTAAGCAAGCGATTCTTTTGGTACCTGGTTTTCAGGAGTAAGATAATTCTGATTCGGCCCTTCAACGGCACGATCCACAACAATCAGCCCGGGTTGTAGTTTTCGGGCCTTGGCTGCAATTTCATCCATTCTGACATCCTGATTCTGAACATGCATGAATTTATAATCAGGTGAATCGATGTAGCCTTTTATTTGATCCTGAGTCAGTTTCTCAACCCAACCTCCATCGAGCCAGAGTATATCCATCTTACCATAATCGGTCATCAGCTCCATGATTTGATTCTGGGTGTACTGAACGAATTTCTCCCAACGATCCGGATATTTTTTCACATCATAGTTGACATTCCGATCAGGAGTGGCAAAATTCGGCCACCAATAGTAGAGTGAATGCCAATCGGGTTTGCTGAAATAGGCTCCAGCCCACATCCCTTCGGCGCGGAAAGCATTGAAAATTTCTTTCGCAATATTTGCTTTGGGATTTTTACTGAACGGGGTCTTAGGATCAGTAATTTTATAGTCTGTGTATTTGGTGTCGAACATGCAGAACCCATCGTGATGCTTAGTGGTAAAGACAACATATTTCATGCCTGCGCCTGCTGCTGCCCTGGCCCATTTCGATGGGTCAAATTCTGTCGGATTAAACGTGGTTTGAAGTGCTTCATATTTCTTCTTGTAACCGATATAATCTTCCTCTGAACGTGCACACCAGCCTTCATCTTCTGAGCAGATCGACCAGGATTCAACCACACCCCACTGACTGTATGGACCCCAGTGCATCAGCAATCCAAATTTCAAATCCTGCCATTGTTCCAGTTTCGCTGCAACCAGCGGATCTGTCGGAGGATAATATTGCTTATGGTAGTCATGCTGTGCCTGCATCGTGCAAGTGATCAACAGGAATGAGAAAATGAGTGTCGCTGCTCTCATGGTTATCGATTTATTCTACAATAATCTCATCAACAAAAAGCCAGGCGGGCCCACCTTTGCCGGCATGCCAATCAGGACATTTTCCAAGATTTTTAGCATGAACTCGAACATACCGAGCCTGGGTAGCCGGAATTTTAACAGTGAAATCAAGAATCTGTCGTTTCCCGTCTTTGGGATCGACTTTATTGACTGTTGTGCCTGCAAGAGTAAAAGCGCCCGATTCAGTAGCTAAATAAAATTCAACCTCAGTTGGGAAAAATATCCAGCTTCCATTTGCCTGTAACGCACCCAGAGTCAATTTCTTAATGCTTTTAAAGGATCCGAGGTCAATCTCAGCATCAAGGTCTTTGCCTTCAAATCCCTGCCAGCTGCCATCAGCCATATTTATGGTACCGCGGATACCGTTGACCAGTGCATATTTTCCCCCGCCAGGGTACGACTCCGACCATGCATTGATGTAGTTCACATTTTGCCCGGTAGCCAGGTGAACCATCACCTTTTTTTCACTCACAGCGGATAACGGTTTCCCATTAATGAAAGCTGCAGCCTTTATTATAGTAGTCTGTTTTACAGCAAACGGTGCACTAAATACCTGTGTGGTTTTCAATGGGTCGGATCCATCAAGCGTAAAATGAATATCTGTTCCAGGAAATCCGGATTTTAAGGTGACCTCAACCTGATTCTTCTCCGCGTTGAACCCGGGATTAATGCTTACTGCACTGTAACTTTTTGAATAATTAAGGCCCATAGCATCATATCGTTTAAGCTGTTGACCCAAACGAACAGAAAAATCATCGAAATTTTTCTGGCTTGGCGAGGTCCAGCAGAGTTCTGCCAGAGCAGTTAACCTGGGGTAGGTCATGTAGTTGGCATGGGTAGAATCGGCAATGTATTCAGTCCAAAGATTTGCTTGCGCACCGAGAACCATTTTTGTTTCATCAGCCGATAACCCCTGAGGAACAGGATCGTAGGAATAAACCTTTTCAAGTGGAAGATATCCCCCGATGGCTAAAGGTTCAAATTCAGGATTACCCTGATAATAATCGAAATAACAATGTGTTGTGGGAGTCATAACTACTGGATGACCTGCTTTCGCGGCATCAATGCCTCCCTGAATGCCACGCCAAGACATAACGGCTGCATTGGGCGCCAGACCTCCTTCCAAAATCTCATCCCATCCGATCAGCTGACGTCCTTTTGAATTCAGGAATTTTTCGATTCGCCGGATAAAATAGCTCTGGAGTTCCTTTTCACTTTTCAGACCTTCGGTTTTCATCCTTTTCTGGCATGCAGGGCATTTAACCCACTGGGATTTATCAGCCTCATCACCGCCAATATGAATGTATTTTGATGGGAAAAGATCCATAACCTCGGTGAGTACTTCTTCAAGAAAAGTAAAAGTTTCTTCCTTTCCTGCACAGTATATATTGTTGCAGGGCCAGATACCACCTGGAAGAACTGTTAGGGGAGTGCCGGTGCAGGAATACTCAGGATAAGAAGCCAGGGCAGCTGTAGAATGGGCCGGCATCTCCAGCTCAGGCACAATGACAATGTTTCTTTGAGCTGCGTAGGCGACAAACTTCCTGATATCTTCCTGGGTATAAAATCCGCCATAGGTGGCTTTTTCACCCGGTTTCTGCATTTCACGCGAATTCCAGGGCTGGTCTTCATGATTAACTCTCCAGGCTCCAACCTCAGTAAGCTTAGGATATTTCTTGATTTCAATTCTCCACCCCTGATCATCTGTGAGATGCAACTGGAGCGTATTCATTTTATGAACTGCCATATGATCCAAAACCTCATAAATATATGAAGCCGGGAAAAAATGACGGGAGACATCGAGCAGAAATCCTCTCCATTCAAACCGTGGTTTATCTGTAATATTTACCAGAGGGATATTCCATTTTATTCCTTCGGCAACCTTATTCCCGAATATCTCAGGTGGTAATAATTGCAGCAAAGTCTGAATGCCATAAAATAATCCTGCAGGGGTTGCCGATTGAATCAGAACCTCCTTTTTTGTCACGGAAAGGTTATACCCTTCTGATCCGAGTTTACCTGAAAGTGATGATTCCAGTTGAAGCTTTATGGCATTACCCGATTCCTCACCTGCAATAGGAAGATCAAATCCTGTGGCTGATTTTATTCTGTTTTTCAGGAAATTCGCCTGATCTGAAATTCCTGAACCAACGCTAACTACAATTTTAACTTTTGATGAGAGCTGAAAGATACCGGCGGTTTGCACCACCGATAATGGTTTTGGAATGATTGAGACCACCGGATCTTTTTCTGTTTGGCAAGATAAGGTCATGAACATAACGGCTAAAGCGGTGCCGAAAACTGCACTTTTCAGATTCATAACAGAAGATTTTGATGGCATTATTTAATTTCCCTGATTTTAATATTTCTGAAGCTGACTTTATTGCCGTGATCCTGGAGCAAAAGATGGCCCTCCGGCGCTTCACCAAAATTCACATAGTTGGCATACTTACTTTTCTGAACCAATGCCCGGTAAATCTGGGTTCCACGATCATATTCCACTACTTTTTTCCCGTTAAGCCAATGTTCAATATGGTTGTTTTTGGCAACAATGCGAGCTGTATTCCATTGCCCGACCGGATTGACCACTTTATCAGTAACTGGAGGAATTAAGTCATAGAGTGAACCGATCGTTCTGTTTCCCCCAACACCAAGTTTTGCATCAGGATGATTTTCATCGTCGAGAAGCTGGAATTCCAGACCGATAGCAGAGCCGGTGCCATTGTTCAACCCTTCAACTACATAATATTTTATTCCGCTATTGGCTCCTTTGGTCAGCATGAAGTCAAGCGTCAGCTCAAAATCCTTGTATTTTTTTATCGTAATAATATCACCGCCATTTTGACTTTCCCCGCCGTTGCCGTCGAGAACTGAAAGGGTCCTGTCTTTTATTTCCCATCCTTTCGGAGGGAAACCAACTTTATCGGCACCTCTCCAACCTTCAGTCGTTTTACCATCCCATAAAAGTTTCCAGCCGTTGGTTTTTTCCTGATTAGTCAGCGAGTTTGGAATAGAAGAGATTTCTTCCACGGCTGCAGGCATGTTCCAGGCATATTTGGAAAGGTCCTTTGTCATAATCCTGATCTCTTTCCACTGAACTTTTATTCCCACTTTTTTAACATCAGTTCCAATCCCATGGACTTGAAGTCCTATAAATCCACTTGAGTCCATGTCATCAGTCAGATTCGCTGCCGGGACCCCATTGATCCAGGTCCGAATGGAGTGGCCCACCACCTCAATATGATATTTATTCCATGCGTTTTGCTTAAAGGCTTTTTGTGCTGCAGGGTTATTAATCAGCGGATAGAGCCAACCCCGACGACCTTCGTCATAAACACCGGCACTCCAGGCACGATCTGAAGGATCAATTTCAATCTGATATCCATGAACCCGTCCATTCTGATAGTCCTGATAACTGTGGCTCCTGATTTGAACCCCTGAATTTAGCTGTGGATCAATAAGCGCTTCATATTCAAGTATAAAATCAGTATAGCTGGCGGTGGTACACAAGAAACTATTAGGCGAGGAGAGTACGGTTGAACCCACTAAAGTTCCTTCTTTGACTTCGTATTTAGCCTGCCCATTCAATTGTTTCCAACCTTTTAGATTCTTGCCGTTAAAAAGGTAGGTCCAATTTTCCTGCCCTGAAAGTGACACGGTTATTCCCAAAGTTACCAATGGGATTAGGACTAAGGATTTCTTTATCATATCTGAGTTCTTGATTATGGCTTAAAAATAACAAAAACCCCTATTTTTGGCTACTCTAAAAATCGGTAAAACATATAATATGAAGAATTTTGAATTCTATAACCCTGTTCGCATACTTTTTGGAAAGGGATCAATATCGAAAATCAGCCTGCATATTCCTGAAGGTGTACCCGTACTATTGGTTTATGGTGGTGGAAGCATTAAGAAAAATGGTATCTATGAGCAAGTGATTCAGGCACTTGGAACCACTGAGTTTTATGAATACCCTGGGGTTCAGCCTAATCCGGTTTATGAACAACTCATGCCGGCACTAAACGTCATACGGGAAAAGAAGATCGGTTTTATTCTCGCTGTTGGTGGGGGTTCTGTAATCGACGGAGCCAAATTCCTCGCAGCTGCCGCCTGTTACACCGGTGATGATCCATGGGATATCTTAAGTAAACATGCTGAAGTCAGGAATGCTTTGCCTCTAGGGGCAGTTCTTACGCTTCCTGCCACTGGAACAGAAATGAATGGAAATTCTGTGATATCAAGACTTTCGGTAAACCATAAACTTGCCTTCGGATCAACTGCTGTAATGCCGGTATTTTCAGTTTTAGATCCGGAAGTCACCTATAGTTTACCAAAGAATCAGATTGCCAACGGTATTATCGATGCGTATATTCATGTAATCGAACAATACCTTACCTATCCCTCGATGGCCGAGGTTCAGGACCGTTTTGCCGAAAGCTTGCTCATGATTCTCCGCAGTACCGGGTCAAAAGTCTTTGCTGATGCAAAACCGGATTATAATAATATGGCAAATTTTATGTGGGCAGCTACCAACGCATTGAATACATCAATTTCAATGGGTGTTACCACTGATTGGAGCACTCACACTATCGGCCATGAGCTGACTGTACTGTACGGTTTTGATCATGCAGTGTCACTGGCAATTGTACTGCCTGGGGTAATGACACATCTCAGTATGAAACGTGAACAAAAAATGCTGCAATACGCTGAGCGTATCTGGGGTATTTCCAGCTTCGATCATCAGGCTGCAATCATGGAATCCATCAGGTTAACTGAAGATTTTTTCCGTTGCCTGGGTGTAAAAACCAGACTTTCTGATTATGGTATTGGAGCCGAAGTTATTGGTAAAGTGATGGACCAGCTTAGAAGTCATGATGTTAATGCCCTGGGTGGGGCTAAGGATCTTACTATTGATGATATCCCGGCAATTTTATCATCACGTATTTAGAAATGGTCAAAAATTGTAGCTTTGGAAAGACCTTTTCGAAAAGTATCTGAAAAAAAATCTAATAAAATGAGTTCAACAAAAACCTCCCTTGTCAAGGCAGACGGAAACAATTACCTGGTTCCCTTTATTCTCGTTACAAGTTTGTTTTTTTTGTGGGGATTTGCGCATAGCCTCCTTGATGTGTTGAACAAACATTTTCAGGTTATTCTTGGAATTACAAAAGCTAAATCAGGTTGGATACAAGCCGCCCTCTATGGTGGTTACTTCCTGATGGGTATTCCAGCGGGTCTTTTCATGAAGCGCTTTGGTTATCGCAAGGGTATCATATTCGGATTGTTGCTCTATGCTTTCGGAGCTTTTCTTTTTCTTCCCGCCACATATGTTCAGACTTTTGAATTTACCCTGTTGTGTCTTTTTGTGATTGCCTGCGGCCTAACATTTCTGGAGACTGCCGCTAATCCCTACACGACAGTCCTTGGTCCAAAGCATAGCGCCGCTCAGAGGATCAACCTATCGCAGTCGTTCAACGGATTGGGATGGATGATAGGGCCAACGATCGGAGGCATCCTGATTCTTGGCAATGACAGTGGTTCTTCGGGTGGAAATAAATTCTCTTCCATGGCGCTGCCGTATATGGTGGTGGGTTCCTTTGTTCTTCTGGTTGCATTTTTATTCATCATGACCAAGCTTCCTGAAATTAAGGAAGAAGAGCCGGAACATCAGGATACCGATGAAGTGAAAAAACCTTTTTGGAAATACAGGCATTTCCGTTTTGCTGTGGTGGCGCAATTTTTTTATGTAGCAGCTCAAACCGGAGTCAATAGCTTCTTTATCAATTACGTCACTGAATCTATGCCGCAATTCACGCCAGAAAAGGCTGCTTACTTATTGTCATTAGGATTTTTCTTTTTCTGGTTCGGCCGTGTTTCAGGCAGCTTTTTAATGAGATGGATCAAGCCAAACCGAATGATTGCCGTTTATGCACTGGTTAACGTTTTTGCCATGGCACTCGTGGTGTCAAATCTCGGATGGATATCTCTCATCGCCCTGTTTGTCACCTATTTTTGCATGTCGATCATGTTTCCGACAATCTTCGCCCTTGGCATCAAAGGTTTGGGTGCACAAACCAAACAGGCATCTTCTTATCTGGTTATGGCAATCGTTGGAGGAGCAGTCTGCCCGGTATTTATGGGCCTGATAGCTGATAAATTCAATATGCAGGTTGGATTCCTGGTTCCGTTGGTTTGCTTCTTAATAATCTTCCTGTTCGGTTTTAAGGGATACAAGGCCAAGATCAATAAACCAGCTGCAGCTTAAAACCCGTCGGGCGAGATATTCTGGGCATAAAAAAGTAATCGGTCAATGATCTGAGCTGCCAGAATTGCTGCCCAGGCCAGTAACGCCGGGGTAAAGAGCAACCTGTTCTGTGTGGTGTCGGACCGTATGGAAAAGAATGCCCAAAAACCAAACGCTATAGCCAGGAGATACAATATCAGGCGTAAATAAAAGGCGATCATATGGTTCTGCAATAGTATGGTCAATCCCTGGCCTGAGGCAATACCGGATTGACTAAGCCATGACATGTATACTGGCAGCAGGGCAAGTTGAATTACAGGAATGCTGATGGTGAGGACTGCAAGAGATTTCTGGCTGGCCCAGGAGCCTTGGTTAATCTGAAAAAGCAATAATAAACTTGCTCCCATGACTATCGCAGCCATATAAAATCCAAGGGGGGTAAAGAAGGTATTCCAGGTCGGTCTTGCCGGGATCATATATATTCTGCTCATAATAAAGATCAGGATGATACCAGCCACCGCAGTTATATCGATAAGCCATTTTAATGATCTGCCAGCCGACGGCATTACAAAATGCAAGATTGTTGTTACCAGAAGCAGTGATGAGTATATTAAAACTCCGCTGATTTCGCGGCTCAACCATGAAGTCCCGATGTTTGAAAGGGATCGGGGTGCATTAGCTGGATTTCCAAGATGCAGGAACGAAAAAATTACTCCGATGATGGCGGCCAGTAATGCGATTAAAAGAATCCAGTGGTATTTCATCGGTAGAGCAACACGGCTGCGATAAAGCGGAAACAAAATGAAAAGATCATAAATCAGCATTATCCCGACTGAAAGCTGCATTGCTAAAGTGAATATTACCAAAGGCCATTCGCTACTTTTCATTCCTTACCTCCTCGCGATTGATGATTGAAGCATTTAGTTTCCTGGCGAACCTGGCTCCGGGATGCTTCCGGATAAATAATGCCGGTTTTGTTATAGGATCTGGCATGGGGTAAATCGTGCGATTGTCACCATGTTTTTCGATGAGCTGGCCGATCTGGCCAAATTCCAGAGCTCTCATGGGGCAAGATGCCACACAGGCTGGCTGCTTTCCTTCCAAAATGTAATCCCTGCAGAAATCACATTTTTGCATGATCCCTTTCTGCTCGTTGTACTGAGGCGATCCATACGGACATGCCCATTCGCAATACCTGCATCCGATGCATATTTTTGAATCGACGAGGATCATGCCGTCGGACTCAGCGTGCATTGCCTTGGTAGGACAAGCTTTTACACAGGCAGGATCCTCACAGTGATTGCAACCGATAGATAAATTATAGGCGACAATATCATGTTCCCAGGCACCTTCTTCTGTTTTGTTCCAATTAGCTCCCGCTACCTCATAAACCCTGCGGAAACGAATACCCGGTTCAAGGTTATTCTTGTCTTTACAGGCAACCTGGCAGGTTTTGCACCCCGAGCAGGCTGAAGTGTCGCAAAAGAATCCGAATGTGCTCAAGTTCTTGCTTTTTTTATTTCAACCATTATTGTATGCTGTGCATTGCCAAAAGCCAAAGGTGTCCATCGCTCGGAGGATAAAGCGTTGATATTACCATTGGTATCTATGCCATCCGGACCGGGCATCGACCACGCACCCTGAGGTACAGCCACAACGCCAGGCATGATGCGGGGAGTTACACGACAGGGGAGACTGATTTTGCCACGTTCATTAAAAACCAAAACCCTGTCGCCATCAGTTAAATCCCTGCTATTTGCATCGATTGGATTAATGAATACCCTTTGTGGAAAGGCCTCCTTTAGCCAGTCGACATTATCGTGGGTTGAATGAACCCGGGCCATATAGTGAGGGCCGATTGCCTGCAGCGGATAGGATGAGGCTTCGGGACCAAATGGCGATTCCCACTCTTGAATATACTTGGGTACAGCTGGGATTTCATTGGGATTACCCATTTGAAACAAGGTTTCAGAAAAGATCTCAATTTTCCCGCTGGGTGTTTGCAACGGATGGCCTATCGGGTCATTCCTGAATTCCTGGAATGATATTTTAGGGTTAAAAACAGGAACACTGTAAACTCCCTGGTTTGACTCGAGAAATTTCTCAAAAGGAGGCAGGTTATGGAAACGAGTTTCACGGTATTGATCCCAGAGCTTATGGGTCCATCCTTTTTCATCCAAACCTTCGGTAAAAGCATCATAAACGCCAAGCTTGGCGGCCAGATCAGCGCAGATCCGATAATCCGATTTTGACTGAAAAGCGGGTTGAACCACCTGAGGCATCAGGATAACCTCCTCACCGTATTTCCATCCGTCTTCCAGACCCCAGGTTTCAAAATGAGTGCACACTGGCAGAACAAGATCGGCATATTTGGCCGATGAAGTCATAAACTGATCCTGTACTACAATAAACTCAACTAATGATTCATTTTCCAATATCCTTCCTGAGCGATTGATGTTTCCATGCTGGTTCATCAGAATATTGGAAGCTACGGACCATATGAACTTAATATTCGAATTTAGCTTTTCAACTCCGGTAAGCCCTTCTTTTGCAGTCAGCGTGGTGCCTCTGATTATGGCTTCGGTCCAAAGGAATGTCGGTATTCTTGCCTGAACATTATTTGTACCTGTAGGAAAAATACTCCAGAAAGGTTCCCCTCCTGGCTGATGAGCAATGCCTGAGGCCCATCCCCCATGTATGCCAACATTTCCAGTAATTGCAGCCAGCACGCAACCACCCCTGACAGGCTGTTCACCATAGGCCCTGCGTTGCATGCCATATCCTTGGTAAAGCATGGCAGGTTTGGTGGTGGCATATTCCCGGGCAATGCGTGTGATCGTTTCCGATGGGACTCCGGTAATTGGTGCTGCCCACTTGGGACTCTTGGGCTGACCGTCAAATTTGCCTAAAAGGTAATCAACATAAGACTCCTCGTTTTCCAATCCCTTTGGCATCTGAGTGGAATCAAATCCAAGACAATGGGTCCTGACAAAATCGATATCATACAGTTTCTCCATGACCATCACGTAAGCCATCGCACTCATCATTGCCGTATCTGTGCCGGGACGAATAGATATCCACTCATCGGCAAGGGAAACTGCTGAGAAAGTCATTCTGGGATCGATACAAACCACCCTGGCACCATTTTCACGTGCTTTCTTGATGAAATAATCCGAATTGGTCCCATCGCGCATCTCAGCAGGGTTCCACCCCCACATCAGAATATATTTTGAATTCAGCCAATCTTGCCGTTGGTTACCAGTAATTCCTGTGCCGTATACTGTTGGAGTTGCTTTTGATATGCAGGCCCAGGAATAGGAATTGTAATAATCCAGGGCGCCACCAATAAAATTCATTAATCTGGCAGCGGGCCAGCGTCCGTTAAGATGGCTGTAACTACCTGTTCCATAAGGGACAAACATGGATTCATTGCCATACTTACTCCTGATACGAAGCATTTCGGCTGCCATGATTCCTAAAGCCTCATCCCAGGTTGCTTCGCGAAATTTTCCCTCGCCGCGTTTACCTGTTCTAACCAGTGGAGTTTTTAACCGATCAGGATGATATTGCCGTCTCCGATAAGAGCGTCCCCTGATGCATGCCCTGAGTTGCGGATCAGCCGGCGTATCTCCTGGCCTGTCGTCGGTTTCTATTCGAGTGATGATTCCATCGTCAACCAAAACTTTCAAAAGGCATCTTCCACCGCAATTATGTGCGGGACATCCAACCCTGATCCAGCCGTTCTTAGCCAGTCCGGGCGCGACAGCCTGGCCGGGATTGAATCCCAGGGCATCAGGAAACCACACAGGTGAGGAAATAACCATTCCACCTGCGACTGCACTTTTCCTGATAAATTCCCTTCGGTTTTGCTTGCCCATCTGCTGATTATTTTGTTAAAAACAGGCTGATGATATTTTCTTTTAAATTTGTCTTAACCTCTTCCAGGTCAGGATCCCTGCCCAGCTCTTTTGCCAGCGATGTTACCCCTTTATCCTGAAAACCGCAAGGATTTATATAATTGAAATAGGAGAGGTCAGTTTTTACATTAAAAGCAAATCCATGCATCGTTATCTGGCGACTTGCCTTCACTCCTATAGCGCATATCTTTCTTGCCTTCGGAGTCTCTGGGTCGAGCCATACACCGGTTGCGCCGGCGAGGCGCTCTCCGGTTAATCCATACTTCTCAATAGTGTTGATGATAGCCTGCTCAAGGGAAAATATGTATTGTTTAATATGCATGCCAAATTGCTCCAGATCAAAGATGGGATACCCGACTATCTGACCCGGTCCATGGTAGGTAATATCCCCGCCACGGTCACTATGATAATAAGTTGCGTTAATTTTTTGCAGAAACCCATTGTCAATTAAAAGATTGTTTTGATTTCCTGATTTGCCAAGCGTAAATACATTCGGATGTTCTACAAAAAGTAAACAGTTATCCGGCAATACATGTTGCTCCTCCGGCAGACTTCTGTTGGCGAGTTTTTGGTTAACGCGGGTACGGAATAAGGAGGCCTGGTAATCCCATGCCTCCTGATAATCCATCAATCCAAGGTCTTTAAAAATGATTGTTGGTATCATCTTGTGAATTTACATGTTTCTCGGCATGAAAGGACGATCTAACGATGGGATGACTTTCAACAAACCTGAACCCTTTTTCTAAGCCGATAGTTTCATAGTTTTTATAAACATCGGGAGCAATCCATTCACTTACCGGCAGATGTTCTCTTGAAGGCTGAAGATACTGGCCTATGGTCATTACCCGGCAACCCGCCAGAAGCAAATCATCCATCGTTTGGAGTATCTCGTCGGGAGTTTCTCCCAAGCCGAGCATTATACCTGATTTTGAGACAAGCCCGGAATCGGATATCTGTCTTATTACTGTGAGGCTGGTATCATAGCGGGCTTTTGTTCTTATGGAAGGAGTTAGCCGGCGCACAGTTTCCAGATTATGCGAGATTACTTCAGGTGCTGCATCTATGACCTCCTGAATCAGCTGGGGGTTTCCATCGAAATCTGGAATCAGGGTTTCCATGGTCACTAAAGGATTCACTTCCTTGACTGTTTTAATGGTTTTTGCCCAGAATCCAGCTCCCCGGTCGATCAGGTCGTCACGGTCAACTGAGGTGATGACAGCATGTTTGATTCCCATTTGTTTTATGGAATTTGCAACTCTTTCCGGTTCATCCGGGTCGGGTGGGAGGGGGCGGCCTGTTTCAACACCGCAAAACCTGCAGGCTCGGGTGCAAATGTTTCCCAGAATCATGAAAGTGGCAGTCCCAGCTTGCCAGCACTCTCCAATATTCGGACAATTGCCTGAAATACAGATTGTGTTGAGATTATTTTCTTTTAAAAGCCGGCGCACGCTTTGCTGGGTTTCGTCAGTTGACAGCCTTGATTTTAGTTTGATCCAGTCGGGTAATCTTCGATTATTAGGAACTTTCATTACTTGCTTTAAGTGTTGGTCAAAAATACGCTATAAAACATGAAATTTTTTCTGTTATTCGATTATCAGTATCCAATAATTTACTAATTTTACACATGTAGTGATTTAAATATTTAGATAAGTACATGTATGTCAAACAGGAGAGATTTTATCAGAATTTCTGCGTTAGGGGCCGGGGGTTTAGCAGTTGGAATACCGGCGTTTAAGTCTTGGGCAGGCGGTCTGATCGACCCTGAGCGCATGGTTTATGATGGAATGCGCAGAACGCCCACCTATTGTGAGATTTGCTTCTGGAAATGCGCTGGATGGGTTTATAAAAATGACCAGGGGGATATCTGGAAAATTACAGGTAACACCGAGGACCAGCATTCCAATGGTCGTTTGTGCCCGAGAGGGACGGGCGGTGTTGGTATGTATACCGATGAAAACAGATTAAAGACGCCCCTGATCAGAACTACGATCGGTGGTAAGCAAACCTATCGCGAGGCAAGCTGGGATGAAGCGCTGGATTACATTGCAAGTAAGCTGAAAGGGGTGATTGCGGCTTCCGGGCCTGAATCGGTCGCCTTGTTTTCACATGGATCCGGTGGTAAATATTTCGGAAGCCTGTTAAAATCTTTCGGTTCAAATACTAATGCAGCACCCTCTTATGCTCAGTGCAAGGGACCACGCGAAGCAGCATTTCTGGCAACTTTTGGTGAGGTAGTTGAATCACCGGAACGTATCGATATCCGGGATACCCGTTGCCTGGTACTCATAGGATCGCACCTGGGCGAGAACATGCATAATGGCCAGGTACAGGAAATGTCGGATGCAATAGATAAAGGGGCAACAATTATCACAGTTGACCCACGTTTTTCCACTGCTGCCAGTAAATCAAAATTCTGGTTGCCGATAAAACCATCCACTGATCTTGCATTGCTGCTTGCCTGGATGAATGTTATTATGGGGGAAGGACTATACGATAAGGCTTATGTTGAGAAATATACTTCGGGATTCGATAAGCTACAGGCTCACGTTAAACCTTTTACTCCGGAATGGGCCTACGGGATTACTACTATAGCTCCTGAAATGATTCGCGAAACTGCCAGGGCAATGGCTCATGCTGCACCGGCAGTTATTGTGCACCCGGGACGACATGTTACCTGGTATGGCGATGACGTGCAACGCCTGCGTGCAGTGGCAATTCTTAATGCACTATTGGGGTCCTGGGGAAGAAGAGGCGGATTCTATCGACCCGAAAGTATCACGGTGCCAGAATTTCCGCATCCTCATTATCCGGCAGTAAAAAAGGGCTGGCGCGATTTGTTGGGCGACAAATATCCGCTTGCTGATCAGCCTGTTGCCAATGCAATTGTGGACCTAAGCCGTCCAAGCGAGGCTGGTCCGGCTAAATATAAAGCTTGGATAGTTAACGGAACCAATCTGGTTGAAACTATGCCTAATCAGGCAAATACGCTTGAGGCCATCAAAGCGCTGGATCTTCTTGTTGTTATAGATACCATGCCCATGGAAATTACGGGTTATGCCGATGTTGTATTGCCTGAGTGTACCTACCTTGAGAGATATGACGATATACGCGTCAGTCCACACAGGAAACCACACTTTGCCTTACGTATGCCTGCGGTAAAACCAAAGTACAACTCAAAACCTGCCTGGTGGATGGCAAAGCAACTGGCTGAAAAAATGGGACTTGGTGCGTTCTTCCCATGGAAAGATATTGAAGAATACCTAGGTTGGCAGCTTAAGCAAATGGGGAGCAGCTTGGAAGAAATGCAACGAATTGGTGTTAAAACATCTGAACGGCCGGCCGATGATCTTTATTTTGCTCCGGATGAGGACGTGGAATTTAGCACCAACAGTAAAAAAATCGAATTATACTCGAGCGATCTTGAAGGTGCCGGTTTTGCTGCCCTTCCTTTTTATACTCCTCATGAAGAACCACCTGCAGGTTTTTACAGGCTGATTTATGGACGCGCTCCAATGCATACTTTCACAAGGACATCCAATAATCCGAATCTGGCTGATCTGATGGATGAAAACAGTGTTTGGATACATCCTAAAGTTGCCAAAGAGTGGGCACTGACTAATGAACAATATATATATCTGAAAAATCAGGACGGAGTTCTTTCTGATTTCAGGATAAAAGTCAGGGTGACAGAAAGGATAAGATGGGACTCGGTTTTCATGGTACATGGATTTGGACATAACCAGAAAAAACTGGAGCGTTGCTTTGGAAGAGGTGCCAGTGATACCCAGATGATAACTAAAGTCCTGGTAGATCCAAGTATGGGCGGAACTGGAATGCGAGGCAATTTTGTAACTTTTGTAACTGATAACGGGGGGGCTAAGTCATGAGGTATGCGATGGCCGTGGACACCAAAAAGTGTGTTGGGTGCAGCGATTGTGTTGTAGCCTGCCAGACTGAAAATAATGTACCGATCGGTTTCTGCCGGGATTGGGTGGTTGAGGTAACTGATGGAACCTATCCGATCCTTGAACTGGAACTTCGGTCTGAACGATGCAACCATTGCGATAATTCTCCCTGTGTGCGCTGCTGCCCGACAGGGGCAAGCCATTATGAAAAGGGTGGGGTGGTAATAGTCACTCACAATAAATGTATCGGATGTGGTGCCTGTATAGCTTCCTGCCCCTATGATGCAAGATACGCTCACCCCGATGGTTACGTTGATAAATGCACCTTCTGTCTCCATAGATTGGAAAAAGGACTTTTGCCGGCTTGTGTTGCCACATGCCCTACCAAGTGCATGTATTTTGGGGACCTTGACGATCCCAAGAGCCCTGTTTCGGTTGTCCTGAAAAACCGTAAGCATAAAACCCTGATTCCCGAAGCTGGAACCAAACCGCAACTTTATTTCTTAATCTAAAACTGATATTATATGAGAGAAGAAATTATAGTCAGTGGCAGGATGAACCCAAATATCGATCCTTTCCTGCATATCTGGCACTGGCAGATACCCTTATACCTGTTTTTGGGAGGTCTTGCTGCAGGAATACTGTTTTTTGCTGCATTGTTTTATCTCCGCGGCAAGGAGAATGAATACAGGGCTTCCGTAAAAATAGCGCCGATGATCGTCCCAATTTTATTAGTTATCGGTTTGTTTGCCCTCTTCCTGGATCTTAAACATAAAGCCTATTTCTGGCAGCTCTATACGGTTATTCGTCTTCAGTCACCAATGGGCTGGGGGGCATGGACATTAATGATCATAACCCCGCTGGCTTTTATCTGGGCCGCACTTCATATTAAAGAAGTATTTCCAAAATGGGACTGGAAATACCAATGGCTCAAGGACATGGAGGTATTTTTTCAAAAATACAAGAAGGTAATAGCCTGGTTGCTGGCAATCTATTCCGTAATCCTGGGTGTTTACACAGGTATCCTGTTTTCAGCTTTTAATGCACGCCCGCTGTGGAATACATCAATTCTGGGACCGCTGTTCCTCGTTTCCGGCCTTTCCACTGGCGCTGCCACGGCAATCTTGTTTTCAAAAAATCATGAGGAGCGCAAAACCTTTGCGAGAATTGACCTGCTGCTGATTGCCATTGAACTTTTCCTTATTGTCCACATGTTTATGGGATTTCTTGCCAGTACACAGGTTCAGATTGATGCAGCGAATCTTTTTCTTGGTGGACCTTATACTGCTCCCTTCTGGATGCTTGTCGTAGCCATGGGATTGATTTTACCCGCCGTTCTGGAGGCTCTCGAACTTATTAAGTTTAAAATACCCGTTTATATACCGGCGATATTGGTTCTCTTTGGTGGTATTATGCTGAGATTTATTATTGCATATGCCGGGCAATTAAGCCGGTGGCTTTATTAACATATCAAACTTCAAACAAATGGAAAAAGAAAAAAAGGACCGGTCAAGGCAATACCTGAACCCTTATTTGGGAGGGGTACTCTTGGGCCTGGTATTAATTGCGGCGAATTTTGTTGCCGGCCGTGGCCTCGGAGCCAGCGGTGCCGTTAAAAGTGTAGTCGTTGCAGCAAATATGGTTGTTGCACCGGCACATGTTAAAAATAATGCGTTTTATGCTGAAACAGTTAAGCAGCACCCAAATCCATTAAAGAACTGGCTGGTATTTGAAATGGTTGGTGTTTTGGTGGGAGGATTCCTTTCGGGAAGCCTATGGGGCAGATTAAAACTTAAGGTTGAACACAGCCCGAAAATCACCTCACGTAAACGATTGATAATGGCGGGAACAGGGGGAATTCTATTTGGTTTTGGCTCACAACTTGGCCGAGGCTGTACCAGTGGATCAGCCTTGAGCGGAATGGCTGTTCTTTCGTTAGGCGGGTTCATAACCATGGCTGCAATATTTGGGACAGCCTTTGCACTGGCGTATTTCTTTAGAAAAAACTGGATTTAACCTTAAAAAGAATGATTATGGGACCGTTAGTCGTAAATGAAATTATATCAGAGAATACGAATCTTTTGCTGGCCTTCATTATCGGTATTGGATTCGGTTTTGTACTCGAAAGCAGTGGATTCTCTTCAAGCAGAAAATTGGCCGGTGTATTCTATGGCTACGATACAGTAGTTTTGAAGGTTTTCTTTACTGCGGCGATTACTGCAATGCTCGGCATGCTGTTTCTAAGCTTGTTTGGCTGGCTTAATCTGGATTTGGTGTATGTGAACCCAACCTATCTGACATCGGCCATTATTGGCGGCATTGTTATGGGTGCAGGCTTCATAATCGGTGGATTTTGCCCGGGAACAAGTTTCGCAGGTGCCTCTATCGGAAAAATCGATGCCATGGTTTTTATTGGCGGACTGTTTATTGGTGTGATCATCTTCTCGGAAGGTTATCCATTATGGGACGGCCTCTACATGGCTGCCTTTAAAGGATCCCCTAAACTCAGTGAATCACTGGGCTTGTCTGACGGCATAGCTGCCTTACTGGTTATTCTTGCAGCCATCGGAATGTTTTACGTCGCTGAATGGGCTGAAAAGAAGTTTCCTCGTGAAGAATATTAATATCAAAATCAACCATGAAACCCAGAGTAATTTTATCATTAAGTATTATTGGACTTGGCTTGATTATAGCCGCAGTTCCTCAGAATACAACACATCCCTATAAATTGACAGCCAGCCAGATGCTGGAGGAAGCCAAGGGAAGGAATCAATTTTACAGCCCCGATGAACTGGCTCAGAAATTGGTTAATAAAGATCCTTCCATTCAACTGATCGATGTTCGTGACCAGGATGATTTTGAAAAATTCAGCCTTCCCGGAGCTATTAATATTCCTTTGACCGATTTGCTGAATAATAAATGGAAAGAGATTTTGGATCAGGATCTTAAAGCGAATATTTTCTATAGCAACGGAAGCGTCGAAGCAAATGAGGCATGGATGATCACGCGTCAGTTAGGATATAACAACTTGTTTGTCCTGGAAGGCGGACTGAATTTCTGGATTGAAACCATTATCAATCCTAAGAAACCTGCCTCAACTTCTCCAAATGAGGAGCTGGCGCGATACGATTTTCGTCAGGCTGCAGGATCGGCTTTGGGAGGTGGAGGCGCAGTACAACTTACAGCACCAGCTGATCAGGGAACCGGTGCTAAACCCGGTCTGGTTAAAACACCAGGCAAGAAGAAAGCATCCGGTGGATGCTGAATAGCCTACTGCCTACTGCCCACTTCTTATTGCACCCAGTAATTAACCTCTGATTCAGTCTGTCGATCTGTGGTTTGCATCCAATAAGCCGGAGTTATTATATGCCCGTTCGGGCTATGTAATTTTCTTTTGTATACATCAATTATCGGGTTGAAAACAACGTCAGTAACTCCTAATTTCCAGTTACCTGCCTCATCAACAGCTTCTTTAACTTCATAGCTGTTAAACTCAAGAATCGTTTTCAGAAATTCCATACGCTCAGTAGTTAAGCCTGATTCGACTAGTGTGCAGCGTTTCCCGTCGATTACTTCAATAATATGTTTACCCTGATTAAGAGCCATGGTTGTAACTAATTAATTCCGAAACTTATACTGGAAATATATTCATAAATAACACTGGCGAACCCGATAACGAAAATACCGGCAACGCAGATAAGGAGGCTGATCCGCATTGGCCATGGGGTTTTAAACGTGGCAATCGGTTCATCCGATTTGTCTATCAGCATCGCCTTAACAACTCGCAGATAGTAGTAAAGAGATATTGTGGCATTCAACACAGCAATAAGAATCAGAATATAATACCCTTTTGCACCGGCAGCAGTAAACAGGAAAAACTTACTGAAGAATCCGGCTACCGGAGGAATACCTGCCAGGGAAAACAGAGCCAGCAATAATATCAGGCTCAATCTTGGATTAGTCTTGTACAAGCTGTTGTAATCTGTAATGTTTTCTTTGCCCGAGAACTCTGAAATGGCTGAAATAACACCGAAAGCAGCCAGGTTGGTGAAAACATAGATCAGCATAAAATAGACCACCGTGGTCATCCCTAAGGTTCCGCCTTGCATAATACCGAGGAGGATAAACCCGGCCTGAGCGATAGAGGAAAAAGCCATGAATCGTTTCAGATTATTCTGTCGGAGAGCAAATAAGTTACCGATAGTCATGGTGGCAACGGCAAGCGTGTAGAGAAGCGGTTCCCAAACCTTGGTTATAGATCCGAAAACCCGATAAAGAATAATCATGAAGGTAAAGGCAGCTGCTCCTTTTGAAACTACCGAAAGATAGGCGGTAACATTCACCGGGGCGCCTTCGTAAACGTCGGCTGTCCAGAGATGAAAAGGAACCAGTGAAATTTTAAAAGCCATACCTGCTACGAAAAAGACAAATCCAAAAGTCTGCATCGGGTTGATGCCAATATTGCGCACGCAATCCTCAAAATATATCGATCCGGTGGTACCGTAAATGAATGACAATCCATAAAGAAGAATACCTGAAGAAAGTGCTGATGTCAGAATTAGCTTAATCCCGGCTTCTGCAGATTTTTCACTATATTTTTCGTATGCAGCTAAGGCAGCCATTGGGATGGTAGCCAATTCCAAACCGATATACATCATCAGGAAATCACCTGATGAAATCATGAAATTCATCCCAATCAGGGTGGAAATAATCAAGATAAAGAATTCTCCAATTTTTCCATGGTTATCTTCACGTTTCAGCCAGGTATTCGACTGCAGGAAGACAATAAAAACCCCCAGGTTAAGAACGCTTTTCATAAACATTGTCATCCTGGTGGTCTGGAAACTTCCGCCAAATAACATCCCTTCCTGAAGCGGAAGGAAGTTAATCAGGGTGGCCACACCAAACAGAATAGTTCCAAGGGTAATGAGCTTGTTCTTGTTTTCGCTCTTGGTGAAAATTTCTCCAATGAGCATAATCAATACGATACCGACAAGAATCAGTTCGTTTCGCATAAGGTTAAAAGAAGCAATGTCCATTTCTGTAAGGTTTTATAGCATGGCTGTTAACCGTTCGACAATAGGATTGAGAGCATCCATTACGGTGCTGGAAAGGAAGGTTGGGTAGAAACCGATCATTGCGATCGGAACAATGAGTACCACTAAACTGATACGCTCATACCATTTAGCATCAGGGAATTCAAGATATTCTTTCTCCTTGAGCTGTCCGAGAAGTAGCTTTCCAACCACTCGAAGGATATATACGGCAGTAATAACAATTGAACTCGTTGCAATTATTGTGGCAACACGATGGAAAGTGTCGGGATGCTGGAAGGAGCCGAAAAAGATGGTCATTTCAGCAACAAATCCGCTCAAGCCAGGAAGACCTAATGATGCCAAACCTGCAATAACATAGGCTACCCCTAAAAATGGAACTACAGCCATTAACCCACCCATCTGGTCAATATTACGGGTATGGGTTCTTCCATATATCATGCCGATGAGAGCAAAGAAGAGGGCTGTCATCAAACCATGGGAAATCATCTGGAGGACTGCTCCGTCCATGGAAGTTTTATTCATCATAAGCAGGGCAAACAGAACGAGTCCGCAATGGCTCACTGAAGAATAAGCGTTGATATATTTAAGGTCTTTCTGCCAGATCGCTCCGAATGCACCGTAAACAACACTTATGGTGGTCAGAATCAGGAAAATCCATGACATTTCGTGTGCGGCATCAGGAAGTAAAAACATGGCAACCCTCATGCACCCGTATCCACCAAGTTTCATCAACACACCGGCATGCAGCATTGATACTGCAGTTGGTGCCGAAGAGTGACCGTCAGGCGACCAGGTATGCAAGGGAAACAAAGCGCCAAGAATTCCAAATCCAACAAACAGGAATGGGAAGAAGAAGCGTTGCATAGCCAACGGGAAAGATATTTTCGATAACTGAAGAAGGTTGAAAGTAACAGGACCTGCAGAGGAAGAATAAAAATATAATCCCAATAATCCAACAATCAGCAAGGCGGAACCTCCCATAAGCATCAGCGTAAGTTTCATCGCTGAATACTCTTTCGGACCGCTACCCCAGATACCAATCAACAGATACATTGGAATTACTGCGAGTTCGTAGAAGAGGAACATGGTAAAGAGGTCGAGGGAGATAAAGAATCCGAAAACCCCGGTGGCCAGGAGTATCAGGGAAATGAAAAATTCCCGCGCCAGATATTCAACCTGCCAGGAGGCGAAAATACCAGCAAATACAACGATCGAAGCCAGTAAAAGCATCCAGACTGCAATGCTGTCGACTCCAACACAATAATGGATATTTAAAGTTTTAAACCACGTATAATCGCTTAGATAGAGGAAATCCCCGTGAACACCGGCCTTGCGTTGAGCGAAGAAGCTTAATACAAGAATTACAGCGGTAAGCAACTGAAGCGACATGCCAACAGCAGCGGTCACCCTGGCGCCTTTATAATCCTTCGTAAAGAGGATGCCAATGACCGTCAAAACGGGAATAATAACAAACAGGTTGAGAATATTCATAATCGGTTTCTATTTCGGATTAAACCTTAATGATCATATAATAAAAGCAAAAACGAGAACTAGAATGATCGCTCCAAGAACGAAAACCAAACCATATTGAGGCAAGTTACCTGATTGCAGGTTCCTGATTTTTTTTGAACTTGTAACAGTCAGCCAGCCGATACCGTTCATCGTACCATCAACAATATGCCTGTCGAACCATGCAACTGGCCGGGAGATATAATTGAAAATGATCTTTTTGGTAATAAACAGGTAAATCTCATCGAAATAAAACTTGTGAAAAACTGCGGTATAAAATCCACCCAATCCTTTTGAGATACGTTCTGGTATTGTGGTCTCTTTTTTATAGAGCACCCAGGCAACAGTAATGCCAATCAATCCGATCAGGACAGAGGGTATGGCAATGGCGAAATTCATGTGGGATTCAAACGGCATACCATCCGAGGTAACCAATTTGTGGAATGGAATATAGCCAGCGAAGATTGATCCAAACGCAAGAATCATCAAAGGAATGGTCATTGTTTTTGGTGATTCATGCGGAGTATGATGGTAATGTTTTTCTTTGCCCCAGAAAATATTGAAATAAAGCCGGAACATATAGAATGCGGTTAAGCCGGCAACGAGGAATTCAACTGCAAAGAGCAGTTTGTCATGATGGAATGCAGCAACGAGGATCTCATCCTTACTGAAAAATCCTGAAAGGAAAGGAACACCTGCTATTGTCAAACAGGCAATAAGGAAAGTCGCGTGGGTAATCGGCAGGTATTTTCTAAGTCCGCCCATGTCCTGCATAACATTGCTGTGAACAGCGTGAATGATAGATCCTGCACCGAGGAAGAGTAAAGCTTTAAACATGGCATGTGTGAAAAGGTGGAACATGGAGGCCATGTATCCGACTCCTTCTTCACCGCCGTATCCCGAAACCCCAAGTGCCAGCATCATATAACCCAGCTGCGATAACGTTGAGAAGGCGAGAACACGCTTTATATCATATTGTGTACAGGCTATGACAGCTGCAAATAATGAAGTAAATCCCCCAACATAGGCAACAACATTCAAGGCTTCAGGTGCCTGAAAATAGAACACGGGGAACATCCTTGCAACAAGATATACACCAGCAACAACCATGGTAGCAGCATGGATAAGGGCCGAAACAGGCGTCGGGCCTTCCATAGCATCAGGCAGCCAGATGTGTAATGGAAACATGGCTGATTTACCGGCACCACCCATGAAAATCAGAATAGCCGCCCAGGTCATCACTGATATGCCCATAAAATTTACTCCGGCAGCATTGGCGAATATAGACTGATCTGATCCGGTCAGGGTTTTAAAATCGAAAGTCTTGGTGAAAAATGATAAAAGCAGAATCCCGATCAGGAATCCAAGGTCGGCAAACCTTGTAACGATAAAAGCTTTTTTAGAAGCTGCAACTGCTGAGTCTTTTGTATAGTAAAACCCGATCAGGAGGAAGGATGAAACACCCACCAGTTCCCAGAAAATATACATCTGGAAAATGTTGGTTGCGACAACCAGTCCCAGCATTGAAAAGGAGAAAAGAGAAAGGAAGGCGTAGAAACGCTGAAATCCTTTTTCCCCTTCCATATAACCCAGACTGTAAATATGTACCATAAAGGATACGGTAGTGATAACCACGAGCATCATCACCGAAATCGGATCGAGCATAATACCAATTCGAACCGTCAGAAAATCAGTAAAATGAAGCCAATCCATCGACATGGCAATGATCTTTGGGAAAGTGCCATTGACCATTCCATCAACAAAGAAATACTGCCAGGCAGTGAGATACGAAAGAAGTGTGATCACTCCGAGGCCAATAGTTCCGATCAAACCAGAAATAATTGGCTTTAGCTTCATTCCGAAAAGCCCGTTAAACAGGAATGTTGCGAAGGGAATCAGGAGGATCAATATGGTTAATGAATAATTCATGACAGCCTATTGGTTGGATTAATACTTCATTTCATTCACTTTATCAACACTGATCGAGTTCAACCGCCTGTATATATTGATAACCAGGGCAATTGCAACCGATGCTTCTGCCGCTGCAATCCCAACGATAAACAGTGCAAAGAACTGGCCCTGCAATTGATCAGGGAACAGGAATTTATTGAAAACGACCATGTTAATATTCACTGCGTTCAGGATCAGTTCTATCGACATCAGAATGGTGATCATGTTACGCCTGATAATGAAACCGCAAACACCTGCAAAAAACATGAATGCACTGACTATCAGTACGGAGGTTATTGGAATTCCTTGTAACATATGAAGATGTTTTGAGTTTAACTGTTAATATTATTTGCCTTTTTTAGCGATGATGATTGCACCGATCATGGCCGCAAGCAATAGTATACTGATCACTTCGAAAGGCAGTACATATCCGTTCTTTCCGGTACCGAGAAGCTGGAGACCGATAGCCTGCATGTCAACTTTCATAGCAGGATTAGTAGTCGGAGTAAAGGTAAATTTGAGAATTGCAGCCGTTGAGAGCGCAAATCCCGAAACTCCTACCAAAACCCCCATAATAAGCCGACTGGCTTCAGGCTTGGCAAATTTGTGACTGATGTGACTGGTTAACAGGATGGAGAAAATGATAAGAACCACTATACCTCCAGCGTAAAGAACCAGCTGCACCCCTGCCATGAACTGATAATCGACCATGAAATAGAAACCTGCAGTTGCAACCAGCACACAAAGAAGATAAAAAGCCGCACGGAGGATCCGGGTAGTCGTGATGGTCAGGACCGAGCAGATCACAATAACGGCAGACAAAAGATAAAACATTAAGACATTCAGTGCCATATCAGTTTAGTTAGCTGGGTTTGATGTTGGAACAGTTTCGGTAACCGGTTTTGGAGCTTTTGGCTCTTTTGGAACTTTTTTGATCCGTGAACCGGGTTTATTTAAAATCTTGGTCAGAACATCGCGATTGAAAACAGCATGCTCGAATTCCTGCCCCCAGGCCAGGGAATCGTTTGGACAAGATTTAATGCACAATCCACAAAAGGTGCACATCGAAAGATGATAGATATGCTTGTCGATGATACGTTCCGATTTGCCATCCTCATTAGGTACGGAATCTGAAATGATCTCAATGGAACCGTTTGGACAGTTCAACTGGCAGATGCCGCATCCGTTGCATGAATGAAAATTGTTTTCATCATGCTTCAGAATAACTTCCCCTTTAAACCGGTCGAACATTTTCAGCTCTTTACGGTTTTCGGGATATTGTTGAGTGACAATCGTTCCAGGATGTACAAAGTAATATCCGGTAACCATTAGTCCTTTCCAGAGGGATTTTATTCCATAGAAAATATCGCTGAAGTATTTGCCTACTGAATTCATAATCTTTATTTAATATACCATCCCATGAGGACGATGAAAGCAATCACCAGAATGTTCACCAGATTTATCGGAAGTAAATATTTCCACTCCAGGGTCAGCAATTGGTCGATCCTTAACCTTGGGAATGTCCATTTAAACCACATGATCACATAAATTATAAAAACTGTTTTGCCGAAGTACCATACGAGCGGAGGAATAAAGTCCATGACATGATTAAATCCGGCAAGATTCCCAATATGCAGAGGCATCCAGCCCCCCAGGAAAACAGTAGCAGCAAGTGAAGCTACAATGAACATGTTCATATATTCACCAAGGAAAAAGAATGCAAACCGGATACCGGAATATTCTGTATGAAATCCTGCAGTCAATTCCGATTCGGCCTCAGCAAGGTCAAAGGGTCCGCGATTGATCTCGGCAGTACTTGCTATCAGGAACATAACAAATGCAATAATTGCAGGGATATGGCCTTTAAAGATCCACCATCCATTTGCCTGGCTTTCAATGATAACTGACAACTGCATTGAACCGCTGAAAATAACCACGGCAAGAAGTGAAAGGCCAACAGATAGTTCATAACTGACCACCTGAGCGCCACTACGCATGGCACCGATCAATGAATATTTACTGTTGCTCGACCATCCGGCCAGCAGTGTCCCGATAACTCCTATTGAGGAAACCGCCATCATATAAAACACGCCTATATTAAAGTCTACAGCGTGCAGACCCTTTGCAAAGGGGATAGCTGCAATAGCCATGAACGAGGCAATGATCAGAATAAACGGGGCGATATTAAATAGAAGTTGATCTGCTTTTCTGATTACCACGAGCTCCTTCATGAGTAGCTTGATCAGGTCGGCAATGGTTTGAATAAGCCCCCACTTGCCGACGCGGTTGGGCCCAACGCGGTTTTGCATGAAGGCGCATACCTTACGTTCTGCATAAACGAGGTATAGGCCAACGACTGCATATACAAGCAGAATAATTACCCCCACAATGGCTAATTCCGTAACAAATGCCCAGGTCGGCGGCATTTTAGCATACAGGAATTGGTCGATGGCCTTAGTGGTACCTGAGAAGTCGTAAATATTAAACGGCATCTTAATTATTTATACGGTTGATTTATCGGTCAATATCAGGAATAACAAGGTCGAGTGAACCACTGATTGCTATGAGGTCAGCAATCTTGTTTCCCGCGCACAGTTGGCTAATAACAAATAGGTTATTGAAGTTTGGGGTCCGGAAATGCATCCTGTAAGGATACTTTTCACCTTTGCTAACGACAAAAACACCCAGATCCCCTTTGGCAGTTTCAACACGCTGTGAATATTCTCCCTCCGGAAGCTTAATCACTGGTTTCATTTTAGCGGAATAATCACCCTCGGGAATATTATCTATCAGTTGTTCAATGATTTTCATTGATTCCCACATTTCGTCAACACGAACTTTGTAGCGAGCCCAGGAGTCACCTTCAGTATAGAGAATTTCTTTGAAATCAACTTTATCGTAGGCGCTGTACGGGAATTTCTTACGGATATCGCACGCAAAGTTTGAACCACGGCCAACGGGTCCGGTAGCGCCGAAACTGATGGCATCAGCTTTTGACATAATTCCCATTCCCTTGGTTCTTTGTTCGAAGATGACATTGCCTGTCAGCAATTGGTCATATTCGGGGAGCTTCTTGCGGAAATATTTAATGAATTCCTTGGTGCGTTTCTGGAAGTTAGGATGAATGTCTCCCATAAGTCCACCCGGACATACATAACTGTGGAGTAGGCGGGAACCAAAGGATTCTTCAAAAATATCCAAAATGTGCTCCCTGTCTCGTAACCCGTAGAAAAAGCAGGTTAAACCGCCCATATCCATGCCGAATGCAGCCCACCACAACTGATGCGATGCAATACGCTGCAGTTCGGACAGAATCGTCCTGATGTATTTTACGCGTTCGGGAACTTCAACACCGGTAGCTTTTTCAACGAGTAACGAAACGGCTTCGTTATTCATATGCGCTGATAAATAATCCATCCGGTCGGTAAGGTGGATGATCTGGGGATAAGTCATCCTTTCACACATCTTTTCAATGCCGCGATGGATATAACCGCAATGCGGAATAACATATTCCAGCATTTCTCCCTTCAATGAAACCACAAACCGCATAACACCATGAGTAGATGGATGTTGTGGTCCGATATTTACGATATAGTCTCCGTCCTCTCTGGCGGTCAGAATATCTGATAATTCAACTTCCTGCATGTGCTAACGTTCGATAAAGTTTATATCGTCCTTGTAATCTTTTCTCAGAGGAAAGCCCCAGCCATCTTCCAGGAAGAGCCGGCGTAAGTCGGGATGGTTGGTGAATTTAACACCCATTAGATCATAGACCTCGCGCTCCTGGTACTGTGCTGTTTTCCATAGGTCGCTTACGGTATCAATGATAGGATTATCATGATCAGCGATGTCAGTTTCGATAACGACGATATGTCCTAATATAGTTGATTCTAACCCATATATCATGGAAAATCTGTCTTCGCGATCAACCCCATATAGATTGAACAGGTAATCAAACTGAAGCCGTTTGTCATCACGCAGAACTGCGGCAATCTTATGAATATCAGCAGTATCTGCCTTAAAACGTACACTATCACCGGAAGTATTGATTTCCAAAGTCGGAAATAATTCTGCCAGGACTAAACCTAATTGCTCTTTTTCCATATCCGGCTGATTAAATAAAGTTCTCCATCGGGTCGCGGGGACTCGCAATAGTATCAGTTTTCATCTTGCGCTGCAGCTGCATGATGCCATATAATAATGCTTCAGGCCGGGGAGGGCAGCCCGGGATATAAACATCGACCGGAATAACATGGTCAACACCCCTGACTACTGAGTAGGTATTATAATAGAAGGGTCCTCCTGAACAGGCACAGGCACCCATGGCAATAACAAATTTAGGCTCGGCCATCTGATCATAGAGTCGCTTAATTACCGGAGCCATTTTATGGACCACGGTTCCTGCAACCACAATCACGTCAGCCTGACGAGGTGAGGCCCTGTAAACTTCTACGCCAAAACGGGCGAAATCGTGCCTTGGCGCTCCTGCAGCCATCATTTCAATGCCACAGCAACTGGTGGCAAAGGTTAGCGGCCAGACAGAATTCGAACGGCCCCAATTTATAAGGTCATCAATGGTAGTCAATAGAATATTACCACCAGATTGTTTGAAGATTTCGAGGGATTCATTATCCCTGAAATCCTCGTTTTTCATGGATTTGATTTTTACACCCATTTCAAAGCATCTTTTTTCCAGGCATACAAAAGTCCCAAACCGAGGATCACGAAGAAAATCAAGATCTCGATAAAGGCTCTTAAGCCGATTTCTTTCATAACTACACCCCAGGGAAATACAAATACCGTTTCCACATCGAAAATCAGGTAAATAATGGCAAACAGGTAATACCCGACGTTAAACTGGATCCAGGCATTACCTTGAGCCGGGATACCGCATTCGTAGGGTTCGAACTTCGCGGGTGACTTACTAAGACTCGGTGCTACAAAATGGGAGAACAAAACTGCTCCTCCAACCAAAACCACACCGACAATAAAGAACAGAACCAGGGATTCGCTGCTCATAGTGTTTAGAAAATTATGAGCCAAAAGTAAAATTTTCCACTATATATAAATGTAGATATTGCCATACCCAGCAATATCATTTATCATTTAAATACTGATGTAGATCAATATAATAGTGATTTATATCACCATCTGCCTGGAACGGTCGATTGGCACTTCGGACACCTGCCATTGGAAATGAGATTCTGCTCTACATCAAATCCATTTCTTTTGACAAGTAAAACTTTACAATTTGCACAATAGGTGTCCTCTCCCCCAATACCTGGCACATTGCCTATATAGACGTATCTCAGGCCTGCCTTCATGGCTATGTCTTTTGCTTTGGTTAGAGATTGCAGCGGAGTGGCTGGCAGTCGGGTGAGCTTATGTTGAGGTTGAAAGCGGCTGAAATGTAATGGGTTATCCTGAAATCCCTCCTTAGCGAGCCATTCGCACATTTTAGTGATCTGATCAAAATTATCGGTCCAGTCTGGGACTAACAGATTTGTAATTTCCAGCCACACTCCTTGATCTTTAAGTGTTTTAAGGGTTTCTAATACAGGTTTCAGATTTCCAGCGGTCAGCTTTAGATGAGTTACCTGATCAAAAGTCTTCAGATCAATATTAGCTGCATCAATAACTTTGCAAAGTTCCAGTAACGGCTCAGGATTTATATAACCGTTTGATACCATCACATTTTTCACTCTGCGGCTTCTGGCAATGATGGCAGTGTCCAGCATATATTCGAAAAAGGTGATGGGTTCAGAATAAGTGTAGGCAATCGAGGTACATTGCTCTCTTATCGCCTGATTAACTACTGATTCCGGGTTTGCATTAAAATTTCGGGTATTAGATGGACTGGTCTGGCTGATTTCCCAATTCTGGCAATTCAGACAGGCAAAATTACATCCTGCAGTGGCAATACTGAAGCATTGCGAGCCGGGGTAGAAATGAAGTAATGGCTTTTTTTCAACAGGATCAATATTCACGGCGCAGGGATTACCATACGCCATAGTGTATAGCTTTCCATCACGTGCGATACGGTTATGACAAATGCTTAGTTCGCCTTCTTTAAGAGTACACTCATTCGGGCAAATCAGGCATTTAATTCCCCTTGGAGTCTCGATATAGTGCCTCGCTTCCCGTTCACCGGGCTTAAGATTATCCTGACTGGTCATCATAATAATATTTTTAGCTCCAAAAGCATTAATTCCATATAAGCAGAGCGGAATACCTGTCGCAGCAACATTCCGTAAGAATTCTCTTTTGTTCATTTCTGATGCTGGAAATCATCTCGTGATTCCCTTTTGCAAAAACAAAATTAATATGCCAGAACCGGAAATGATCCCGAATGCAGGTAAAAGACCCAAAATCGGAATAATGACAATAGGGTAGGCTATCGCACCAAATGCCGCTCCCAGCATATCGTAAATATATACATTACCTTGTTCGCGAGGACTGGAAAGTTGAGCCGTCATCAGAGAAAAATACAATCCGGATAAAAAGGCTAAAACAAACGAAATTGCTAATATCACCAGTGTTTTAAGCAGGGCACCATTACCTGGTTGTATCATCCAGATAGACATTCCTGCAATCAGGGCTACAAAAAACATAAATGAGAGGAGAATTGTCGTACCTGATTCTGCTGCTTTACCTGCAATACCAGTAAAGTTTTTCAAGCTGCCATAGGTTAGTCCTGCCATAAAAATTGCGGTAAATAAGCCGGTAACCAGATACAGCGATCCAGTAGTCATTTGCATCAATAAGAGCAAAATCATCTCAATGCCTGAGGCACTCGAACCCATAAGAAACATGGCGCTTCCTGATCTGCGTCCGGTAAACAGCCTGCTTAGAATCAGTGCAGCCAGAATCGCTGCCAAAGGCCAGGATAGCCGTCCGGGAAATTGCCCCAGCCACCAATTAATCTGCCCAAAATAGGAAACCGGCTTGAGCAAAGTGTTTGTAGCCCGCCAGGGTTTAAATAAAAGGTCCGCCTCGCCCAGCCTTGCCTGAAAAAGCTTCTCGTCGAAATATCCTTTAGAAAGATATAAGGCATTAATTTTCTTTGACTTTAACTCCGTGAGGATATCCGTCTTAAGTGCTGAGTTTCCTGCTACCAGGTAACTATTCTCGCCAGGAAAAACTTGAGCATAACCAAATGATAATTTTATGGCATTTATCACTGGACTGATAGCTGCTATTGCTTCCCTGGAAATATAATTTGCCGTTCCCGGAAGCATGACAGATACAAATCCACACGGTTGAAGTATAGTTTTTATTTGTTTAAAAAACTCCGCGGTATAAAATCGGTTTAATGATAGATTTTGCGGTCCTGGAAGCATTATTAGGATTATATCATATTGAATATCAGGATTATTTATCCAGGAGTTAAGGTTTTTTCTGATGTGCCTTATTGGCGGTGAAGGATCATTGATTAGACCGAGCTTCCTTGCCATTTTAAAAATTTGATAGTCTGGTTCTGCGAGATCCAATCGGTCAAGCGGGTATTTAAGCAACTCCTGCTGAATGCCGGAAAGTAAGCCTCCAATGACCAGAACCTTTCTCGGATCAGGATGCTGAATCATGGCAAAGTGTGACATTTCTTCAATGATCAGCGTATTTCCGGAGGATTGTGTCAGTACGCCATTTTCGTATACATTGGACTGGTCGCCATTTTTTGATATTGTCAATCTGCCTGAAGGACCCGATTGAGTAGCCATGATGTCTTCATTGGGATGGAATAATTTCTGTGTCCAACGGCTGCCAGGAGGAGTGAAGGTCCCTGTTAAAATGCCAACCGTGCAGATTAACCCGGCAGAAATTCCACCTATGCTTTCCCATGCATATACTTTGCGAATATTGTAATCTATTGATATAAACAGCCTGGTGATGAAGGTGATGGAGAATCCGCTCAAGAAGCAGAATGGGGTAAAGATCAATAAGCAAAATCCCGCAAAAGCTGGGGGTCCCGCTTCGATACCGGGAGCAAAGAAGATGCTTTTACAGTAAAACATCAGGGGAACCAGGAACAATGGAAGTAAGAATAGCGTAAGAACGAGAAATGCTGACTTCTTCTGGTTTAAAAGAAGGTCGGGATGAGTCCCCGATTTGCTACGATTGCCCGCATTTGCTCCCAGCCCGTTAAGGAGAAGCCAAAGGAACATGATCAGTGAAAGCATCAACTCATTACCCTGAAAAAGTCCTAGTAATTCCCTGATCATCAAAGTTTGAAATGCAATACTAATAAATCCGATCAGGAACGGCCATGCAACAGGATTTTGTCGGCTTATCCAGGCACCGGAACTCTTCCTGGTTTTACTTTTATTTTGTTTCAATGGCAGGTAATAACGCCAGTGCCACAAAAGATGGAATATCCCGATCAAGGTCATGCCAATGCCAAAATCAACATGCCATTTCAACACTTTTTCTGTCCAGGGAACCTCAAGCTTGTAGTTGATTTGTACCGCCATAAGTATGCCCAGACAACCCGCAGTAATAAAGGTTGCCAGTAATGCATAATTCCATATTTTTCTGTGCGTTTGTTTACTGAGAATTTCCAACCGGCTAAAGAGATAACTGATCCCGTAAAGGATCAATAATACCAATCCAATCGGTATCAGTAAATAGCGGGCATTCATTTCTTCTTCGGAGAATCTTCCTCAAAGATCAGTGCTTCATATATATAGATGTCAGCATCTTTCCATCCAGTCCAGCCGATTCCCGCCTTATCTCTTGAGCAATGGCCCAAAAAGTCTTCCAGAGCCCAACCGGTTTCGGTAGCAACCTGAGGTAAGAATGTGCCTCCCTGATAGCCTTTTTTTATATAGATGCCGTGCTTGCCTAACTGTATCTCGCTGATATTTTTAATTTTATGCATCGGGGTCAAAACAGATATCTCAATATGAATGGATGACAGTTCCTTTGAATTAACCGGTTGAAAACGATTGTCCTGGGTCGAAGATGAAATTGCCATTTGTTGAATTACCTTAAAAAGTGGCACCGTCGGCTCAAAGGTTCCTATACAACCGCGTAGATTTCCATTTATTTTAAGAGTTACAAATGCACCGGCTTTAGCTTTTAGATTTTCGCTGTAACCTTCTGGATTCAGTGGTGGAATGGTGCCTTTATTTATGTAGCTATCGATTGTGGTCCGCGCGATCCGTATTAATTCCTTTTTATCTTCATCTGATAGCTTAAAATCGGATTTTTGGCCTTCTGTGATGCTGATCGCATGATATCCAACAACACTGCCTTTATCTCCGTAAGGTTTAATATCGCCGGAGTTTTTATAATCTATTTTGTTGAATGACAGGTTGGTATTGCCTTGTGTTAAATATAGAAGCGTAAGCCCTGAGGGCCAGGCGCACATACTGGTTGCAAGATCGGGCATTCTGAGGTTTTCATTATTCCGGATGACCTTTAAAAACTCTGCCGGGGAGTTGGTGCAGAAAGCATTAGCAGTAATCTCATCCACTTTAACTGCATCAGAATAAGCTGGATAATGCGAAAAGTCGGAGCTGATAATGAATAGATTTTCATTGGTAAAGTATGGCTTCAGGGCTTTGGCAATTTCTTCGCATACTGCTGGCGCCTGGGTGCCCAGGACAATCGGAACAATCTTGAAAGAATATTTCAATCTTGATTGCAGAAAAGGTAATTGCACTTCAATGCTGTGCTCCGAAACATGGGCCTCGGGATAGTCGGTAATTGATCTGGAGTCACGGATTAATTCATTAGCAATATCTGTATCCACCGGCACCCGGCCCAGTGGAGTTATATAGTCACCTTGAGTATAAACCGACGCTTTGTTAAAACTCACCCTATGCGACGATGCGATGATAAATATCCTCTTGTATTCCTGATCAGGATCCAGTTGATTATATCCTGATGCCGCGACCCCGCCGGAAAAGACATAGCCGGCGTGAGGAACTACAATTGCCCTGACTTTGCCATTTGATTGCTGAGGCTTTGCTGCAGCCATGAATCCCGCAATGGTCTTTTTTAATTCGGTTGCATCGGACGGATAAAAAGATCCGGCTACCGCAGGCTGCCTGTCTTTTTTTATTGATTGCATAGACTTCTGTGTTATTCCCGCCAACGGGATCAAAATGAAAAGGGAAAAAAATAAATACCTGAACATATTTCAACCCTCTAATCAAGACATCACCAAATCATATTCATCATCCGATAATCTTTTTCCAGAAATTTTTCTTTTTCCGGTCAGAGTAGGAATCATAGGTTTTTCCATCCGGTTTTCCGAACTGTTTCATCGAGATGTTTTTGATCATTTCCAGGCCTTCAGGGCCAATACGACGCCGAAAACGAGTTAGCTCTCCTGAGCAGAATGGTTTTGTTGTTTGAAAATGAACTTCTCCGCAGAAATATTGCCAGTATGGGTTTTCTGGCCAGATCTTCAGCACTTTTTCATCGCTGAGGCTGAATCGTTCTTTGAGTAAAATCATGCCAATAATTTTCCTGGGAGGAACTGACGGGCGACCTTTTGGAGCATAAAACGGTTTGAAATGTTC
>CAINOB010000068.1 GCA_903851365.1 uncultured Bacteroidota bacterium
AGACGTGTGCTCTTCCGATCTGATTATTCTATAGAGCAATACCTTGTTCAGCAGGGTTTTAATAATCTCGTTTATTGTACTGATAATATTGAAGCCTTTACTAAGCTGCTCAATGGTGATATTGATCTGTTTCCGTCCGATAAAATCACTGCTGAAGCTGCCCTCAAAACACTCGGCAAATCAATTTACAAGATTAACCCGCTGATGATCATTCGAACCGATTTGGTTTATTTTGCTTTTAACAAGAATATTCCGGATGATGTGGTTGCAGATTTTCAGAATGCCATCGATGTCCTGAAAACCGATGGCACCGTGAAAGCCCTATCAGAGAAATACCTGAACACATCGGACTTTCCAGGGACCATGCAAATATATACAGAGCAATATCCTCCGCTTACCTTCCGTAATAATTTCGGGGAGATCACAGGTTTCGGCACCGATATCGTGAACGAAATAATGAAGCGGAATAAAATATATACCGAAATTAAGCTCACCTCCTGGAGCAGCGGTTACGATTTAGCGCTTAATAATCCCAATGTCTGCCTTTTCACTATGGATCGGACGGATTTACGTGAAAACCTTTTTCAATGGGTCGGACCAATCGGTACGAATACCACCTGGTTCTATACCAAAACCGGCTCAGGCATAAGAATTTCTTCTTTGGATGATGCGCGAAAACTTTCCAGCGTTGGCGCTGTGAACTCTTGGTTTTCAACACAATATCTGCAGAGCCTGGGGTTTACCAATCTTGTTTTGAATTCCGACCCGGCGGTTTTGGCTAAAAAGTTGATGAACGGAGAGGTTGATGCCTTCGTTTGCACAGGGGTCACTTTCCCGGACATCCTGAAAGCAGCAGGATATCACTATAGCGAAGCTTTTCCATCATTCAGGCTGATGGCTTCGGATTATTATATAGCCTTTTCGAAGCTAACGCCGGAATCTGTAGTTAATCTTTGGCAATCGACTTTTGCGGCATTAAAGACCGACGGTACTTACGAGGCGATATCGCAGAAGTGGCTTAAATAATTGTCGTCGGTTTCAGGCTGATTAAACGATTTAGCAGCCAGATGATTTTTTCCTTTGCCATAGTGAGATCGAGTAGGCTGGCCTTATCATTGACGGATCCTGGATTTTCACTATCCATTTATTTCCTGATCGGAGTTCCCAGGTTCTTGATCTTTTCCTGCATTTCGGGCGTCAGTTGCTTAAGAAGTTCAGCATTGTAGGCGCCTGATGGGGGCAGATATAATTGATTTACCGCACTGGGGACGAATATCTCCTGAGCAGCGATCGCATAGGAACGTGATAGTGCAGCGAACGATCCTTCTTCAGCTACGGGATCAACATTGATCGTAAATATTGATATGGTATTATCATTGTTTCGGTCGATTTCGAAGGTGCGGAACTGCTGTGGGAAATCCTTTAAGGAGGAGGTTTCAACAAGCCAGAAGCCAAGTTCAGGATGTTTGGGATCGGGCGATTTTTCAACCGTAATGACGTTGCGGTGACGATGTCCCGAAATCCACATGATGAGATTAGGATATCCGGGGTTGGTCTGAAGTTTTTCAAGCAACCGTTTATTATCAATAAACGGATTGGGAGTATTGTACCCGATAAGATTTAGTGGTAAGTGGGCTGAAATGATCATTAACTTGCCTTCCGCCTGACCCTTATCAAGCTCGCTAATCAGCCAGTTGAACCTTTCTTGGTCAAGAGCGCCCTGAGAATGAACGTCGAAAATATCGCTTCTTTGCTGATCGTCAAGAACGATGACTTTGAGAGGTATTGCCGGGTTTGGCTCAAAACTATAGCAGGCCATGTCGTTGTCGAGGTTGCTCTGAGAAAAGCCGTGGCCGGGCGGGTTTGATGAGGTATTGAAGAATTCGCTCATCCATTCCTTTCTCGAGAGTGAGCGGCGGTTCGGATCGGCAACGACTTTTAATGGGAGCGTGGTTTCCACTGGCCCTGCACCTATTACCTCACCGTATTTCGTTTTGCCGTTGACCACACCCATATAGTAACCGCGGCTATCTGCGCCGAGAGGGTTTGTAAAAACATCGCCGATGTTAAGTATATCTTCGCTGGTATGGGCTCGTTTCAGATAATCATTTTCAGGATAGGAACCAGTCCATATGTTATCATGGTTACCATAGACCTGATACCACGGAATCTCCTTATCAAGTCCCTCAGCTTGAAATTCGTCCTGATAATCATTGCCGGGACCGGGGATCGGATCATCTTTTGGGCCAGAGTCGGGATTAATCCGTTTGCCGTCAAAAATGTCTATAAACCATCTTAATTCGTTGTACTGCGCATTGTTGCAATTGTCACCCAGCGAAATGCCAAAATCAAACCGCTGCTCTTTGTGAAGGGCGTTTACTGTCCTGACGGCTGCGTCAAGGAACTGAGTCGAATACAGCATGTTAGGTGAATAGGCGGAGGAGTTCCCATTTGCTGTGAGTCCCATATATAACACCTGAGCAGGTGACTCTTTATCCGTGAGATGGATGTCCGTCATGGCAAAGAAATGCATAAGCCTGGCCTCATTGGTGACAGTGGCATTCAAATAGGCTGAAGGCATCAGATCCAGTCTTTTTTGAAGAGGAAGCCCGGGCCCATAATACCAGTCCCCCAAACCGAAATGCGAAAATTTAGCAATCTCATAAGGCAAAACCGAGACGGGTAGGGTAGGTACAGGAAAAGGGATAACCGTTCTGTCAAGTGTTGTATAAACTTTGGACCCTGAAAGATCACCCCGACAGTCATCCTTCCTGCAACTGGGGCTGAACACGACTAAAAAACCCATCGCCATCAATAAGAAAATAGTAAACTTGATTAAAGCTTTCATGAACAAGATTTATTAATATTCACCTAATCGTGCGATTTGCAACAATTAGCGAGCAAAGCGAGCCTCTTAGCGGAGCGTTAGCGAACCTCTTAAGTTCGCGAAGCGAAATCTTTGAGCGTCATCGGTGTGCCCATCCTGAATCCTTTTTCAGTATTGATAATGGTGGCACATTCATATACAATATCGTGCTGGAAGAACAAAACATAATTTTTCTCGACTATCTGCTCCAGAAAGTCCTGCTTTTCTTTCATGGTGCGCACAACTTCCAGGTCATAAGCCATATTGTACTTCACCGGGATATGTCCATGGGTAGGGATCAGGTCGGCACCAAAGACGAGAGTTTTCTCACCATACCTGACAATCGGGATAATCTGCCCCGGAGTATGCCCATTAACAAACCTGATGTCAACGCCCTCACAAAAAGTTCCTGGCTTCTCAATGAAGTCAAGCAGACCGAGATCCTGCATCGGTAAAAGATTTTCCGACAGATAGGAATCAGCTTCGCGTGGATTTGGGTTTACAGCATTTTCCCACTGCCTTTCAGTTGTCCAATAGGTGGCTTCTGGAAAAACTGCTATCGGTTCACGGTTCCAGTTATAGGTAATTCCCCCTCCGCAATGGTCGAAATGCAGGTGAGTAAGGATGACATCAGTGACATCTTCAGGCTTAATTCCGTGTTTGGCTAACCCGGAAACCAAACCTTCATGTTCCTCAATCTGAAGAAATTGCAGGTAGTCCTCATGTTGCTTGTCGCCAATGCCGACATCTATCAGTATAACGCGATCCTCTGTCTTGATGACTAATGACCTAAGCATCATTGTAATCAGGTTCTTTTCGTCGGCTTTATAAAATTTCGACCAGATACTTTTTGGCACGACACCAAACATGGCGCCGCCATCTGCTTTGAAAGAGGAAATATCGATACTGTAAAGTTCCATGGAAAAAAGGCTTTGGCCAAAAATAGAAATCTTATCCAGAAAACCAAAGACAATTTGATAAGAGCCATCGAAATAATCAATTTTAGTACCTTTAGGAAGAAATTAAAATTTAAATGAAATGGAATCAAATTATTACTATTACATCATCGGAGCTGCAGTAGTCCTGTTCCTCCTGTCGGGCATCCGGATTATCCGCCCTACCCACAAGGGTCTGATTGAACGACTTGGGAGGTACCACCATTTTGCTACACCTGGCTTTAACTGGATCATCCCATTCATCGATAAGCTCTATCAGATTAATGTTACTGAACAGATGGTGGATGCTGAACCACAGGAAATTATCACCAATGATAACCTGAATGCCCGCGTTGATGCACAGGTTTATTTCAGGGTTAAGGACGATGAGCAAAGCGTTAAAAATTCTGTTTATAATGTCAATAATTATCGCTGGCAGATTGTAAACCTTGCGCGCACTACCCTGAGGAACATCATTGGTACCCTTACCCTGAAATCGGCAAACAGCGAACGTGGTAAGATTAATTCCGAGTTGCACCGTACCTTATTGGACGAAACATCAAGCTGGGGAATTGATATTGTTCGTACCGAGCTGAAAGAGATCGATCCGCCAAAGGATGTGCAGGAAACAATGAATAAGGTAGTTAAGGCAGAAAATGAAAAAATTGCCGCAATCGATTATGCAACTGCCCGTGAAACCGTGGCTGACGGTGAAAAAAGAGCTAAGATCAAGGAAGCCGAGGGATACAAGCAGGCAAAAATTCTGCATGCCGAAGGAGAAGCCGAAGCTATTAAGCTGGTTAACGAGGCTGCCGACAGATATTTTACTGGCAACGCACAACTGCTGAAGAAACTGGAAACACTTGAGATCTCCCTGAAGGACAACGCGAAAATCGTAATTCCTGAGGGTAGTGAACTGGTCAATGTGATTGGTGATCTTGCCGGTGTTCTGCCGCTTCAGAAGAAGAAGGACTCGACAAAAGAAGCAGCCAAAGAATAGTCGGAAGACAACAGACAGAAGACAAGAGACTGAAGACGGACAGACCGGTAGACTTTAGCAGTTAAAGTTTACCGGTTTTTTTTACCCGAAACCCGATACCCGAAGCCCGATACCCGAAGCCCGATACTTTAGCAATAAAGTGCTATCCCCTTCAGCAGCCTGTTGTATTTCTCCTCCGCCGACATGGCAAGATATTGTGCCTGTGCTTCTTCATGAATCCGTTGCTTCTCGCGTGCCTCGGCTAGTTTCTTCTCCATCAAAATGCGCTGTATCCGGTCGTTAAGGAACTTCGTAGCGACATTCGGAAACAGCTCCAGCAACAATTCTTCTTTCTCATTATTCGCCAACCGGTAATTTTCGCCCATTTCCGGAAACTCAGGATTCGGTTGCCTCTGATATCCCTCTGTATTAAAAGGAATCTCTTCACGCGTTCCGGCAATCTTCAGCCTGAATTCAGGGTCTACCGGAATCGGGGTCTTGCCATATTGCCCCTTGACCAGGTTCACAAACTGGCTGGAATTATTGGTGTAGAATGGATTTCCGTTGTTCTCGTCGACTACGCAGTTAACTGCCTGGGCGCCCACTATCTGGCTCGTGGGTGTTACTAAAGGAGGACAGCCTGCTGCCACCCTGACTGTTGGTATCACTTCCAGTACCCGGGTCAGAAGATGCTCTTGCTGAAGCTGTTTTAACTGTGAAAGCATGTTGGTATACATCCCTCCGGGGATTTCTGCGAACTTGACTTTTTCGTCCGGTTCGGGGAAATTGAAATACCGCTCGATCTTCTGGCAAACTTCCTGCAATTGGTCAGTTTTATCGTTTTTTGCAAAATCGATGGCTTCAACAAATAATTGGTTGATCTCAGCAGGCAGTTTGTCAGTTAGGATATTGAATTCAATCGGGTATTGTTTATAACTGTCGATATCGGCCATTTCAAGCCTGATTTCTTTCAGCTTACGATTGATTTCTACTACGGCTTCCAGGTTCACTCCGGTTTCGATGTCCATTTTATTGCAGAAAAGCTGAATCAGCTCAAATGCCGGTGCAGCCGGTCCACCTGCAAAATTCATGATGGCGGTATCAACAATATCCACTCCATTTACGATCGCCATCAGGGCTCCGCTTAATCCATATCCGGGGGTACAATGGGTGTGAAAATCAATTGGGACCTTTACAGCCTGTTTAATGGCTTTCACCATCTCGCCTGATTTCTGGGGAGTGATCAAACCTGCCATGTCCTTAATAGTGATCATATCGGCTCCCATAGCCTCGAGCTCGACAGCCATCCTGACAAAATAATCGGTCGTGAAAATATCTTCAGGAAGCTTTTTGCCTTTCAGGAATGCCTGGAACTTTTCTTTTCGGGTGAACTTCGGGTCAACGGTGTAGCAAACTACACAATCAGCAAGTCCGCCATTTTCCTTTACATATTTAATGGTGCTCCTGATATTTTTTGTGTCATTCAAAGCATCAAAAATGCGCATGATGGAAATGCCAGATTGAATGGCATTCCGGTTGAATCCTTCAATAACTGACTCTGGATAAGGGTTGTATCCGAAGAGGTTCCTGCCCCGGGAAAGTGCCGTCAGGTGAGAAGCCGAACCAATCGCTTTTTTTATTTTTTCCAGTCTGACCCATGGATCCTCATTCAGAAAACGCATGATTGAATCAGGAACAGCCCCTCCCCAAACTTCAAGCGCATAAAACCCTGCATCCTTGTACATCGGCAATAAACGATCAACCTGATGCTGATTCATCCGGGTTGCAAAAAGGGATTGCTGACCATCACGAAGTGTGACATCTCTTATCAATAAACGACGGCTCATTATTTTGTGATTTGATTCACAGCAAAGCTACTGTTGCATACCGCGATAGGCAATGATAAATCGCATAAAAAAAGCAGGAGTTGCAAATAATCTCCTGCTTTTTCTGTCATCCCCGCGAAAGTGGGGACCTTTATCCTACCCACCAAAGCCTTATTTCCCGAAGAATTCTTTCAGCCAGAATTTGTTTTGTAGGTCCCTCAGATGGGTGGCTTTTGCACCTCCCCAGCCATGACGGCCATTTGGATACATCATGAACTGAAATTCCTTGTTGAGGTCTTCGAGCTTACTGATAAGTTGTATGCTATTCTGCATATGAACATTGTCGTCCATCTCACCATGTACAATGAACAATTTTCCTTTAAGATTGGCAGCAAAATTCATAGCTGTTCCAGCCTTATACCCTTCCGGGTTATCTTTTGGAGTGTCCATGAACCGTTCGGTATAAACATTGTCATACAAACCCCAGTCTGTAACACTGTAAAGGGCCATCCCATGGGTCCAGTAATCTGCGCCTGCCGTGAGTGCCATACAGGTGGTATAGCCGCCGTATGATCCTCCGGTGATACCCATGCGGGTTCCGTCAACAAAAGGTTTGGTGCGCAGCCATTTAACGGCTTCTTCATAGTCCACCATTTCCCATTTGCCCAGATTGCGGTACATGTAGTCGATGCCCTTTTTGCCAAACTGACCGGAAGCACGATGATCAACATCGATGGTGATGATACCATTTAGCGCATACCAGCTGGGTGTAGTGCCCTTGAATGAATTCCTTACACTGCCTGCATCGGGCCCGCCATAAATAGTGAAGATTACCGGGTACTTTTTTGTCGGATCGAAATTTATCGGATAGATAATGGTGGCAGGTAACTGAAATCCATCGGTCGATGGAATTCTAACGTATTCAGCTTTCTGATTTTTGGTTACGTCGTACTCATATTTTGTTTCGCTGATCAGCCGGACAAGTTTACCGTCTTTATCGCGTAATTCCTTTTTACCTGGAATTGTAACACTGTTCCAGTTGTCGATGAGATAGGATCCTCCCGGAGAAAGGCTGATTGAATGTGAACCTGCCCCTTCGGTAAGTTGAACCATTCCGGTACCATCAAGCTTAACACTGAAATATTGTGTTTCGGTTGATTCCGGTCGGCCGCTGAAATAAACGATGCCTTTTTCTTCATCAATTTTGGTAATACCGCTGACGCGCCATTTGACGTTCGACAGGTTAGCCACGAGTTTGCCGTTCCAATCATGGAAATAGAGGTTATGCCAATCGCTGCGATAGCTGTTCATGATGAAGCCGGTACCATTTTTCAGCACATAGATATCCTCGAAAAAATCAACCCAGGTGGGGCGCTGCTCATCATAAATTTTTCTCGGGTCGCCGGTTCCGGGATTAACCATGAAGAACTGCATATGATTCTGATCGCGGTTAAGCACCTGAATCATCATCTCCTTGGAATCAGGTTTCCATGACGGCCATGCAATGTATTGATCGACATTATAATCGAACTTTGCCCAAGTGATTTTACCTGTCGAAATATCTGCAAACCCGAGCTTCACTTTTGGATTCGGATCCCCCGGAACAGGATACCTGGTATATTCCGGTGCGCCATGCAGGCTGTCGCCTCTCATTAGCACAAACAGGGGAACCTCGGTATCATCGAACCTGAGAAAAGAAATAGTTTTACTGTCGGGTGACCACCAGAAAGCACAATACTGCGATGCGCGGCCCAGGATTTCTTCATAATAAACCCATGAAGCATATCCGTTATAGATCAGTTTTGTCCCATCCATCGTGAGCCTGCGCTCCAGGTTGGTAGCCAGGTCAATCATGTAAAGGTCATTGTCGCGGGTAAACGCAACACTTTTCAAATCGGGTGAAAGCCTTGGGTTAACCTCTTTGCCGGGGTTGGCAGTGATCTGCCTGGAAGTGGCGCTGGTGCCATCAGAATACCAGAGTTCGCCATCCTTCACCATCACGCTGGGGCGCATGGGTGCCGGAGCTTCAGCTTTTGGCGTATACAGTTTTGCTTTGCCGGTGGCTGCATCGACACTCATCCTGACATCCTTGCCGTCTTTATCTTTCTGCATGTCAACATAATGGGTGTCATCTATCCAAGTGGTTCCGCCGCCGCCGCGACCGCCGCGCTGACCGAAAGCCATTCCGGATAAGAGCAATCCGCTTAATAAAATTACGGTTGTCAGCCTGATTTTAGAAATTTTCATATTGCGTTATTGATGATTGATTCGATTAATTCCTGTTTTCCTGATTGCAGTTCAGGTTCCCCTTTTTCGAGAGCCAATGCATGAAGATCTTCGATGCTCAGCTCACCTTTCTCGAATTTCTGGGCAGCTGATTCATGGAACGATAAGTATCGGTTATCGCGAAAATCAGTAATGCGTTTCTCATTGATCAGTTTGTCGGCAATAAGCAGGGCCCTTCCGAAAGTGTCCATTCCAACGATATGTGCGATGAACAAATCTTCGAGATCTGTAGAATTTCGCCTAAGTTTTGCGTCGAAATTGAATCCGCCGTTCCCAAGTCCGCCACATTCCAGCATGACGAGCATGGCTTCAATGGCTTCATACAGATTGGTCGGAAAATTGTCGGTATCCCATCCATTCAAGGTTTCACCGTGATTGGCATCAATGCCTCCAAGCATGCCTGCATCGGCAGCAAAGCGCAGCTCATGGAAGAAACTATGTCCGGCAAGGGTGGCATGATTGGCTTCAATATTGAGTTTGAAATCCTTTTCAAGGCCATATTTGTGCAGGAATCCGATTACTGTGGATGCATCAAAATCATACTGATGCAAGGAAGGTTCCATAGGTTTTGGCTCGATAAGGTAAGTCCCTTTGAACCCGATTTTACGGCCATAGTCCCGTGCCATCTGGAGAAATCTTCCCATATGATCGAGCTCTTTAGCTGTATTGGTATTCAACAGGTAGGAATAACCTTCGCGGCCACCCCAGAAAACATAATTTTCACCACCAAGAGCCACAGTGGCTTCCAGGGCAGCTTTTACCTGTGCGCCAGCCTGACAGACAACACTGAAATCAGGGTTGGTGGCTGCACCATTCATATAACGTGGATTTGAAAAAAGATTGGCTGTACCCCAGAGAAGCTTGATGCCGGTGTCGGATTGCTTGCGTAAAGCCAGGTCGACCATAGTTTTAAGATTCTTCTCTGATTCTATGACAGAGTTCCCTTCAGGTGCCATATCCCGGTCGTGAAAACAATAAAATGGCAGGCCCATTTTTGTCATAAACTCAAAAGCTGCATTCAGCCTTGCTTTTGCATTTTCCATAGGATCATCCGACACGGTCCATGGGAAAATTCTTGTACCCGGGCCAAAAGGATCGCCTCCGGCATTACACATGCTATGCCAGTATGCCATAGCAAAACGAAAATGCTCTTTCATTGTCTTTCCGGCAACTACAAAATTTTCGTCGTAATATTTGAATGATAAATGATTATCACTATCCGGACCTTCATACCGGATCGGGTCGATGTCAGGGAAAAATTCCATATTAAGAGATTTGAACGTTAATATTGTTTCTTATTTGATTGGAAATCTTATCAATAGCCTCCGGTTTTAACCGGGGGTTGGGTTTCAGCGTTTCAGGGTTTCAGGGTTTCAGCGTTGCAGGATAATTCGCGAACCATTCTTGTTTTCCAGGTGCTGTAAAGCTCACCATAAATCTTCTGTTTTTCAGGATCAGGTTTGATATATTCAATGATTTTCAGGTTCTTGAAAGCTTCGGCAGGTGAAGCATAAATTTGGGCTCCGATTCCACTTCCGCGCGCAGCTCCGGTAGCTCCATCGGTATCGAAAAGCTCAATGGTGGTGCCTGTCACATCGCTGAATATCTGTCTGAAAACACGGCTGAGGAATAGATTTGCATATCCCGCCCTAACTGTCTCGGTTCGGACGCCCATTTCCTTCATGGCCTCAAAGCCATAATTCAATGCATAAACAATACCTTCCTGGGCAGCTCTGACCAGGTGAGCGCGCGTGTGGCGATTCAGGTCGAGGTTAATTATCTGGCCTCCGAACGGACGATTTTGATGGATGCGTTCCACCCCGTTTCCGAATGGGAATATCATCAAACCACCTGAACCAGGCTCAGCATCGTCAGCTACCCTGTTCAAAGTGTCGTAGGTCAATCCTGTGCCATCCAGCAGTTTTTTAATCCAGGAATATAGAATTCCCGTACCATTGATGCAGAGAAGCACCCCTAAGCGGGTATCAGGTAATCCGTGGTTTACATGTGCGAACACATTCACCCGGGATTGGGGGTCATGATTGATTTTATCGAGGATACCATAGATCACTCCTGATGTGCCGGCAGTTGCTGCAAGTTCACCGGGTTCGAGAACATTCAGGCTGAGGGCATTATTCGGTTGATCGCCGGCACGGTAGCAGACCGGCGTTCCGGATGGAATACCTGTAAGCCTGGAGGCGTGACGTGTAACGGATCCCTGATTTCCGAATCCGGGAACGAGATCAGGAAAAAGATCAGGCGAAAATCCGAATTGTTGGATCAATTCGGTCGATGGCCGATCGTTCATGAAATCCCATAAGATACCCTCAGAAAGACCGGTTTTCGTAGTGGTAATCTCACCGGTAAGTTTCATGGCGATATAATCTCCGGGAAGCATCACCTTATGAATTCTGGAATAAACCATCGGTTCATTTTCTTTCACCCAGGCAAGCTTTGCACCGGTAAAATTTCCTGGATTGTTCAGGAGATGATCCATGCAGAATGAGGAACCTAAAGCATCAAAAGCTCTTTGCCCATAAGCCGTAGCCCGGCTGTCGCACCAGATGATCGAATGACGGACCGGCTTTCCTTCTTTATCAACAGCCACCAACCCATGCATCTGGTAGGATATTCCTATCGATTTTATATCAGCGGGAATTCCACCTTTTGTCTTTAATATTCTAAGGCATTCTACAACATGGTGCCACCATATATCGGGATCCTGTTCAGCCCAGCCGGTTTGATTGGCTATAATCCGCAATTCACAATCGGGCGACTGCGCGGTCGCCGTAACCAAACCGGAATCAGCATCAACCAGTGATGCCTTTACTGAGGATGATCCTATGTCTAAACCAAGAAGCAGGGACATTTTAGGTGGTATTTAATTAGTTATTCAGTTTTCGGGTATCGGGTTTCGGGTATCAGGTATCTTCTCCCAACTTTTTGTGCTTTTCGGCAGGTAAGTGATCGTCTCAACCGAGTTCATTGAATATGCCCGCAGGGTTTCGAGTTCGCTGATTCCCTGATGGGAGGAGATCTGTACCAGGATATTCCCCAGTGCTGTGGCTTCAGCTGGTCCGGCCACAACAGGGAGACCGGTGGCATCAGCAGTAAACTGGCAAAGAAGGCTATTGAGCGATCCGCCGCCTATCATATGTATTTTCTCAATCGGGTGGGGACTGACCTCTTTCAACTGGTTCAGGACTATCCTGTATTTCAGGGCCAAACTCTCAAAAATGCATCTTGCAAATTCCGGAATGGTCTGAGGAACAGACTGCCCGGTTTTTCTGCAGTATTCACTGATGGCAGCTGGCATGTTTTCAGGATTCATAAAGGTTGCGTCATCCGGATCGATAATGGATAAAAATGGCTTTACCTTTTTACACTGGCTGATCAGTTCGGAATAGGATAATTCCTGTTCCTGATCCCAGATTTTTTTGCATTCCTGTAACAGCCACAATCCTGTAATATTCTTAAGGTAACGGGTCTTTTTGCCCACTCCACCCTCATTGGTAAAAAGATATTTGAAGCTGGCATCATTGATCACCGGACTATCAGTTTCAATTCCCATCAGCGACCAGGTACCTGAGCTGATATAGGCCCAATTCTGCCCTTCAGCTGGAATGGCGGCAATTGCAGAGGCGGTGTCGTGTGCACCAACTGCTACCAGAGAGATCTTATCAATACCGAGCCTGCTTAGAATTTCAGGTTTCAGGCTTCCGACCTGCGTTCCTGGTTCAATAATTTCATCCAGAATATGAATTGGCAATCCAAGCCTGATAAGCAAGTCGGGATACCAGTTTCGCGTCTTTGGATTGAGCAACTGCGAGGTGGAAGCAATGGTATATTCTGAGAATGCAATTCCTGTAAAAAGAAAACCGAGCAGGTCTGGAATGAATAAAAGTTTACTTGCATTCAACAGCTGGTTGGGGAATTTTTTTTTCATCGCCCAAAGCTGAAAAATGGTGTTGAACCGCATAAACTGTATACCAGTTCTGGCATAGAGCTCTTTCGGCCGCATGGCTTTGAACACCTGGTCCATGGCCTCATCGGTCAGCGAATCACGATAAGCAAATGGATTTCCGATAAGTTGTTCGTTCCCGTCAAGTAACCCAAAATCAACGCCCCAGGTATCGATCCCAATCGAAACAGGAATGATATTATGTTTTTTTATGCAAAGCGTGAGGCCCGTTAGTAACTCGTTGAATAGCTTGTTTATATCCCAATAATAGTGGCCATCACGAAGGATCATCTCATTCGGAAACCGGTGTATTTCTTTGAGTGTTACCTGGCATCCGTCGAGGGTGCCCAGTATGGCCCGACCGCTGCTGGCGCCAATATCAAAAGCTAAATATTGTGTATTAATCATTTAAGGCAAATGCTGGCTTGGCCTTAAAGATATAAGTTTTTCGTTAAAAGATCAGAGATTCTCACCAAGGATTCGCCTCAGCTCTTCCAGTATTTTATCCGCCTCGATTGGATAGCCCGAGAGGTGAATTGATGTAACAAAATCCTCATGTTTGCGACCAATGCGATAATCGGGTTCCTTAGAGGGATGTTTAAGGTATCGGCCAATGAATTCGGGGGTTTCTGAAATATTCAGAACGGCATGGTAAAAAACCATATTCCTTTTCCGGTATATCGATGAGCCCAGTATTTTTTTCTCCCCGATAGTTATATCAGAGATCCCTTTTTCGTTAAGGTCTGATACTCCAAGATTAGCCAGAGCCATTATTATCAGCTTATTTATCCGCTTAAAATAGACCTGTGGATTGTCTAGCTTTTCCGACAATAATCTGACGGAGATCACAATGGTTCGGGGAGTGAGAATAACCGTCTGCCCGCCGGTCGGCCTTTTAAAGATCATTACTCCATCGGCCTCCGAAATATCAGTATTTACAGCTGTATCAGCCTGGTTGCTCTGTCCCAGCACGATAACAGTTTCTTCTGGTTGCCATACCATGAAGGCATTGTCGGTAGCCTCCGGATCAATCAAAACCTGATCAGGAAGAGAATAGATGGGATGATTGGATGATGTGATGATTGATAAATGTGCTAATGGGTTAATGTGCTTTATTTATGAATAGGCTTATCAGCCGCGTCCATCCCTGCCTCCAGGAAAACTTCCGATACTGTTGGGTGAGCGTGCATCGTCCGTGCAACATCATAAACGGTGGCTTCGACCGACATGAAAGCAGCAGCTTCGGCGATAAGGTCAGTAGCATTGGCGGCAATAATCTGAACACCAAGTACTTCGCCAAGTTTTTTCCCGGATAGGATTCTGATCATTCCTTCAGCGCTATCCTCTGCCAAAGCTTTTCCGTTGGCCGACATCGGAAACTCACCTATCCTGTATTCGATTCCCTTATCACGGATTTCCCTTTCGGTCAGGCCTATCTGTGCAACCTCAGGATGTGTGTAAATATTAATCGGGCATTGCTTCATATCCATGCTACCCTGTACTCCCTGAATATGGTTAACCGCAAAAATTCCCTGTGCCGATGCTGCATGAGCCAAATACGATAAGCCGTTCACATCGCCAATGGCAAAGACCCCGGGAACCGCTGTTTCTAAAAATTCATTTACCGGAATGAATCCGTGATCATCGCGAACCAGATCGATATCCGATGGTGGAGCAATCCCATTTCTCCATGAACAGTTGATCAATACATCATATCCAACTTCAATCCCGTTAACGATAAGGGTTTCATCGGTAGCAGAGGAAATTCTACTGTTTTCCATGATCCGGATACCCTGACTCTTCGTCTTTTTCATGATGTATTGTCGCAGGTAATCATCTACCCCAGGCAATACATTCTCAACCGGACTGATTACTGTAATGTCCTTATCAATGAGCTGGAAAAACTGCGCAAGTTCGAGGGTGACTGGTCCGTGGCCAACAAGTACGATGCGCTTGGGAAGTTCTTCCATATCGAGCAGGTGCTCTACCTGAATCAGTTTACCCTCTGGTAATTTGATATCCAAAGCGGTAGGGTAGGATCCAGTGGCGATGAAAATATTTTTGGTTTCCAAAAGCCTGTTTTGAACACTCACTGAGGTTGAGGAGATAATTCGTGCTTCACCTTTGATCACCTCTACACCATTTTTCTTTAAAAGGAAGTTTACTCCACCGGTGAGCTTGGTAACGATCTTTCCCGACCGTTTCTTGGCCTGTCCCCAATTGAATTTTACCAAAGATTGATCGATTCCGTCGATGCCCAAATTCTCGGCTGATTTTATGCGGTTATAGAATTTCGCACTCTCGATCAATGCCTTTGTGGGAATGCATCCCCAGTTCAGGCACATTCCTCCGACCTCTTTTTTCTCTACCAGGGCGGTCTTCATGCCAAGCTGACCTGCACGTATGGCAGCTACATATCCGGCTGGCCCGGCCCCGATAATTATCACATCATATTCCATAGAGATAGGTTTTCAGTTGAACAAAGTTAACCGATTATTATTGATACCGGATCGCTCAGGTATTCCATCACCCTGTTTAAAAAGCGGGCCACTTCACCACCGTCAACGATACGGTGGTCTACCGATAAGCTTAATGGCAGTAACGTACCTGGTACTACCTTACCCTCCTTGATGACTGGCTTTTCAACCAGACGGCCAATACCTAAAATACCGGCCTGTGGGTAATTTATCACCGGTACGGCAAACTGGCCGCCGATGGATCCAAAGTTGGTCAGGGTAAATGTCCCGTCCTTCATATCATCCATCGTCAGGCTCCGCTTGCGGGCTTTCTCTGATATTTGATTTATAGCAATGGCAATGTCCTTGATAGTCAGTCGATCAACATTGCGAATAACAGGAACAACCAGGCCTTCTTCAGTATCAACGGCAATGCCGATATTGTAATATTTCTTATAAATCATCCGGTTGTTTTCCAAGTCAAGCTCAGAGTTAAGCACCGGATGGCTTTTTAATGCCAGGGCCGCAGCCTTTAAGATAAATGGCAGGTAGGAAAGCTTTATTCCTTCGCGCTCAAACTGCTCCTTGTACTTATATCTTATCCTGATGAGTTCTCCAACTTCAACCTCATCAAAAACCGTCATTGGTACGGTGTTTTGGTGAGATAAACTCATGTTCCGCGCTATCACCTTGCGAATCTGGCTCAGGGGCTTGATCTCCACCTCCAGATCGTGACTCGTGACCCGTGATTCGTGACCCGGAACCCCGTCTTCGTTCCTCCGTGTCACGTGTTTCGTGTCATGCGTTTCGATTCCTTGTCTTCCATGTTTCGCGTCACGTGTCACGTATTCTTCGATATCGCTCTTCGTTACCCTCCCAGCCGGACCTGTGCCCTGAACCAGATCGATATTGACCATTAGCTCCCTTGCCATGGCACGTGCCACAGGTGTAGCCAGAGCTCGTTGCGGTGATTTCTGTGCTGACTGATGTCCCGATGAGGACAGATCTTCGCTGCTGGCTGGAAGGTAAGCCGAATTGTCAGCAATTTCCAATGTTCCAACAACTCCCGCTCCCTCTTCCTTCACTGTTTCGAATGCCGGTTTTGCAGCTTCTTCAATTGCAGCAGCACCGCTAATTCCTGGAAGGTCATATTCAACCAGCGGACTCCCGACATGAACGGTTTCACCGACCCGACCATATAAAGCTGCGATAATACCTGTCTTTGGTGAGGGGATGTCGGTCACCACTTTATCCGTTTCCATCTTTACCAGGGGCTGGCCCATCTCAACCTGCATGCCCTTATCAACATACCATTCGGCAATGATTCCCTCATCCAGGCCTTCACCAATATCCGGAAATTTGAAAATATATCTCATGAGATCAGAATTTTACGGTTTTTTGAATCTCATAAAAAATCTTCTCCGGTGAGATGATATAATGGTGTTCTCCCTTTGGCAGAGGAACTATGGTGTCAAACCCGCTGACACGCTTTGGTGGTGCCTGCAGGTAGAGAAATGCTTCTTCATTGGCTACCGCGATAATTTCGGCCCCGACACCAAAGGAGGTGGGTTCTTCAGCTACAAAAACAATACGGCCTGTTTTCCGGATCGATTGGGCCAGGGTCTCCTTATCCATTGGATAAATAGTTCTCAGGTCGATAAGCTCCACTGAAATGCCGGCTTCCTTGAGTTTGGGCAGCGCTTTTTGCACTTCCCTCACCATAGCTCCATAGGCAACAACCGTAACATCGGTGCCTGGGGTAATTATTTTAGCCTTACCTATCGGGATTGAAAATTTTTCTTCGCTAACCTCTTGTTTAATTGCCCGATATATCCTCTTTGGTTCCATGAAAAGTATCGGATCATCCGATTCAATTGCAGATATCAACAGTCCTTTTGCATCCGCAGGGGTGGAAGGAATTACCACCTTAATTCCCGGAATTTGAGCATAAAGGGCTTCCATGCTTTCGGAGTGATGTTCCAGTGCATTGATACCGCCGCCGTATGGGATCCTCACTACAACCGGCATCGAGATTCTGCCACGCGACCTGTTGCGCATGCGCGCCAGGTGTGAAATGATCTGATTGAATGCGGGATAAACAAAACCGCAAAACTGCATCTCAACCACCGGTCTTAACCCAGCAGCCGCCATACCAATGGCAGTGCCAACTATTGCAGATTCGGCCAGGGGAGAGTCAAAAACCCTGTCGGCTCCATATTTCAGCTGTAACCCTTCAGTGACCCTGAAAACGCCGCCTTCCACACCAACATCCTCACCGTATACCACAATGTCAGGGTCCTCTGCCAGCTTGATATCCAACGCATTATTTACAGCGTTAACCATATTCATTATCTTCATAGGGACTCCTTCCATTGTAGAAAGTTTTCATGCTCCACCTGTTGTTTTCTCAGGTCATCCGGCATATCGGCATACATGTATTTAAAGACATCTTCCAATGAGGAGGCAGGCTGATTTTCAGCCTCGGTAAATATCCTGTCAATCTCTTGCCTGTATTGTTCTTCGAGTCTTCTGTCTTCTGTCTCCTCCAGTAACCCCTTGCTAACCAGATAATTTTTCAGTCTTCTCAAAGGGTCTTTCTTTTCCCAGCTTTCTTCTTCTTCTTTCGTCCGGTATTTAGTTGGATCATCTGAGGTGGTATGAGCTCCTTTGCGATAGGTAATGGCCTCAATCAGTACAGGGCCCTTCCCTTCGCGACAGTAAGCGGAAGCTTCCTGAAGGGTCTTCAGCATGGCGAAAAAATCGTTGCCGTCGACTTGTATTCCCGGCATTCCATAGGCCACCGATTTAATAGCGATCCCATCAGATGCAGTCTGCATCCTGAAGGGAACGGAGATGGCAAACTGGTTGTTCTGAACGATAAAAATGACAGGTACTTTCCATACAGCTGCAAAGTTTAGCGCTTCATGGAAATCTCCCTCTGATGTTCCTCCGTCACCCACAAAGGCAAAAACCACTTCGTCAAGTTTTTTGTACTTTATCGCGTACCCGATGCCTGCTGCATGGGGTAACTGGGAGGCAATGGGCACCGAAATCGGCAGAAAATGATTAGCTGCCGGCCAGGTGTTGCCAACTTCATATCCCATGAAATAAAGGAAAATATCTTTTAGGGAAGCCCCCTTTGCCAGCCAGGCTCCCATTTCCCTGAAGGCCGGTACCAGCCAGTCGTTTGGGCGCATTACACTGGCGGTTGCTCCATGTATCGCCTCCTGTCCGTAGTTAGGAGGATAGGTGAAAATCCTTCCTTGCCGCTGGTAGCTGACCGTCATATGGTCGGCAGTACGGGCAAAGACCATATTGTGATAGGCATCAATCAGTTGTTGATCCTCGATAACAGGCATGTGCTTATTGGAAATAACACCGCCATTGTCATCAAGGATCCGGAATACCTTCTTTTTGGTTGCTTCAAATTCCTTGAACATCTCAAATTGGTTTGTTTTCCTTTGGAACAAACGGACCGGCTTTTTGTTCAGTCATCAGGATGCCGCAATCCGCACTATGTTAACGATAACTTCAACTGCTTTTTCCATGGATTGAATGGGAATAAACTCAAACCTACCATGGTAATTATGTCCTCCGGTAAAGAGGTTCGGCGTCGGTAAACCCATGTACGAAAGTTTTGATCCGTCAGTGCCCCCGCGAATCGGGATGATCAGGGGTTCAATTCCTGCTTCCCTGATGGCGGCAGCTGCAAGGTCAATGATCTGGTATACAGGCATGATCTTTTCCTTCATATTGTAATACTGATCTCTGACTGCGGCTTTTACAGTCCCGGCCGGATAGATCCTGTTAAATTCCTCAACAATCCCGGCCAGGATATTCTTCCTTTTGGAGAAACTTTCAAAATCATGGTCCCGTATGATATAATCCATGCGGGCCTTATCAACAGTGCCTTCCAGGCGCGAAAGATGGAAAAACCCCTCATAACCTTCTGTTTTTTCCGGCCTTTCATCAACGGGTAACCTTGAATGGAGATCAGTCGCTATCTGAAGGGCATTGATCATTTTACCTTTAGCTGTTCCAGGATGTACGTTCCGGCCCTGGATATTAATGACTACTGAGGCGGCATTGAAATTTTCGAATTCCAGCTCTCCGATTGCTCCGCCATCCATGGTATAAGCAAAGTCGGCCCCGAACTTTTTAACATCAAAGCGGTCAGCTCCCCGGCCGATCTCTTCATCAGGTGTAAAGCCTATCCTGATCTTACCATGTGGGATCTCAGGATTCTGATGCAGGAATCTTATGGCCTCAAGGATCTCCGTGATCCCCGCTTTATCATCGGCTCCCAATAATGTTTTTCCATCGGTCACGATCAGGTCCTGACCCCGGTAATTCAGCAACTCGGGAAATTCTTTGGAATTCAATTTAATGAGCCCTTCAGGGTCAAGTGGGATAGCTGATCCATCATAATTCTTGATTACCTGTGGATTAACATTTTTACCGAAAAAATCGGGACTGGTATCCATGTGTGCAATAAAACCAATCACCGGTAAAGGTTGTGTGACATTAGCCGCAAAAGTAGCCATAATGTATCCGTTCCTGTCGAGTCCGATTTCATCGCAACCTACCTCACTGAGGTCCGCCAAAATTTCACGTGCCAGGTCAAACTGTCCCGGGCTGCTGGGACACGATGCTGATGCATTATCAGATTGGGTATTTATCCTGGCATAACGGATAAACCTTTCGGCGATAGCGATTGGGTTTGACATATTTTTCTATTATTGCATGCACACTTGAATCTGTAATTTCAGAATTCGGAATTCTAATTTAGAATCTCTAACCTTCACCTTCATCTTCCACCGTGTCTCCATCTCCAATCTCAGGAAGATATAAAGCCGCTTCGCCAGCTGGCAGGGATTCGACGTCCCGAAGCCTCCTTTGTATAGCTTTTGTGCGCTTGCCAACCAATTCGTCAAGCTGGGAGGTTGCTGTATGAAGATTCTTTTGTGCTTTATCCAAAAGGCCCCCAAACTTTTCGAACTCGGTTTTTATGGCGCCAAGAACCTGCCAAACCTCGCTACTTCGCTTTTGGATGGCAAGGGTTTTGAAGCCCATCTGCAAACTATTCAATATCGCGGCCAGGGTGGTCGGACCGGTCACCATGATATGAAAATCACGTTGAAGTGTTTCCATGAGAGCTGACCGCCGTATGACCTCCGCATAAATCCCTTCAAAAGGGAGAAACAATATCCCAAATTCAGTAGTGTTAGGCGGATCGATGTACTTGTCGCGGATATCTTTGGCCATCTTCTTGATGATGGACTCCAGACTTTTTGCTGCTGCATCAATTGCCTCCGGGTTTGCTGCTTCGTAGGCTTCGGTAAGCAGGATATAAGCTTCCTGTGGAAATTTTGCATCAATAGGCAGATAAACAACTCCGCCGTCGTCATCTTTTCCAGGCAGTTTGAGCGCAAATTCAACCAGGTCGGATGATCCCTTCTTGGTTTTGACATTTGCTTCATATTGCTCAGGAGCCAGAATCTGTTCCAGAAGCATCTCAAGCCGGACCTCCCCAAGGCCTCCTCGCATTTTTACATTACTCAACACTTTTTTCAGTCCTCCGACATCCTGAGCCAGGGTCTGCATTTCCCCTAATCCCTTTTGAACACTTTCCAGCTGACGGCTAACTACCTCAAACGATTGGCCGAGGCGTTCATTAAGTGTTTTCTGGAGTTTTTCATCAACGGTCTCCCTCATCTGCTCAAGCTTCTTTTCCGTACTGGCATTTAATTCTCCTAATTTCAATTCAACCTTACCAGTAATTTTGTCAAGCTGAAGAACCATTTGATCAGAGAATTCCTTCAATGTTTTTGTTAGCTCTTCACGACTCATTTTCATATGCTCCGTCTGATCTTTGGATATTCCGCTCAGAGTGCCCAAGAAGGATTGCTGAAAATTGGTCAGGGTAGTGCTCAATTCCTGCCGGTTGGTTTTTACCTCATCCTTAACCGCCGTCTCAATCCGGCTGATGTTTTTCTCAATTGTTTCCAGCATTTTCCCGCTCTGATCTTCGGTTTTCTTTGGCCTGAAAGCGAATTGGAACCCAACCACTATCAAAAGAAGTATTATGATGATAACCAATAATATAGTCTCCATATAAGGATGAATTAATTATATGCTAATGTAGCTTTTCATCAGCAAATTTGCACATGAGCAAATTTGCACATTGGCAAATTAGCAAATTAGCAAATTGATTCGTATTTTTCCATACATCTTAAAGGTAATGATTGCCAGCATTTTCAATAATTTTAATAATCCGGGACTATTCTGGATGATACTTGATGCAGTGCTGCTTCTGACCATCATGGTGATGGTAGTGGTGATCATTATGGAAAATCAGGATCCGATAAAAACTTTATCCTGGATACTCATACTTTTTCTGGTACCGATCGGCGGGATCATCCTGTATATCTATTTCGGGGTTAATCCAAAAAAACGGAAGATGATCATCTTAAAGGAAATGGCCGACCGCATGTCGCTCGACAGGCTGACCAGGGAGCAGATGATCCTTCTGAATGAAAAAATTTTCATCCGTAATCCTAAACTTACCATCAAGCGTCACCTGATGAAGCTGCTGCTGAATAATTCCAAGGCCTTAATCACGGAACACAACAAAATAAGAGTGCTGAACAATGGCCGTCAAACATTCGGATCAATCATTTATGAGCTTGAAAATGCCCGCGACCACATACATCTCGAATTTTATATCATCGATGATGACCAGATCGGGAACCGCATCAAAGAGATCCTGATGAGAAAAGCACTGGCTGGAGTCGATGTGAAAGTGCTATATGATGACCTGGGAAGCTGGTCCTTATCGAGAAGATATATTCGTGAACTGACTTCTTCGGGTGTTAAGGTCATGAATTTCATGCCGGTAAAAACTTATGCTTTTGCTAATAAGCTCAATTTCAGGTTGCACAGAAAAATCATTGTTGTCGATGGCCGGATCGCCTTTGTAGGCGGTATAAACATTGCCGATCGTTATCTCCGGGGTTTGGGCCACAATACCAGGTGGCGCGATACACATCTGCGGCTCGAAGGCGATTCAGTGACCAGCCTGCAGGCAATTTTTTTGCTCGATTGGAACTTCGCCTGGAACACCTCGGATTACGATCAGAAGTATTTTCCGGAACATAATGTAACCCAGGAATTATTGGTCCAGATCGTTGCCAGCGGACCCGATTCCGACTGGGAAAGCATAATGCAGGCTTATTTTGCAGCCATTGCCACAGCAAACCGGTATGTTTATATTTCCACGCCTTATTTTCTCCCAAACCAAAGTATTCTTACAGCACTTAAAACAGCTGCCCTGAGCGGCATTGAAATAAAATTACTGCTGCCTGAAAGGAACGACTCCTGGATGGTTTGGCGAAGCAGCCGTTCCTATGTGAAAGAATTGCTGGAGGCTGGAGTACATGTCTATTTTTATCTGAAGGGGTTTACGCACAGCAAGCTGATGATCGTGGATGATGTTTTTTCGTCGGTCGGAACAGCGAATATGGATATCCGCAGTTTTAATCAGGACTTTGAAGCCAATGCCCTGATTTACGATGAAGGGATAGCGAAGGAGCTCAGACTCGATTTTGAGGACGATATCGAAAACTCAAAAGAGGTAATTCTGGAACTGTGGGAGCAACGACGCATGCTGGATAAAATTCAGGAATCTGTGGCCAGGATGTTTAGCCCGCTGCTGTAATTCTAAAAAAGTTTTTGCCTTTTAATCAGCAGGGGAAGAAGCACTTCCCTAAAATCAGACCTGATATCAGCTTCCACAAAATCAATATCGTACTGACCGCAACGAAGCTTAATGTCGGCGAAGTACTGGCCGATTTTTTCACGATATTTTGTTCTGATCTCTGCCGGATTTACCAGAACACTTCGGCCGGTTTCCATGTCAACAAACCGGTGCGGCCGGTTTGGAAAGTCGAAGGATTCTTCCAGTTTGTGATCCTTTACATGAAATAATATTACCTCATGCTTATTATACCTGAAGTGCCTGAGGGCGGAGAAAAGCTCATCAGGATCTGAAGTATCGAGCATATCTGTAAATAATACTACCATGCTTCGCTTTGGATACATTTCAGCAAGTTGATGCATGACGACTGAGGCATTCGTCGGTCGGTTCAGGTTGTTTTTTACCTGCGTGGGACCTGTTCGTTCAAGTAGCATAGTCATCTCTGAAAAAAGGTTCTGACTATGCACCTCGCTCACTTTTGCCGGTGTTGTCAGCTCAATGTCAGAAGAAAAAAGTGTCAGGCCGACGGCATCACGCTGCCTGCGCAACAGTCGCATCATGGCCGCCGCTGTATAAACCGAAAAGAAAAGCTTGCTGATCGCTTTGCGCTCCGGGTTTGGAAAAAGCATCGACGAAGAGGTGTCAATAATAAATTGGGCGCGGAGGTTCGTCTCCTCCTCATATCGCTTGATGAATAACTTATCGGTGCGCCCGTATAATTTCCAATCGATATGCCTGGTAGGTTCTCCGGGATTATAATGACGATGCTCGGCAAATTCAACACTGAATCCATGATATGGACTACGGTGCAAACCAGTGATGAAACCCTCCACCACCTGACGCGCTATCAGGTCAATCTCATAAAGATTTCCCCACTCCTCTATCTCGGAAAGATTTTTCGTAGCTGGTTACCTTTGCCCTATTTCAGGAGAGCATCGATTTTGTTCACCAGTGCACCCTTGGGTACAACACCAACCTGCTTGTCAACAACTTGTCCGCCTTTGAAGAAAAGCAGGGTAGGGATGTTACGGATCCCGTATTTAGCCGAAATGCCAGGATTGCTGTCAACATCAACTTTACCGACAACAACGCGACCTTCGTATTCTGTCGACAGATCTTTTACAATTGGGGTAAGCATACGGCAGGGTCCGCACCATTCGGCCCAGAAATCAACTACCGCCGGCTTGCCGGCCTCAATCACAACTTCCTGAAAATTAGAATCTGTTATCTCAATAGTCATGTCTCAAGTTTTTTATTTTTTACAAAAATATAGAAATCACTCGTTAGTTCTGAATTATTCGATCTTAAATTCAATTTCTGACTGATTATTCAGAAATTGTAAAAATTCCTTGTTCAGCTCCACACGGAAATTGCGGCTAAACAGATCGATACTGATTTTCTGAACCGAATCATAAACTCTGATCTTTAACATCGTTTTTCCTTTATTTTTCTGCACCTTTTCAACGATTTCCTGAACCATTTTCTTATTTATTGAATCCAGAGAAATTGTCAGGTTAACCGATTTAATCATTTTCTCACCTATATCCGACAATAGGTTCATCTCCTTCACCTTAAATTCGAACTCATCATCATTGAAACGATGAGCTTCAATCTTCCCGTTGAGCATAAGGGCATAACCGGGTTGCATATAATTTTTGAATGTCAGATAATCGGGTGAGAAAAAGGTAAAAGTGTGGGTGTCGGAAAAATCTTCCATCATCATCCGCCCAAACGGTTTTCCTGTTTTAGTTATTTTGTGCTCAACGGATGTTACGATACCGGCAACTTTCAGATCTTTCCCTTTCAAAGAGGTTATCTCCTCGAGATCAGCGAAATTAGCATTGGTAAAATGATCGATAACCAACCGGTATTCATCTAACGGGTGAGCAGAAAGGTAAATGCCAACGTGTTCCTTCTCCAGGTTGAGCTGCTGAAGCGTACTCCAAGATTCACAGGGCCTTGGTTCCGGCCGTGAAGGTTTTATTTCGGATATTCCGCCAAACAGACTGATCTGGCTTCCTGCATTTTCATCCTGCACTTTTAACCCGTACCGAAGCAACTGTTCAATAAAATTCTGACCTTTTTCGTCTTCTGAGAAAAACTGGTAGCGTTGATATTTTGATACGTTATCCAAGGCACCGCTTACTGCCATCGCTTCCACTACCTTCTTATTCAGGGTCTTCAGGCTTATACGTTCAACCATGTCATAGATGTCAAGGAACGGACCGCGGTTATCACGTTCCTCCACAAGGACTTCCACAATTCCGGCTCCAATGCCTTTAACAGCAGCCAGGCCGAATCGGATATTTCCTTGTTTATTGACAGTGAATTTCAGATAGCTTTCGTTAACGTCCGGACCCAGAACCTGCATGCCCATTCGCCGGCACTCGTCCATGATAAACGTGATTTTCTTGATGTCATTCAGATTTCGGGTAAGCACCGCTGCCATATATTCTGCAGGATAATGAGCCTTCAGATAGGCCGTCTGAAAGGCAACAACAGCATAACCGGCAGAGTGTGAACGATTGAATCCATAATTCGCAAATTCCATCATGATATCGAAGATCTCTACGGCTTTTGCCTTTCCGATGCTGTTTTTTTCAGCACCTGCTACAAATACCGCCTTTTCCTTCTCCATCACATCCATCTTTTTCTTACCCATGGCACGCCGCAAGTTGTCAGCCTGAGCAAGAGAGAAGCCTCCGATTTTTTGGGCAGTCTGCATGATCTGTTCCTGATAAACCATGATACCATAAGTGTCCTTCAGGATCTCTTCAAGCCAGGGATGCGGATATTCAACTACTTCAAGTCCGAACTTGCGTTTGATAAACCCATTGATATATTGCATCGGGCCTGGCCGGTACAGCGCGTTCATTGCGATCAGGTCCTCGAGCGCTGTAGGCTTGAGATCCTTAAGGTACGCCCTCATACCCGGCGATTCAAACTGGAATGTTCCTACAGTTTCACCCTTCTGATATAATTCAAAAGTCTTTGGATCCTCGTAGGAAATCGTATCCATATCCAGATCAATACCCTTGGAAAGTCTGATATTTTCCAAGGCATCCCGGATAATCGAGAGCGTTTTCAAACCCAGGAAGTCCATCTTCAGCATACCAACCTTTTCGAGGTAATGCCCATCATACTGGGTGATCATCAGATCGGTTTCCTTTGATATGGCCACCGGAATATGATCGATGAGCGGATCCCTACCGATGATCACCCCGCAGGCGTGTATTCCTGTTTGACGGATCGATCCTTCGAGAATCTCTGCCATCTCAAGGGTCTTTCTGATCAATGGATCATTGCTCGTTAGCTCAGCGCGTAATTCAGGAACATCGCGATAAGCCGATTTCAGTGATACATCCGGCCCGTCGGGGATGAGTTTCGAAAGCCGGTTGGCTTCAGGTAAAGGCAGGTTGATCACCCTGGCAACATCGCGGATAGCCATTTTAGCGCCCATGGATCCAAACGTAATGACTTGTGCCACACGCTCTTTTCCATATTTTTCGAGCACGTATTTCATAACTTCCTCACGGCCGTCATCATCGAAGTCAATGTCTATATCAGGCATCGATATTCTCTTCGGATTCAGGAACCGCTCAAAGAGAAGCTTGTATTTGATCGGATCAATGTCGGTAATGCCGGTACAATAGGCTACCGCTGATCCTGCAGCTGATCCACGACCTGGTCCCACCGAGACTTTCCTCTCCCGAGCTGCCCGAATAAAGTCTTGAACAATAAGGAAATATCCCGCAAATCCCATTTCAGAGATCACGCATAATTCGAAATTTATCCGATCCTGAATTTCTGGGGTAATATCGGGATAACGCCTCTTTGCTCCTTCATTGGCAAGATAGCTCAGATACTCATCCTGCGTTTCGAAACCTTCTGGCAGTTTAAATTCAGGTAACAAAACATCCCGGTCAAGATCGTAATTCTCAATTTTTTCGGCAACCTTCAGTGTATTCGTTATAGCTTCCGGTGCCTCCATAAAGATCCGGCGCATCTCTTCCTCAGTCTTGAAAAACTCCTGCCCGATAAATTTCATCCGGCCGGTATCATTAATGTCCTTGCCTGTACTCAGACAAAGAAGTATATCCTGCGCTTCGGCATCCTTCTCATTAAGGTAATGAACATCATTGGTGGCAATAAGGTCGACACCGTGCTTGCGGGCCAGCTTTATCAGGACAGGATTTACCTGCTTTTGCTCCGGATGTCCATGGTCCTGCAGTTCGATATAGAAATCTTCACCAAAAAGACTTTTGTACCGGAGTAATACCTCTTCGGCCGCTGGTTCACTGTTGCGCGCAGCACGAGGAAGTTCTCCGGCTAAGCAGGAAGAGCAGGCGATAAGATCTTCATGATATAGGTTTAAAAGCTCCCAGTCGATACGCGGTTTGTAGTAATATCCTTCGAGATAGGCTTTGGAAACCATCCGGATCAGGTTATGGTACCCGTTGCTGTTTTTTGCCAGCAAAACAAGATGAAACCGATGCCGGTCCTCAATATCGGACTTGTCCCGGCGGCCTTTGGGTGCAAGATATACTTCACATCCAAGAATTGGCTTGATGTTTTTTGCCCTGGCAGCATCGAAGAAATGTTTGACACCGAACATGTTTCCGTGATCGGTTATCGCAACAGCCGGCATTCCCAGGGATACGGCACGATCCATCAATCCCTCGATTGGCGTGGCCCCGTCGAGGATCGAATACTGGGTGTGGAGGTGAAGATGTACAAAGTCACTCATTGGGGTCAAAATTAGCCATCATTGTGCCTGTTGATGGCTATGTTTAAAACTCTTTTAAAAGTTAAATACTTTTGGAGAACAGGATATTAATGGTATCTTTGCGCCACAAAATTTTAAAGATTAATTATCAGTAAGCATGCCAGCAAAAATTAGATTAGCCAGACACGGGAAAAAATCCCGTCCGTTCTACTTCATCGTAGTAGCGGATAGCAGGGCACCACGGGATGGTAAATTCATCGAAAGGATTGGTTCATACAATCCTGTCACGAATCCTGCTACCATAGAAATAGACTTTGATAAGGCATTGACATGGTTGCAAAAGGGTGCGCTGCCGACTGATACCGTACGTTCGTTATTACTTCAGCGTGGTGTTCTGTATAAGAATCATCTGCTGAAAGGTGTCAGAAAAGGAGCCCTCACGGAAGAACAAGTTGAACAGAAATTCCAGGAATGGACCGCACTGAACGAACAAAAGCTGAAAAGCGTTGCCAGTAAAAAGGACGCAGATAAACGCAGTGATGAGAAATCACGCTTAGCCGCTGAAACGAAGGTTAAAGATGTACGCGCAGCTGCTTTGGCCAAGAAAAATGCTAAAGAAGCCGCCGCAGCTCAGGCTGAAGAAGAACCGATTCACGTAACGCTCGCAGCTCCTGTCGCTGTTGCTGCTGCTGTTGAAATGGTTGCTGAAGCCCCTGTAGTTGAAGAGGTTGCCGTGGTTGAAGAAGCTCCGGTTGTTGAGGAAGCTCCCGTTGTTGAAGATGCACCGGTTGTTGAAGAAGCTCCCGCTGTTGAAGAAGCTGCCGCCGAAGAAACTCCTGTTGCTGAGTAACGATTTGCTCATACGCGAAACTTATTTGAGACTGCCCAGCTAACGGGCAGTCTTTTTTTTAAGCTATTTTTGAATAATTATTTTTATAACCGGGTGTCCACAATATCTGAACAGATCGAATCGCAAACCTTCGAAGTCGGAAGACTGGTAAAGGTTCATGGAGTTAATGGTCGGCTGGTCATCCGGTTGCACAGGCAGGCTGGAGATGTCCTGGATTTTCCCGGTTGGATGTTTATCGGAATCGATGGCGGACTGGTCCCTTTTAAAGTCACCGAAGAATCAGTTTTTCAAAAAGATGCGAACCACCTGGTAGTGGGTCTCGACCAGATCAGCGGCCCAGAAAAGGCCACTGGTTATGTAGGACTTAACTGTTATCTCGAAGGCGAATGGTCAGATTGGTTTGAAGCCACAATTGATGCTGTTGATTCACTCACCGGTTTCGAAGTGGTTGATGAAATCTCTGGGAAAAAAGGCAGTGTTACGGGATTTGAAAATATACCGGGAAACCCGCTTCTAAAAATTGAAATTGAAGGGAAAACGGCTCTTCTGCCATTACATACTGAATTCGTAATCTTAAATGATCCGAAAAAGCGTCAGCTCATTCTCCACATCCCCGACGGTCTCCTCGATCTTTAATTGCTCCCCGTCTCATGTCTCGTGTCTCGTGTCTCGTGTCTCGCGTCTCGCGTTTCGCGTTTCGATCTTCTTCTTCGTCCCCCGTTTTACGGTCTGATCATCTCCATTTCCCCATTGGATCCTAACTTGACAACAGTCGATGGTATTCCGGGTTGGAGATCGTTCTGACGCCACTGGACGACATAATCCACCACTTCAATTAATTCTCTGGTAATATCCATATAGACCTGAGGCGGTGCCTGACTGCTCGCATTAGCTGAAGATGACACAATTGGCTTGCCAAATTGCTGAATAAGTTCAAGGCAGAAATTATCTTTCGGTAACCTGATACCGATAGACCCATCCGGTGCAGGCAGGTTCTCAGCCAGGCTTCGTGCATGAGGAAAAATCAGTGTCAGCGGGTCGAGGGCTTCCTCCATAATGGTCCAGATGAGATCCGGTGTATCCTGAGTATATGCTTCAGCCATTTTAATATCAGAGACCAGAACCAACATGCTCTTGCCCGATGGTCTTTCCTTGATGCGGTACACTTTTTCTACAGCCTCCGGGTTGGTAGCGTCGCACCCTAATCCCCAGATCGTATCCGTTGGATATAATATGACGCCGCCTTGCCTCAATACTTCAACAGCATTGAGCAAATCATCAGCAATCCAGAGGTTATTACCTTCATTCTTCATACAATTGACGAAGATAATAATATTTTTTCCAAACGTAAAGTGCTGAAAATCTTGATACTTGCCATCCTGCTTTCCCATCAAGAAAGCCTAGATTTATGCAATACTCTCTTAACCAGCGCCATACGCAGTGAAAGGCAGCAGAACCGAGTCCTGAGCGGATGCCCCTTTCAAAATAATATTTTGCTGAAATTCGTGCAAATTGCTCAGTTTTAGCCTCCTGTTCTTCTTTAGTTCTCACAGTCCAGTGTAACAAATCGCCTTTTAACTGCCTGATTGTCCCACCGGAGTCCATCTGTATATATTCATGAAGGTCTAAAAGGGTGCATGCAGCTTTCTTCCTGTCGAACAAACGCAGCTTTCGGTCGGGATACCAGGTGGTGTGCTTCATCCAACGGCCGCAATAGTTGTTCCTGCGGTTAAAGATGTATCCGTCATGGCTCCAGTTTTCCTTGATTTGACGGATCTCCTCAATGGCCTCTTCTGACAGCGCTTCATCCGCATCCAGCGAAAGGATGTAATCATGACTGGCCATCTGAATGGCCCGATTCTTTTGAGGACCGTAACTGTCAAATACATGCTGCTCAAAGCGTGCACTGAATCTTTTGCAGATAGCCTCAGTGTTATCAGTGCTGAATGAATCCAGAATAAGGATCTCATCGGCTAAACCGGCGACGGATTGAAGACATTTTTCAATATCCCGCTCCTCATTGAAAGAAATGATTACTGCCGAAATCTTTATCATGAGATGTTATATTCTCTCAAAGCTTCATTGAGCGCAGTCTTAAGATCGGTCGATGCCTTGCGCTGACCAATGATCAGGGCACAGGGCACCTGGTATTCGCCAGATGGAAATTTCTTTGGATAAGTACCGGGGATCACAACAGACCTCGGAGGAACATAACCGCGGTATTCCACGACTTCCAAACCCGAAACATCCAATATCTTCGTAGAACCTGTGATCACCGTGTTAGCGCCCAGTACTGCTTCACGTCCGATTTTTGCTCCTTCGACGATGATGCATCTTGATCCGATAAACGCATGATCTTCAATGATTACCGGGGCAGCCTGAACTGGTTCCAGTACCCCGCCAATGCCAACGCCCCCGCTAAGATGAACACTCTTGCCGATTTGTGCGCATGATCCTACCGTTGCCCAGGTGTCAACCATGGTTCCTTCATCAACATAGGCTCCAATATTCACATACGATGGCATCATGATGACTCCGGGTGCCAGGTATGCTCCATATCGTGCCACCGCCTGGGGAACGACCCTCACTCCCTGCGAGGCATAATCATGCTTTAAAGGAATTTTGTCGTGAAATTCCAATGGCCCGGCCTCCATGGTTTCCATTTTACGAATAGGAAAGTAAAGAATGACGGCTTTCTTCACCCACTCATTAACCACCCATTCATCTCCAACCGGTTCGGCAACTCTCAATTTACCCTTATCAAGATCTTCAACCACCTTTTCAATGGCCTCGCGGTAAACCGGCAGACTCAGAAGTGTACGATCTTCCCAGACCTGTTGTATAAGTGTTTTTATCGATTCCATCATTAGTTTCTTTGGGGTTCAAAGATAGCTGAATACGATTGTTTTTAATAATTTGCAGAACTTACCCTGATTAACCGATAAAACCTCTGCCAAAATGAAACTTAAACATTTACCGCTGTTGGTCTTCTTAGCCTACCCGATGATTATGTATGCACAAAGTGATTTAAAATACCAGACCCCTCCTAAAGAGCTTGCTGCGGTGGTTGATGCTCCTGCAACGCCCACCATGCAAACTGATCCTTCCGGGAGGTTTGCCTTGTTTTTAACCCGTTCAGAAAATCCAACAATAGCTGATTTTGCTGAGGAAATGCTGCGACTGGCTGGCCTCCGGATCGATCCGGCTATCAATGCTGCAAGCAGGTCGGGATACTCTGTGGATATTGAAATGATGATCCTGAATACACTTGAAAAGAAACATTTTTCCGGTTTGCCGGTACCACTGAAAATAATGCAGGTGGCCTGGGCACCAGATAGCCGTGGGTTTACTTTTCTACAGATGACGTCAAATGGATTATTTCTATGGTATGCTGATATATCAACCCTCAGCGCCCGGCAACTAAGTAAGCAGCCTGTCAACGGACTGCTGGGTTCAGCAGTTGATTGGCTTCCTGATGCATCAGGGTTGATAGGAAAAATGATCCCCGCCGACCGGGGCGCCAGACCAGTGGTTTCAAAAGTTCCGGCAGGCCCGGTTGTTCAGGAAACTTCCGGAAGTAAAGCCGCTGTAAGAACCAATCAGGACATGCTTACTGGTCCGGATGACGAAAAACTTTTCGACTATTTTGGCCAGGCTGAAGTCGTGCTGATAAATCTCGATGGTGTATCCCGATCCCTGCTGAAGAAGGATATGTATACACGTGTTGATGTAGCTCCCGGAGGACAATATATCCTGACTGAACGTCTGACAAAACCCTATTCATATCTCGTTGGTTATTCCGAATTCTCATCCGTTCTGGAAATTGTCGACTTCAATGGCAAGCTGGTACGCGAACTTTTCAAAATTCCGTTGCAGGAAAATGTTCCCACAGGTTACGATGCTACTGTTCCCGGTCCGAGAAATATTAACTGGAGGGCAGATACTCCTGCAAGCATCTATTGGCTCGAAGCACTCGATGGTGGCGACCCCAAAAAGAATGTTCCCTACCGTGATCAGCTTTATAGGTTGGATGCGCCCTTTACTGGAACACCAATTGCCCAGCTAAAATCAAAACTTCGATTCGGACGAATCTCCTGGGGCCGTGCCGACCTGGCTGTAATGAGCGAGTCCTCTTCCAAAACAAAACAAGAAATTATTTCTTTTTTCGATCCTTCCAATCCATCGGCACCAGCCCGGGTGATCTGGGACCGGTCGTCGGAAGATAAATACGCTGATCCGGGGAATTTTATCATGACTAACAGCCGCGGCCGGCAAGTCCTTCTGATAGCTGGAAAAGGCAATACCATGTTCCTTACCGGTTCGGGCGCTTCGGCGGAAGGTGACAGGCCCTTTTTAAGTGAATTTGATATCAAAACAATGAAGGTAAATCAATTGTGGAAATCACAGCCTCCCTGTTTTGAATCAGTCAGCCGAATACTTGACCCCGAGAAATTGCAGATTTTGATAACCAGGCAATCAGTCACGGAACCATCAAATTATATTATTCTTAACCTGAAAGCCAAAAAAGGGGCCCCACAGGTTCAATTAACCCACTTCGCTAATCCATATCCGTTTATGGATGGCGTCAAGAAAGAAAGGATTACCTATTTCAGGCCCGACGGGGTGCAATTAACCGCTACGCTTTATACACCGGCTGGATGGAAAAAGGAGGACGGACCCCTTCCAACCTTAATGTGGGCCTACCCGGTTGAGTACAAATCCAAGTCAGCCGCCGGACAGGTTACCGGCTCACCTTTTACTTTTACCCGATTAAGCGCAAGCTCAGCAGTACCCTTTGTTACTCAGGGTTATGCAATACTCGATAATGCCGCTTTTCCGATCGTCGGAGAAGGGGAGGCTGAGCCTAATGATACGTTCCTCGAACAGCTCGTCGCAAATGCCAAAGCAGCCATCGATAAAGGGGTGGCAATGGGCGTCGTTGATCCCAAAAGAGTAGCAGTCGGAGGACATTCCTATGGCGCTTTCATGACCGCCAACCTGCTGGCACATTGTGACCTATTTGCTGCAGGTATTGCCAGAAGCGGTGCTTATAACCGATCTCTCACTCCGTTTGGATTTCAGTCGGAACCCCGAACTTATTGGGAAGCCACTGATCTTTATAATAAAATGTCGCCTTTTAATTATGCCGATAAAATCAAAACACCCCTGCTGATGATACACGGCATAGCAGACAATAACCAGGGAACTTTCCCAATTCAGAGTGAACGTTTATATGCTGCACTTAAGGGACTGGGAGCCACGGCTCGATTGGTTCTCCTGCCCCTTGAAAGCCATGGTTACGCTGCACGCGAAAGTCTGCTCCATATGCTTTGGGAAATGGATACCTGGATGGACAAATATGTCAAAAACAAAAAATAATTATTGCCGTGAACTATATTCCAATTCTCTCAGATATTCAGGAAGCTCATGCCCGAATAAGGCCATATATTCACTGGACACCAGTATTTACTTCCGTTAGCATCAATGAAATACTAGGTGCTGAGTTTTTTTTCAAATGTGAGAATTTTCAAAAGGTTGGGGCTTTTAAATTCCGCGGTGCTATAAATGCGGTATTATCCCTGTCTCCCGAAGAGCTGGCCAAAGGGGTAGGCACCCACTCTTCGGGAAACCATGCTGCAGCATTGGCGCTTGCTGCATGTATTGCAGGTGTTCCTGCATATATTGTCATACCCCGCAATGCTCCGGAAATAAAAAAACTCGCGGTTGCCGGCTACGGCGGTATTATTACTTATTGTGAACCAACTTTGGAAGCCCGGGAATCAACCATGGCTGAAATCCAGAAAAAAACCGGCTGTACATTTATTCATCCCTATAACCGGTTTCAGATAATTGCCGGACAGGGAACAGCGGCCCTGGAACTCCTGGATAGTAAACCCGGATTAGATATAATTATGGCTCCAGTGGGTGGGGGAGGCCTTTTGAGCGGTACCGCGATCGCCGCCAAGTCCATCAATCCCGGAATCACTGTCTGGGCCGGTGAACCTGCTAATGCTAATGATGCATATCAGTCTATAAAGATGGGGTCTATTCAACCCGCGTTGCCTGCAAATACCATAGCTGATGGATTACTGACTTCCCTTGGACCACTTACTTTCGAGGTGATCAGGAAAAATGTTGATGAGATACTCCTGTGCCCCGAACCTGTGATTGAACAAGCGATGAGGCTTATCTGGGAAAGGATGAAGATAATTATCGAACCCAGCTCGGCCGTTCCTCTTGGGGCCCTGATGGCCAATCCCGATATCGGCTGGAAAGGCAAAAAGATTGGAATTATACTTAGCGGCGGTAACTGCCAAATAAAACTCTCAGATTAACAGCCAACTGCCAACTGCCTACTGAATTGCAATACTGCAACTTACCGGTCGGTGATCTGAAAACTTCACCTTGCCAATTCGATAGTCACTGGAGGTCATTTGTTTGGAGTGAAGGATGTAATCAATCCTTAATGGAGCTTTTACGTTTGGAAACGTAATTCCCAGCCATCGTCCACCCGAACGGAAACTGTCGTACAGGTTTTTCCCTATCTGATGAGTTGTGTAACTGACTGGAGTATCATTAAAATCACCACAAACAATCACCGGGTAAGGGGAGTGGTCAATATTCTTTTTCACCTGATCTGCCTGGGTACCTCTCTTAATATACGCACCTTTCATTCGGTCAATAATCTCGGTGATCTTGTCGCGCGGAATCCTGGTTTTATTCGTTGTTGTATCGATCCATTGAAATTCATCACGATCAAAATGGATAGATTCTAGGTGATTATTGTACACTCTTACAGTATCTTGCCCAATCAGGATATCACAGAAAAGCATCATGTTTTTTGTGTCAGCAAAATGCTCATGACCACTCATGATGATCGGAAAACGACTGAAAATGGCAAGTCCGTGCTTTCTGTTTTGATTGGTGAAGTTGTACTCTGCAGCGGTAAATGGTAGGGATGGTAACCTGCTTTTAATGAAATCAATGGAAAAATTCCCGGGGTCCTGAACAGCGAATTCCTGGAAACAAAGTATATCCGGTTTTAAATCATTTACATAGGAAAAAACCCCTTCACTCTGATCTTTTAAAGTCGACCAATAATGTGCGATATCAAACAATCTGACATTGTAGGTCATTACCTTCACCTGACTTTTGTTTTGACTTGCAGAAACTGACTTGAATGACATCTGGAAAGTTTGGGTGATTGAGGTCCATCCCACCACAATCAGGACTAGAGGCATGATAACAGCTTTACTCCGAAGTACGATAAATAGGATGAGAAAAGCGATCTGAATGACGATGAGCACCGGAAAAAGCAGTCCAAAAAAGGCAAAAGGCCAAAAGGTAACCGGACTGATCACCTGGCTGAGATAACAGAAAATCAGGGGCACCACCGTCAACAGGTAGAAAATAAATAATATCCGTCGCAGTGCCTTGAGCATGCTCCTATTTTTTACTTGATTTAAAAAGGATTTCCTTTTCTTCTTTGGAGAGTCCTTCGTATCCGTTGCGAGAAATTTTATCGAGAATCTGATCGATATTGCGCTGTTCGGCAGCCTTACGCGCATTATACTCCATGTCCGTTTCTGTCGGCTTGGAAGGCTTACTATACTTAACCTTCATTTTCGGGCGTCGTTTAAACAGACTGAATAAGCTGTCCATGAATCGGTTAAATCCTTTCGAAAGATCCTTGCCCCGCCGCAACTGAGTGGCATAAAGAAATCCGAAGAGCGCTCCGCCAAGATGAGCCAAATGCCCCCCTGCATTTCCGGAACCGATACTCAACAGATCAATAATCACGCTTACCAAAGCTATGTATTTCAATTTCACCGGACCCAGAAAGATCAGGTTCATGGTGTAATCCGGGACATAAAACGAAATCGCCATAACAATTGCCAGTACCGCGGCCGAAGCACCCAATGCAACAGATTGTGCTACAGATTCCTGAAAAGCTGGAAATAAATTGAATGACAGTACGTAAAATAATCCCCCCGCAATACCGCCTATCAGGTAAACGGAGATCAATTTTTTTGGATTCAGGTATTCTAAAAAGATTTTCCCAAACCAGTACAGCCATAGCATGTTAAAAAGGATATGAAGAAAATCATAATGTAGAAACATGTAACTGATTACGGTCCAAGGTCTTTTGAATATCATTGCGGGATCGGCAGGCAAAGCGAGATAGCTCAGGACCAATTGCTCAATATTCTCTTGCCGGAATAGGAAGAAGAATACGCCAAGTATCTTTATAAATAGGAAGACTCCAGCATTTATGAGTATCAGCTGCGAAAGGGAGCTCTGCTTACTGAAGTTTCTTCTAAAATCTCCGATGGGATTCATGATCAATAAAATTGCTGTCGCTGAGTACGGTTCCAGAACTTGATCAGGATAAACCCAAAAATCATGCCACCCAGATGAGCAAAATGGGCTACATGATCACCTGGCTGATTCCAGATGGCTGAGATGAATTCTACGGCACCATAACCGAGAACGAACCATTTGGCTTTGATCGGAATAGGTGGAAAAAGGAGCATGAGCTGTGTGTTTGGAAACAACATTCCGAACCCGAGAAGAACTCCGAAAACAGCACCGGAAGCGCCAATAACGGGAATATCCATCCGGAGGTGCATCAGCTGACGCAGGTATTCCGGGGCCTGAGCCAGATAATTTGGACTGTCGGGAACCGATTTCCAGGAGGAAATAAAATCAGAAATCTGCATTTGATATTCCGGAAAACGATGTCTGATAAACTCGGCAAAAGTATCAGGCGATAAAGAGTTCAGAAGTGCCTGCATTTCTGTGTTAATCGATGCTATCATCAGTGAGTTCACCAACAGATGAAATGCTGCGGCACCCAACCCGGTAACAAAATAAAATACAAGAAATCTGCCACTGCCCCAAACAGATTCTAACACCCGGCCAAACATCCAAAGGGCGAACATGTTGAAAAACAAATGAGTGATCGTCGCATGCATAAACATGTGAGTGATCAATTGATAGGGATGAAAAAGATCTGATCCGGGATAATATAAAGCCAGATACTTTGTCAGGTCGATCCCGCTGTTGCCCAACACATAAGTTGCAAGAAACAGGATCACGTTTATGATGATCAAATTCAATACCGCCGGCGGCATCGATCCTCCACGTCCTCCAAACCTCTCAAACATTTTATACTCCTTCTAACTTTTATCTTAATTCTTAATACTTTCCTTTTGCCTTCCTGCCTTTCTGCCCTTTGCCATACAAAGTTTATGCAAACCTCTTCTCAATCTCCTCCATCTGTAAAATCGTCAGTACTGGTTTCCCTCCTGGAGTGGTTTGGGGTTCGCGGCATGCAAATAGTCTGTCGATCAGTCCCTGTACCTCAGCATCATGCAGCGGGCGTGCAAACGCAAGTGATGATACACGCGCAGCCGATTTGGCAACCTGTTCCTTATATTGTACTGCCAGATCAGGAGTCTCGTTTTTCAATTGTTCTAATAGCTCTTCAATCAATACTTTAGGGTCGTTGGCGTCAACCGACGCAGGCAATGCTCTCACAATAACGCTTTGACCGCCGAAAGGTTGAATATCGAATCCTATTGCTGTCAGTTCGTCACTCACATCAAGCAGTAAATTCAGGTCCACAGGGTTCAGTTCAAAAGTCACGGGAAACAATACCTGCTGGCTGATACTGCCCGGCTCATTCATATTCCTGATGAAATCCTCATATAGGATTCGTTCATAGGCCCGTGCATAATTTACTATCATGATACCGGATTTTACCGGGATCAGGATATACTTATTTTTAAATTGAAGAAAGCTGCGGGTCGCCTGGTTTAATCCCGGAAGCCCTTGCTGGATTGATTGTTCGGGTAGTTCCTGTCCGTTGGAGGGTTGGACTTGTGAGAATAATTGTTCCCATCCTGCCACCGGAGCCTGACGTGGCACTGTTCCTGAGTAACTGTCACGTTTCCAGGGCTGATCATCACTGTCAAAAGGATTAAAATCAGCATTTACCCGGATAACCGGAGCACTCACCGCATCGCCAGGTCGGAAATAAGGAATTTCCATTCCGCCTTCCTGGTCAAAATCAAGGGTCGGTGTCAGGTTGAATTTTCCCAATGCTTCTCTTACTGATGCTTGAATGATTTGATATACAGCCCTCTCGTCTTCGAACTTAATCTCAGTCTTCGTGGGATGAATGTTTACATCAATATGAACCGGATCGATTTCGATATAGATAAAATAGGCCGGTACAGCATCACCGGGAATCAATCCATCATAACATTGCGAAACTGCCCGGTGAAGGTAGGGATGCTTCATAAACCTCCCGTTCACAAAAAAGAACTGTTCACCGTAGGTTTTTCTCGCAAATTCCGGTTTACCGATGTACCCGCTGACCTGCATAATGCTGGTTTCCGTTTTAACATGAACAAGCTGCTGGGCAATAGTCTTTCCAAACAGATGCTGAACCCTCTCAGGTAATCTGGCGGCCGGCAGGTTGTATACTTCGGAATCGTTATTCTGAAGTATAAAAGTGGTATCGTGATGTGCCAGGGCGATCCTTTGAAACTCAGTAATGATATGCTTTAGCTCAGTGGAGTTGGCTTTAAGGAATTTACGCCTGGCGGGAATGTTGTAAAAAAGATTCTTCACCGAGATACTCGTCCCGTCTGAACAAGCAACAGGCTCCTGTAACTCAAATTCAGATCCGTTTATTTTAACTTTTGTACCGGCTTCAGAACCAGTGGTTTTTGTTTTCAGCTCGATCTGAGCCACTGCAGCAATCGCAGCCAGCGCTTCGCCCCGGAAACCCATGGTCCTGATGGTAAATAAATCCTCTGCATGACGAATCTTGGAAGTGGCATGCCTTTCAAAACATAACCTGGCATCTGTGTCCGACATCCCGGAACCATTGTCAACTACCTGTACCAACGTTCGACCTGCATCCTTGACAATTACCTGGATGCGGTCGGCTCCGGAATCAACGGCATTCTCCATCAATTCTTTCACAGCCGATGCTGGTCTCTGTATAACTTCTCCTGCCGCAATCTGGTTAGCAACCGCATCGGGCAATACCTTGATCAATTCCGTCATTCAGGATATGAGATTTTTTCCACAAATGGACAAAAATACTAAAATGATTTTCCAACCGGCCGGGTTTTCTGCATCTATATTACCATAAATACACAACATATGTTAGTACGTACTTTTGCCAGTGCAGTTTTTGGAATTTCCGCGAGCACTATTCGTGTCGAAGTCCAGGTTAGTGAAGGGGTGGGTTATTTCCTGGTCGGATTGCCCGACAACGCTATTCGGGAGAGTCAGCAACGGATCGTTGCTGCTCTGAGTACCCTGGACTACCGCTGGCCCGGAAAAAGGGTGGTGATAAATCTTGCTCCGGCCGATGTTCGAAAGGAGGGATCAGCTTATGATTTGCCATTGGCCATAGGAATTCTGGGTGCAAATGAGAAGTTGAAGACCGATGATTTTCCCCGGTTTATCATGATGGGGGAATTATCCCTAGATGGTGGCTTGCAACCTGTAACCGGCGTGCTGCCAATGGCTATGAAGGCGAAGAAAGAGGGTTTTCAGGGAATTATTATCCCAATGGTAAATGCCCGCGAAGCCGCAGTTGTGGAAGGACTTGATGTTTTTGGAATGAACACGCTTTCTGAAGTGATTGCCTTTTTTACAGGAGGACCTCGACCGGAACCTGTCAGGATTGACATTGTTGCGGAATTTCAGCGTCAGTCAGGCACTTCAGAACTGGATTTTCAGGATGTCAAGGGTCAGGAAAACGTTAAACGGGCACTGGAAGTAGCTGTTGCCGGTGGCCATAATGTGCTGATGGTAGGCCCTCCAGGGGCGGGAAAAACCATGCTTGCTCAGAGGCTCGCCGGTATCATGCCCCCGCTGTCTATGCAGGAAGCCCTCGAAACTACCCGCATTCATTCGGTTGCAGGGAAACTCGGTGCCAATGCAACACTCATTACCCGCCGACCTTTCCGAAGTCCTCATCACACAATTTCAGATATCGCCCTCGTTGGCGGGGGTGCGGTGCCTAAACCGGGAGAGATTTCCCTCGCTCATCACGGGGTGCTTTTTCTTGATGAACTACCTGAGTTTAAACGATCGGTGCTCGAAGTCCTCCGACAGCCGCTTGAGGATCGCATAATCAATATTTCAAGGGCACGGTATGCTATCCAGTATCCTGCAAGTTTCATGATGGTGGCTTCTATGAATCCTTGTCCTTGTGGGTTTTTTAATCATCCCGATAAAACCTGTACCTGCGGCAACGGACACGTCCGCAAATACCTTAGCCGCGTTTCTGGTCCATTGCTCGATCGTATCGACCTGCATATCGAAGTGGTACCAGTCAGCTTCGAGAAATTGGCCGACCTGCCACTGGCTGAATCCAGCCGCTCCATCCGTGAAAGAATTATCCGGGCCCGCGAAATTCAGTCAGCCAGATTCATCGATGTTCCGGGAGTATACTGTAATGCACAAATGTCATCTCGACTTATGCGAAAATTTGTTCGTATCGATGAACCCGGGAGGATGATATTGAAACAGGCAATGGAAAGACTGGGACTCTCGGCAAGAGCCTACGATCGAATTCTTAAAGTGTCATTGACTATCGCCGATCTGGATGGCTGCCCTGTCATCAAATCCCAGCACCTTGCGGAGGCAGTGAATTACAGGACCCTCGACAGGGACATGTGGGGGGCCTGATGAGGATACAATTTTCCGGAGCTTGATTGTTATCATGTTCTTGAGGTTGTTTTTAGTTTATTTTTGTCTCCACTCGATCAATGACAAATTCTATATTATGAGAAATATTAAACTGCCCTGCCTCATGGTCCTGATTCTTGCAGGAGCTGTTCAGGGTCTTTTTGCCCAGACCGTTAAGCTTGAATATAAGGAGTTTAATCTTCCTAACGGGCTTCATGTTATTCTTCATGAAGACCATTCGACACCCATAGTAGCGGTGTCTGTGATGTATCATGTGGGTTCAAAAAACGAGGAGCCCACTCGTACTGGATTTGCACATCTATTTGAACACCTGATGTTTGAAGGGAGTGATAATATTCCCAGAGGCGAATATACCCGCTTCGTCGAGAAAGCCGGTGGTACACTCAATGCTAATACCTCCTTCGATAGGACCTATTACTATGAAGTATTGCCTGCTAACCAGCTTGAACTGGGAATGTGGCTCGAATCGGAGCGAATGTTACATGGCCGCGTGGACTCAATTGGCATTGCCACTCAAAAAGGTGTGGTTATCGAAGAAATAAAACAAACAGAAGAAAACCAGCCATACGGGTCAATCTTACGCGAAACGTTCAAACGAGCTTTTACCGTTCATCCGTATCACTCTCCAATCGTGGGTTCCCCTGATCATTTAAGAGCATCCACAGATCAGGATGTCATCAATTTCTATAAAACATATTATGTTCCTAATAATGCGGTCCTGACCATTGCCGGCGACATCAATCCGAAACAGGCGCAGAAATTAGCCGAAGATTATTTTGGTACTATTCCTGCCGGTAAAAAACCCATAGTTAGGCCATTGCAGAATGAACCGGTTAAAACAGCAGAAATCAGGGATACAGTTTATGATAATATACAATTACCTGCAATCATCCAGGCTTACCATGTTCCTGCAATGGGAACCAAGGATTATTTCGCTGTAAGTTTGCTGAATACCATTCTTTCTGGTGGGCAGAGCTCACGATTTAATAAGTCGCTCGTCGATGAGAAACAATTGGCTATGCAAGCAATGTCGATACCATTGCCACTCGAGCATCCCGGTATTAGCCTTGCCTTCCTGATCCCGAACATCGGAATCGATCTGGGAAAACTTGAAGCTGCAGCAGATGAGGAAATTGTTAAACTTCAGAACGACCTTGTCCCTGAAGAGGAGTTTCAGAAACTGAAAAACCGTGTCGAATCAGAAATGGTTAACCGCCTTGCAGGTATCGAAGGCCGTGCCGAATTACTCGCCACAGGTTATACCTATTTTCATGATGCCGGATCGGTTAACACTGATATCGACAACTATATGAAGGTAACCCGCGAAGATATCCGTAATGCTGCCCGCAAGTATTTCACAAAAACAAACCGGGTTGTTCTGTACTACCTTCCGAAGAAAAAATAATTACCGTGAATAACCTTAATATGAAAAATATAACTCTAATAGCTGCCTGCATCTTTTTAAATTTCACCCTGCTGCAGGCACAGGTCGATCGCACCCAACCACCTAAACCAGCCAAAGCTGCTAAAATTCAGTTGGGTGAATATAAGACCTTTAAACTCGATAACGGACTCACTGTTATTCTGGTCGAAAACCATGAATTGCCGACAGTAACCTTCAGCCTTCAGCTGGCACTTGAGCCGATTCTCGAGGGTACCTTAAGCGGTACTGCCTCACTGGCAGGCGGATTGCTCAGAGCAGGGACCAATACCCGCACAAAAGCTGAGCTGGATAAAGAAATAGATTTTGTCGGAGCTGATATTTCTACGGGTCCGTCCTTCATCCAGGGATCTTCACTTAAAAAACATCAGGATAAAGTCCTGGAACTGATGTCGGATATCCTGTATAATCCGGTGTTTCCGCAGGAGGAATTTGACAAACTGAAAAAACAGACGCTCTCCTCATTAGCCATGTCGAGTACCGATCCTAACTCGATAGCTTCAACAGTGGCAAATGTCCTTAGATTTGGCAATAATCATCCCTATGGCGAGCCAACCACCGAACAAACTATCGGCAACGTTACACTTGATGGTGTTAAGAATTACTACAAAACATATTTTAATCCGGGAATCGGCTACCTGATCATGGTTGGCGACCTTAAGCTTAGTGAAGCCAAAGTTTTAGCTGGTAAATATTTTGCCAGTTGGAAGCCAAACCCTGTCAGTTTTAAGAAATACGATGATCCTGCAGCCTTCAAAGGAAACCGCGTAGCCGTGGTTAACAAATCCGGTGCTGTGCAATCAGTGATCACTATTACCAATATCTTTCATCTCAAACCAGGCGATCCTGATGTTTTGCCAGCTTATGTGATGAATAATATCCTTGGCGGTGGAGTATTCTCCGGCAGGCTGATGATGAACCTTCGTGAAAAAAGAGCCTATACCTATGGCGCCGGATCAAGTCTGACTTCTGATAAACTTCTCGGTGTATTCAGTGCCAGCGCACAGGTGCGTAATTCAGTAACTGACAGCGCAGTCACACAATTCCTCTTTGAAATGAAACGGATGCGTGACGAACCAGTTACCATGGAAGATATTACCCTTACAAAAAATGTTATGGCCGGAGAATTCGGACGTTCACTTGAGAATCCTTCAACCCTGGCAACTTTCGCATTGAATACCGTCCGCTATAACCTTCCTCTGGATTATTATGCAACCTATTTGGAGCGACTTGATAAAATTACCATTGCAGATGTTCAGGCAATGGCAAAAAAATATCTGCAACCTGAAAATTGCATTATCCTGGTAGTCGGAAATAAAAATGAGGTGGCAGGAAAACTTACTGGATTTGCCTCGTCAGGAAAAGTTGAGCTGTATGACCGTTATGGTATGCCTGAAGTCGGACAGCCTCTGGCATTACCTGAAGGACTGACTGCTGCGAATGTGGTCGATCTTTATCTGCAGGCCATCGGCGGAAAACAAAAGGTAAGGAGTATCAGATCCCTGAGCGCAATATCTTCAGGTAAGATTGAGGCCAATGGACAGAAAATGGAACTATCGCTCGAGACAGTTCAGGTGGCCGGCAACTTGTATCAGATAATTAAGATGGGCGACATGGTCATCAACAAACAGGTTTATAACGGAACTCAGGGTTGGGTCGAAGGTATGGGTGGAGCAAATCAGGTAATGCAGAATGCTGATCTTGACAAAATGCGTGATGGCGCCATTCTGTTTCCGGAACTTCGCTATTTCACCGCTGGTTTTCAAACAACCCTGGAGGGGATAGAATCGGTTGATGGTCATAATGCCTATCGGATAAAAATTATTTATCCGTCAGGCACTATCGAAAATGAATTTTATGAAATAAGCACCGGCTTGAAAATTCGTAAGACGAGCGTGACTGAAGTTCAAAAACAAACCATTGAGAGCATTACTGATTATGCGGATTATCGCGAACTCGATGGCGTGAAATTTCCTTATGGTATTAAGCAAAGGGTTGCTGACCAGGTTATTGAAATTACGGTGAATAAAATGGAAATCAACGGGGACATAAAACCTGATCTTTTTAAGAAATAGTGGCTCTTGCTTTTCCAAACCACATAATTACATTTGCTTAGCCTAAATTAAACGAATCAAATCTGTCAAGTAATTAATATTTTTTACGAATGAAACAACTCAAATTAATCCTTGGAATGTTGATGCTTATTCCGGCTTCTGTTTTTGCCGGTGAAGCTGACTTAAAGATCCCGGACCTGAAGTCCGTTAGTTTTTTTAACGGAGCCCTCTCCGGATGGGACCTTCTTTTTTATGGTTTGGTCATCGTGTTGGTTGGCCTCTATTTCGGATTTATGCAATTTCGCACAATCCGCAATTTGCCAGCGCATAAATCTATGCTCGATGTTTCCAATACTATTTATGAAACGTGCAAAACCTATCTTCTGCAACAAGGTCGTTTCCTTATGATCCTGTTCGGACTGATCGCGGTGATCATGGCTTATTATTTTCTTGCCCTCAGCGGTATGAAAGTCGGTAAGGTTTTGATGATCCTGATGTGGTCAATTTTTGGGATCCTTGGTTCCTATGGTGTTGCATGGTTCGGAATTCGTATCAACACTCTCGCTAACAGCCGGACTTCATTTGCCTCCCTCCGCGGAAAACCTTTCGAAGTGGTTTCCATACCGCTGAAGTCAGGTATGAGCATCGGTCTTCTCCTGATCTGCGTTGAACTTATCATGATGCTTGCCATCCTGTTATTTGTTCCTGGTGACTCTGCCGGTGCCTGCTTCCTCGGTTTTGCTATCGGTGAATCCTTGGGTGCCAGTGCTCTGCGTATTGCTGGCGGTATCTTTACAAAAATCGCTGATATTGGCGCTGACTTAATGAAAATCGTTTTCAACCTTCCTGAAGATGACCCGCGTAACCCTGGTGTAATCGCCGATTGTACCGGTGATAATGCTGGTGACAGCGTTGGACCTACCGCTGACGGTTTTGAAACCTATGGTGTAACCGGGGTAGCCTTGATCTCCTTTATCGTTCTGGCTATTCTGAAGGTTGATTTTCAAGCTTCACTGATCGTTTGGATATTTGCTATGCGCCTTCTGATGGTTGTTACCTCGATGCTGTCTTATGGAATCAATCAGGTTTACAACCGCAGTAAGTATGGTAATTCTAAAGAATTCAACTTTGAGAATCCACTTTCATCACTGATTTGGATAACTTCAGGTATATCTGTAGTAATGACATATCTCGCCAGCTATTTGCTTTTGGGTGACACTCTCGGTGTAGGAATCTGGTGGAAACTGGCAACAATTATCAGCTGCGGAACTGCTGCTGCTGCAATTATTCCTGAGCTGACCAAAGCATTTACCAGCTCAAATTCACGCCACGTTCGCGAAATTGTTATTGCCTCCCGCGAAGGGGGTGCTTCATTGAACATCCTGTCTGGATTGGTTGCCGGTAACTTCTCAGCATTCTGGAAAGGAATGGTAATGATGGGCCTCATGTTTACCGCTTTCCAGATATCAAAACTGGGTCTGGCTGATATCATGACCTATCCTAGCATCTTTGCTTTCGGTCTGGTAGCATTCGGTTTCCTCGGTATGGGACCTGTTACTATTGCCGTTGACAGTTATGGACCTGTAACAGATAATGCCCAGTCAGTTTTTGAACTTTCCCAGATCGAAAAGATTCAGGGAATTCATGCTGAAGTAAAAAAAGACTTTGGATTCGATCCAAATTTCGAAGAAGGAAAACATTATCTCGAGGCTAACGACTCCGCTGGTAATACCTTTAAAGCAACAGCAAAACCTGTTTTGATCGGTACCGCTGTTATTGGTGCTACTACCATGATCTTCAGTATTATTCTTATCCTGAAAAAGGTTGGTATGCTTGAGATCAATTTAACTGATGCACCGGTTATTCTAGGATTTATTTCCGGGGGTGCTGTAATTTATTGGTTCACAGGAGCTTCAATTCAGGCTGTTACAACAGGTGCTCACAGGGCGGTGGAATTCATAAAGAATTCTATTAACCTCGATAAATCGAAGGCGGATATTAAGGACTCTATTGCGGTTGTTAAGATCTGTACCGTCTATGCACAAAAAGGTATGTGGAATATTTTCATTGTACTTTTCTGCATCACTCTGGCTTTTGCCTTCTTTAACCCCAACTTCTTTGTAGCGTATCTGATTTCAATCGCTGTTTTCGGTTTGTTCCAGGCTATGTTTATGGCTAACGCCGGTGGCGCATGGGATAATGCTAAAAAAGTGGTGGAAGTCGACCTGAAAGAAAAAGGCACACCTTTGCATGAAGCTTGCGTTGTAGGTGATACCGTTGGTGATCCTTACAAAGATACCTCATCTGTAGCTTTGAACCCGATTATCAAGTTCTCAACACTGTTCGGATTGCTGGCTGCTGAAATCTCAATCGAGATGACAATAAAAGCAAAAGAAGCAGGCGGAACGAACTTTGCACCTTATATCGGAGCTGCATTCTTTATTGTTGCTTTGGTATTTGTTTATCGCTCATTCTACAATATGAGGATCAAACAACAATAATTTATAGCTGACAGCTTTTATTTAAGGTGTCAACTTTAGTATTTAAGAGAGGCCGTCCGGAAAGGGCGGCCTTTTTTTTGTATAAAATTTGCCAACTGCCAACTGCCTACTGCCAACTTCCTAATCTCATTTTTTCCCCGTCAAACACAGCATAGGTAAAGTGTGTCATCCAATCTCCAAGGATGAATAAACGGGTGTGATCATTCAGCGGATAATCGACCGGACAGTGTCGATGTCCGAAAACCAGAAAGTCATAGCCTTGGTTTTCCAGATATTTTCTGGAATATTGCACGATAGGTTCCTGCTCGCTCTTGAAAGGATCTACTCCGTGAATCATGCGGCTGCGTTTCGACCAGCCATTAGCAATTCGAAAAGCGAAATTAGGGTGGAGTCGGGCAAAGCCCCACTGAAGAACCCTGTTGGTAAAGATCCATTTTAAAATCCTGAATGTGTGATCGGTCTCATCCAAACCATCACCATGGGCCAGGAAAAAGTGCTTCCCATTTAACGTTATAGCTGTTGGATGCCGGTAAACAATGATCCCGGTTTCATTTTCCAGATAATTGAACATCCAGATGTCATGGTTACCTGTAAAGTAGTGCATCCTGATACCACTGTCAGAGAGTTCGGCGATCTTACCAAGAATTCTTGAAAACCCCCTGGGTACTACGGTCTTATATTCAAACCAGAAGTCGAATAAATCACCCATCAGGAAAATATCTGAAGCGGAATCCTTGATGCTGTCAAGAAAAGCAACAAGCTTTTTTTCGCGAAAAAGGCTGCTTTGATGATCGGGTGTGCCTAGGTGCGCATCCGACACGAAATAGATAAGTTTCTGACTTTTCAATGCTAATGAAACAATTTAGCCAATTCTGCTTCAAGGTCATTCCCGCGCAGATTGGTCCCGATGATTTTACCGTCCTTATCCAAAAGGAAATTGGCCGGGATAGCCTCAACTCCAAATTGCCTAACCACAGGCGAGCTCCAGAATTTCAGATCACTGACATGTATCCAGTTTAACCCGTCCTGCTTGATGGCTGCTTCCCATTCAGGCTTTGTCTTGTCAAGTGACACCTGGAAAATCTCAAATCCTTTGGTGTGGTATTTGGCATAAGCATTTACCAGATTTGGATTTTCACGCCGACAAGGAGAACACCAGCCTGCCCAGAAATCCAGCAGAACGATTTTCCCCCTGAACGAGGAAAGTTTCTGAATATTTCCTGCCGGATCTGGTAATGAAATCTCAGGAGCTATTGCACCTACCCCTGTTAGCTTTGCCTGCGACTTGGCCAGCTCAATCTGGGGCCTCATAACATTAACATATTTGTGCAGGTTTAAAACCAGCGCAGATTTGGGGTATTTCTTGTAAAGATGGAGATCAACTTTTTCAAATTGGTCGAAGTCAGTTCTTGGATTTAAAACCTGCTGCTGACCCAATTGGTTCGAAAGTGCAAGTAAGCTGGCAGGATCCGATGGATGCTTATCAATAAATTCTCTTATAAAAGTTTTCTGCTTCTCCATGAGTTTCCCATATTCAGTTTGAATCCAGGAGTCAGCCTCAGGATCATTGCCCTTACCCTTTAAATTCTGGTACTGCGTACCCAGGGAGTCCAGCTTATCTGTTGCTTTGAGTAATTGGCGGTTCATCTCAAGTACCAGGGAGGATTGAGGTGATCCTGTGATTATTATGGTTTGATTAATTTTACCCTTGTCGGCAGTGATAGTTATCTTTTCTCCCGCCATCGCCATCAGCATAATATATTCTTTTTGTTTATTCCGGAGGAAAAACAACCTTGGATTAGCTGCAGTATCAGTGTATTTAAAGGAACCATCATCGTCAGTCAGGAAAGTCGATCTCTGCTCCATCGATTTCTCCGTCATTTCTTCAAGTATCAGGGTATCCTTATTTGAACCCGTCAACTTTCCGTTAATCGTAAAACTTGCCTGTTTTGCACATCCTGTAAAGAGCAAGAGCCCTGCTGCAACTATCTTGAGAGTTTTCAGTTCCATCTGAATTAATGATTTAACGGTCAAATGTATTGAAAATTTTTACTTTTGCTGAAATTTCACCTGCGTGCAAGTCCATACCAACCCCAGTGAACTGCAACTTTTCAGGCCCGCTGTTTCTATCGGAATCTTCGATGGAGTGCATCGCGGACACCAGAATCTTCTTGACAAGGTTAAGGATCTTGCTGCCCATTCACATGCCCAAACCCTGGCAATAACTTTTTGGCCTCATCCGAGAATTGTCTTGGGAAAAGCTGGTCCTGATTTTAAATTATTAACCAGTCTCGAAGAAAAAACTGAAATGTTGGGAAGGTTTGGAATCAACCACTTGCTGGTTGTTCCATTTACTCCTGAGTTTGCCAATCTGTCGGCGCAACAGTTTCTTGATGATTTTTTGGACCGTTATATAAAACCGGGTGTAATTGTTGTCGGTGATGACCTTCGTTTCGGCGCAGGTGGTTCTGGAAACCTTGAACTTCTGGCAACTTATGGGAAATCACACAATTTCGAAGTCATTAAACTGGAAACTCACACGGAAAATGAGGACAGGATAAGCTCGACTTTAATACGTAAGCGCCTGATGTCCGGCGATCTGCAATCAGCAAACCAACTGCTGGGGTACCCATATTTTGTGAGAGGTGAAGTTGCAACAGGTAACCGTATCGGAAATACCATAGGGTTTCCTACGGCCAATATTGAATGCGCAGCCTGCTATAAACAAATTCCTTCAGATGGCGTTTATGCTGTAACTGTTGACTGGAATGGAAATTCATATAAAGGCATGCTGAATATTGGTGTGCGCCCAACCATTGAGGATGATTCACATAAAACCTTTGAGGTTAATATTTTTGATATGTCGGCGGACTTATATGGTCATTCTCTCAAAGTAAATTTTATTGCCCGCCTTCGCGACGAAAAAAAATTTAACGGACTTGAGGAGCTTAAGGCACAGTTAGTCCTCGATCGTGAGGCTTCCATATTTGCTATTGAAAATTTTAAAAAATCGATATAATAATATTATAGTCATGATTGCACAAAGCACAACATTCTCAGATTACAAAGTATCCGATATGGCTCTCGCCAGTTGGGGAAGGAAAGAAATCGTTCTGGCAGAAGCAGAAATGCCCGGACTGATGTCATTACGCAAAAAATACGGTCCGTCAAAACCTTTAGCCGGTGCACGCATAACCGGTTCATTGCACATGACAATACAAACAGCTGTACTGATTGAAACACTCGCAGAATTAGGGGCTGAAGTAAGATGGGCCTCCTGTAATATTTTTTCAACCCAGGATCACGCTGCGGCTGCTATTGCTGCTGCTGGCATTCCGGTATTTGCCTGGAAAGGGGAATCTCTTGAAGAATATTGGTGGTGTACTCTGAAAGCCCTGTCATTCCCGGGTGGTAAAGGACCAAACCTCATCGTCGACGATGGTGGCGATGCAACAGTAATGGTACATACTGGTGTCGAAATCGAAGCTCATGGGTTGCCTAAGGATGGGAACGCCGATCAGCAGGAAGATTTTAAAACGCTCATGAATTGTTTAAAGGAAACCTTATCCTCGGAACCGGGAAAATGGACCCGTATGGTTAAGGAAATCAGGGGTGTATCTGAAGAAACTACTACTGGCGTTCATCGTTTGTATCAAATGCTCCAGGAAGGGAAACTACTCTTTCCGGCAATTAACGTGAACGATTCTGTTACGAAAAGCAAGTTCGACAACCTCTATGGCTGCCGCGAATCACTTGCTGATGGAATAAAAAGGGCTACAGATATCATGCTCGCAGGAAAAGTTGTCGTTGTTTGCGGTTATGGCGATGTCGGAAAAGGTTGTGCCCGGTCGATGAAAAGCTATGGATCAAGAGTAATTGTCACTGAAATCGATCCAATCTGTGCACTTCAGGCTGCCATGGAAGGGTTCGAGGTCAAGACGGTTGAGGATTCACTTCAGGAAGGTGATATATATGTTACCACAACCGGTAACCTGGATATCATCACCTATGATCATATGCTGAAAATGAAAGATAAAGCCATCGTTTGCAATATCGGCCATTTTGATAATGAAATCCAGGTCTCGAAATTAGATTCGACGGCTGGTATGAAAAAACTCAATATTAAGCCACAGGTCGATCAGTATACCTTTCCCGATGGGCATTCGATCATTCTTCTCGCTGAAGGAAGATTAGTCAATCTTGGCTGTGCAACCGGACATCCAAGTTTTGTAATGAGCAACTCCTTTACAAATCAAACCCTGGCTCAGATGGAACTTTGGCAGAAAGATTTTGAACTTGGGGTATACCGCTTACCAAAACACCTGGACGAAGAAGTTGCCCGGTTGCATCTCGAACACGTTGGTGTGAAACTGACCATACTCACCGATGAACAGGCGAGTTATATTGCTGTACCTAAGGAAGGTCCGTATAAGCCCGACCACTACCGTTATTAGTCATTAATTGTATATCCGGACTGTGCTGATGGTCAGTGAAGTAGTGTATTCCTTCAGTGGCCATCTGGCAGGTCCCTTGGCTACCATGCCATCCCAGATAGAGAATTTTGATCCGCAGCAGGGGCAAACCAGGTAAAAGCCGGTTGAGTCGACCGCAACTTTACAAGTCCCTAACGGTTCATTGGGGCAGGTGAGATCCAGCGCAACGAAATCATCAGTTTCTCCCAGTGTCCGCCTATATAATATTATACCCTCATTCCCCTCATTTGGCAGTAGCAGGTAACTACCTGGAACCCTGAGATTATTGTTTGAAGGATTGTTCAGGTATACCGTATAATTAACATATACATAAGGTATAGGAACCTGCTTTTCTTTGTTACAGGAGGAAGCTGTCAACATAAGTAGGAAAATGCCTGTAAAGTATATGATTGATTTATAGCTCATAATCAAAATTGTTATATCGAAATTAACGTTTATAACACAAATTTATTTTTTTTGCATGATATTCAAGAAAGATATAAATTTGTCATGATGGATAAAGGAATCGATACCCTTGCAAAAATTTCAATTGGGATAACCCCTGACAGCCAATCAGGCTCCCAATACGGTTCCTATCTGTCAAGTCCCCAAGTTATTTATTAAACCCGTTGATTTCCAATGGAATGAGCTTGACCTTAGTGAGGTACTCTACCCAAAAAGTTCTTTCAATGACCTTGGCTACAGCGACGACGCCGGTTAAAAATGATCGGCCAGGCTGCTCGGCGAAGTTCTTGAGGATCAACCTTAAGACCTTCGATCAGCGCGGTTTATTTAGTGTTTTACGACTGGAAGTATGTTTAATGACAGTATAAACTGTTTTTTTTAAACGAAAGTGTTGGCGATTTATTATGAGAATGTATACATTTACGAACTTCTATCGAGAGGTAGAACGATATTGCAGTAACTAATATCAAAATTCTGATTATGTTTCGAAGAATACTCCTTGTAGTTTTAGCCGTTGTGTTAGCTAACGGCGTTTTCGGCCAATCAGGTACCCTCAAGGGTAAAGTGGTTGACAAGTCCACAGGAGAGGCAATTCCATTTGCAGCAGTTGTTATAGTTTCCAAACCAGGTGAGCCTACGGTTGTGGGCACGGCATCTGATATCGATGGGAACTATACACTAAAACCGATTCCGGCAGGTAAATGGTGTCTCATGGTTCAAGTGGTGGGCTATAACACCCTCCAGATTGACAATGTGATTGTTAAGGCTGATAAGATTGACATGCAGAACTATGCATTGATGCCCAAAACCCAACAAATCGCAGAGGTTCAGGTAGTTGCCTACAAAGTCCCTCTGATCGATAAGGACAACACCCAGACCGGTGAAACGGTGACGGCCGATGACATCGAAAAGATGCCTGGCCGTTCAGTCATGCAGGTGGCCTCCACTGTGGCAGGGGTTTCTTCCCGTGATGGAAACGGGGTGGGGAACATTCGTGGTGCTCGTGGCGGTAATACCATCTTTGTCGACGGTATCCGCGTATCGAACTCCAGTTTGAACATCCCGAAATCAGCGCAGGAACAGGTTCAGGTTATTACCGGGGGTATGTCAGCCAAGTATGGTGACGTAACCGGGGGTGTTGTTAGTATCACAACTAAAAACGCTGCAGCTTCGTTGTACGGATCTGTCGATTTTGAAACTTCTGAATTGATTTCAAGAGGCCGGTCCACTTTGGGCAACTTCACCCTCTCGGGTCCAATGATCAAAGTAAAACAGGCTGATGGAAAAAAACGTACCCTGGTTGGATTCTTCCTCTCAGGTGATATTAATTACGATCGTAACCCTGGCCATTTTGATAACTGGTGGTATGATTTTAATCGCGTTAAACTTGACGTAAGGGATCGACTGGTTGCACAACCTGTTATTCCTAACGTTTCAGGTGTTGTGCAGTATGCTGCCAACTATCTGGATACGTCAGCTTTTGAAAAAGTGAAGTACCAAACCGATTACTGGTCCTATGGTGCAAACTTTGCCCCAAAAATCACATTCAACTTCTCACAAAATACCGATCTTACCCTTGGTGGTATGTTCGAATATAATAATGGTGTCGGAGCAAGTTTTGGCAACTCACTGTTTAACTGGCAGAACAACTCTACCAGTAATGGTTACAGCTGGAGGGCTTGGGCTCGTTTTACCCAGAGATTCACTGACAGGCTGGCTTCAAAAGAAGAGAAATCTTCTTCCCTGATTAAAAATGCCTACTATCAGATTCAGGGTCAGATTGAAAGAAGCAAGGGCTGGAGTGGATTATCACAGCGTCATGGCTTCAATATGTGGGATTACGGCTATATTGGTAAATTCCAAACTTCACAGGTAAGAACCTATGAATATACCGATACCGTTTCTGGTTATCCTAACGGTGTTTGGAGAATGAACGCTTGGAAAGATGTACTCTATAAATTTACCCCAAGCGATAAAAACCCGGAACTGGCTGCTGTTACCTCACAGTATTATAACTCATACGACAATCCTGTCGGACACTATGAAAACTATAGTCAGGTTCAGGGCGGCGGCGGCTTGCTTAACGGACAAAACCTCGGTTCAGTTTATGGCATCTTCAGTTTGCCGGGAGCTCAGGTTGGAGGTTATGGTCTCTACGACAATACCACCTTCCGTATCACCGCAGCTGGTTCTGCTGACATTAAAAACCATGAGATTTCATTCGGATTTGAATTTGAACAAAATGATAACCGGGGTTGGAGCGTAAATGCCATGGGCCTTTGGACCATAGCACGCCAGTTAACCAACAAGCATATAACCGATCTGGAAACTTCAAAACCAATTCCAGTCTATGATGCTACCGGTGTATTCCAGGATACAATTAACTATAACAGATTCTACGCTTCAAGTTATCAGGCTACTTTCGATGCCAATCTTCGCAAGCACCTTGGCCTGGCAGTTGATGGTACTGATTTTATCGACTTGAATGCAATTGATCCAAGCGAATTAAGTATTAACTATTTCAGCCCTGATGAACTTCTTAATAATGGTAGTTCACTCGTTTCCTATCGTGGTTATGACCCCTATGGAAACCGTCTGACTACCAAACCGACTTTCGAAGACTTCTTTACAGCTAAAAACCCTGATGGTACCTATAAGCGCGAGATTGGTTCAAACCAACCAATTTATGCAGCAGGTTATATTCAGGATAAATTTGCCTTTAATGACCTTATCTTTAACGTTGGCCTCCGGGTTGACCGGTATGACCTGAACCAAAAGGTTCTGACTGACCCATATAGCCTCTATGCAACTAAAAAGGTCAGCGACGTTCCAGGAAGCATGAACCCTTCAGGATCACATCCTTCCAACATGGGCGAAAATTATGTTGTATATGTTGATGATGTAAACGATCCTTCAACAATCAACGGTTATCGTAATGGAAGCACATGGTACAATGCTTATGGTGTTGAAATTCAGGACCCGGCTGTCATTGCCGCTTCCACTGGAGTTGCTCCATATTTAGTTAACCCGACTCAGGCTCAATACAGGGAAATTACTGCAGATGCTTTCTCGGATTATTCACCGCAAGTATCTGTGATGCCTCGTATTGCTTTTTCCTTCCCGATTTCTGATGAAGCTTTGTTTTTTGCACACTACGATATTCTTACCAGTCGTCCAGGTGGTACTTTCGATCCGACCAGCTGGTTCTATCTGGCAAATAACCCGGGTGCAAATATCACAAACCCGAATATGAAGCCGCAGAAAACCATTGACTATGAATTGGGATTCCAGCAGAGGTTAACCAACTCATCTTCCTTGAAATTAGCTGCTTACTATCGTGAACAACGCGATATGGCACAGGCTATCAGGATTTTGGGTGCTTATCCAGTTGATTATTTCACACAGGGTAACATCGACTTTGGAACTGCAAAAGGTTTATCGATTTCTTATGATCTCCGTAGAACTGGCAATATTACTTTACGTGCCAACTACACCCTCGGATTCTCTTCAGCAACTGGTTCAAGCGAAGGTGAAATGCTTGCTTTGCTTCGTACCAAGCAGCCAAACCTCAGAATTTTGGCACCGACCGATTGGGATCAGCGTCATAAATTCAACCTTAGTTTGGATTACCGGTATTTCGATGGTAAAGATTATAATGGACCAAAATTATTCGGTAAAGACATTTTGGCTAATTCAGGAGCTAACTTCACCGTAATTTCTGGTTCAGGTTATCCTTACTCGAAAACCTTAGGTGTTCTCGAGAATGGATTGAAAGGTTCGAAGAACGGTTCACGTATGCCTTGGACAACTAACGTGAAAATGCGTATCGACAAAGATTTCTCTCTGAATTTTAAGAAGAATGGCAATCAGAGCCGCAAAAGCATGGTATTGAATGTCTATCTCGATGTTGACAACCTTCTGAACACCATGAACGTTTCGGGTGTCTATTCCGCAACTGGCGATCCACTTGATAACGGATACCTGGCTTCTCCGAAAACACAGCAGGCGATCAGTACACAGTTAGACCCGGAATCATACAAGATGTACTACAATATGATGTTACTGAACGGTGCTGGTTATATGGCCCCGCGTAGTATGCGCATTGGTTGTTCACTGAACTTTTAACCGGTTTAACCTTAACAGATCAAAACCATGACAAAAGCGTTAAAATATTTTCTGATTACAATTCTTGGTATTTTTATGGCAAACACCACTTTTGCCGATAAATACCGCGGTACTCAGGTAACGGAACAGGCAGGTCAAAATGTAAAGGGATTTGCAGCTGCCTGTCAGCCTGCAAAAACCATAACTGAGATCTCCCTTAACAACATCAGAACTTTCGTTCATATGGATGGTATCCTCTGGACTGATATCAGTGGAGGTTCATCCGGTTATGAAGTGCCTAAAGGTTCAGGTAAAACCTCTATTTATGCTGGTGGTATCTGGATTGGTGGTACCGATGTTAACGGTCAGTTAAAATTGACTGCCGTTAAATATAAGGGTGCTCAGAACTATTGGGGCGGTCCACTGATTATGTCAGGCGAACAACGCGGTACTACTGACGTTGAAGTTTGCTACCAGTATGACCGTGCTTTCCAGATTACTCGCTATCAGGTTGAAGCATTCCGCGAATGGTATAATACCCCTGTTGACCAGAGAGACTTCGCCTTTAAAGGTTATTCTATCCCACAGATTATTTTAGATTGGCCCGCTCATGCCGATGCTGCTGCAGGATATGACTTTTACCTGGCTCCTTTCTGGGATAATAATGATGATGGATTTTATAACCCTGCCGACGGTGATTATCCATTCTATGATCTTGATGGTATCCTTCCCTGCGGAACCACCCGTGAGCTGAGACGTCCCCGTTTATACGGTGACGGCACCGCATGGTGGGTTTATAACGACCGTGGTAATATCCATCAGACTCCAAACGGTGAAGCTATCGGTATGGAAATCCGTTCGCAAGCGTTCCAGTTCTCAACGAACGACGCCATGAACGATATGAGCTTTTATAACTATGCTCTGATTAACCGGTCAACTTACACCCTGATCGAAACCTATTTCGGCGTTTATTGCGACGCTGACCTTGGGTATGCTTATGATGACTATACCGGATGCCATGTAACCAAAGGGATCGGTTATATTTATAATGGTGATGCTGTTGACGGTACAGGTGAAGCTTATGCTTACGGTGCTAACCCACCTGCCATCGGTCTCGACTTTTTCGAAGGACCTTATCAGGATCCAAACGGAAAAGATGACTGTACCAGTTATGATGCACAAAGAAACCTGGTTTGCAACGACTGTATTCTGAACGGTAACATTAACGGACTGAACTTCGGCGACGGTATCGTGGATAACGAACGCTGGGGCATGCGCCGTTTTGTATATTATAATAATGCCAGCGGTCCTCAGGGCGACCCGAATACGGCTGAAGAACATTATCTGTATCTCCGCGGCTACTGGAAAGATAAAGAACGCATGCGCTATGGTGGAAACGGTCACCCGAACAGTGGTGGTACCGGCCCGATCAGCGATTTTATGTTCCCACGTGATACTGACCCATGCGGTTGGGGCCAGGGTGGTATTCCTGAACCTCTGTGGACGGAAGAAACTGCTGGTAACGAAGTTGGTGACCGCCGACTCCTGCAATCATCAGGACCATTTGTTCTTGAGCCTGGTGCAGTTAATGATATTACCATTGGTGCTGTATGGGCCCGTTCTTATGATGGGTACTTGCTTGCATCAGTTGACAAGATGCTGCAGAGCGACGAAAAAGCTCAGCGTCTGTTTGAAAACTGCTTCCAGGTGGTTGACGGTCCGGATGCTCCGGAACTGACTATCGTGGAACAGGATCAGAAACTGATCTTCCACATCTGGAACAAAACTTCCTCCAACAACTTCATGGAAGCCTACCGCGAACGCGACCCGTTCATCGTTTGCCCGGCAAAATTGGCTGACTGTGATGTGTATTATAAGTTCGAAGGTTACCAGGTATGGCAGCTAAAAACAGCTTCCACCTCTATTACCGATGCTACCGAACATAACACCAACACCGCGAGAGTTGTTTTCCAGTGCGACGTCAGAAACGGTATCAGCCGCCTGATCAACTTTGTATGGAGTCCAGACCTTGAAGCCAACGTTCCATCAGTAGAAGTTATCGGACACGATGCGGGGATCGAACATACCTTCGTGCTGACCGAAGATATCTTTGCTGAAGGTATCCGTACGCTGGTTAATTACAAGAAGTACTATTATGTTGCTGTAGCTTATGCTTACAACAACTTCATGAAATATGACCAGAATAATCCTGACTCTTTCGAAGGTCAGCGATATCCTTACCTGGCCGGTCGTAAAGGTGCCGGTGGCCCGATCAAGGTTTATGAGGCCATTCCGCACAAGATTGAACCGGAACAGGGTGGAACCGTGATTCAGGGAAATTTTGGC
>CAINOB010000069.1 GCA_903851365.1 uncultured Bacteroidota bacterium
AGGGTTGCAGGAAACATTATCAACCAGGATATCCTTGGCAGCATGGAGTATGCCTGTAAAGAGTCGGGGGCGAAATTAATTATCGTGATGGGCCACCAGCATTGCGGGGCAGTGAAGGCGGCCATAGAGGATATTAAGCTCGGAAATATTACTGGCCTGCTGCAAAAAATCAGACCTGCAATCGAAAAATCGGCCAGTTTTCAAGGTGAAAAGTCTTATAAAAATGAGGAATACCTCAGCCTGGTATGCCTTAACAATGTATTTGCAGCAATTAACGAGATCAAGGCCCGGAGCCCGATCCTGAAAGAAATGTCGGATAAGGGGGAGATCAGGATCGTTGGTGCCCTTTACGACCTCAATACGGGTATTGTAAAGTTCCTGGAATAGCATTCCAATGATGAGCAAACCCGAATCAGAAACAAAGAGGAATACAGAAATGCAGACTCAAGCTGAAACTTAAAATACAACATTTGTTAACCTTTATTGTCTCTATTAGATTATTTACATAAAATATGAAACCAACACCCAAGAAAGCAATGAAACACCTGATCCTAACCCTCGCACTTACCGCTTTAATATTCACAAGCTGCAAGAACAAAGCAGCTGATCCTTTGCCTGATGCAGATCTGTCGGGGACCTGGGAATGTGTCTCGCAGAACAGCCTGTATCAGGGTCACTACTACCAGATCCAGCTAAGCGGGAAATCTTATGCACTTTCAGGAGATGCGGTAGTACGGGTAGACTCGAACCAGCAACCCGGTCTGATCTCAGGCAGCCTCTCGCAAGGGAACCTGAACCTGGTCGGGACATTCTCTTCAGGAGCTCTCTCTTTCAGGTTTACAGCATATGTTGCTCCCGGCTCGGCTCCAACCTCCATTCTTGGACAATTCACTACTGCCTCGCTCATGAAAAACGGGAAAGATGTCCTTAAAGATGTTTACCTAAGGAGGACGTTATCCAGGATCAACTGCGACACCCTGCCAACTAATTCGTATAAATTCGTAAAAGTACTCTCCACCACCAATCCTACCGGCCCTCCCGTGATTTTCGTGCACGGAATGGATGCAACCCTGAAATGCTGGGATACCCTCATCATGAATCTCTCGGCCGATTTCAAACTGAGGCACAATGTTTATGTGTTCCAGTATAACTGGAAAGATTCAATCACGCTTAACGGCAGGGCATTGCGCGATTCGGTGGTCGCTGCAGGGCTGGTAAGCCCCATCCTCATCGGTCATTCGATGGGAGGACTGGTCTCACGGGCCTATATCGCCAGCGGCGGAACCATTACCAAACTGGTCACCCTGGGAACCCCTCACCTGGGAACCCCACTGGTCAGCCTGATCAACCTGGTGTGCTTTGCCAATTTTCCGGGCCCACGGCAGATGTACCCTTACACCGGGTTCATCCCAAACATGCTTCACAATGCCCTGGACATCGCGAACCGGTCAAAATACTGGGTGATCGCCGGTCAAATGACCGATCAGCTTGACAACACGAGTCATTATCAATGGCTGCCGGCCTGGGCAGCCTCCATCGACAGAATCGGGTATGATGCATTCCTTCTGTTCGGACCTCCGCCCAACGACGGACTGGTACCTGTAAATTCAGCCAACTTCGACACCCTGAATGTGCCTGTTAACCGTCCCCTTCCGCTTCAGCAATGGGTAGATCATTTTAACCTCATCCAGCCGGGCAGGGCGCCTCAGGTACTGCAGTTTATTAATTCTTTGTAAACAAATGAAACCACCAGCTCTAAGCCTTTAATGTAACTACGCTGGAAGCGGCTACAGACTGTTATCTTCAAAATAAATTCTATCTTTGCACCCCCATTGGCCCTGTAGTTCAATGGATAGAACGGAAGTTTCCTAAACTTTAAATGTAGGTTCGATTCCTACCGGGGCTACAATAGGCAGTATTAAACCTCAGTAATTCAATCAGTTACTGAGGTTTTTTCTTTTAAGGGTAATAATTTGGGTAATAATTACCGGAAAAAAGTACTTTCCATCCCCTTTTTCAGTGATTTTCCTTAAAAAATACATGGTGGGCTTAAAGGTTATTAAAGTCTGGCAACATTTTTAATATCATATTGAAAGCATGCAGTTCCTTGGTTTCATTATTATCTTGCTTGTTTCCAGATTTTTACGTACATTTAATAAGCAAATAAAATAGAAATACAAAGAATTATTAGTAATGGAACGACACTATAAATTCATAAGATGTGATTTCAATGAGAATGGAACCAACATTAGGGATGTTAAATTCTTTTTGGATTTACTTGAAGAATGGGAATTAGACTTTCATGACCATTATTTTCCATTCTTTACAAATTCCCTATTTGCAAATTCATCCACTATGACATTATTAAACAACTGTTTTGTATTAGAGCCTGGTGAAGATTGTGGGATGGAACTTATAAACAGTGAAATTGATATCAATACCAACTTAGAAATTGATAAGCATAGTAAAAAACAAACAATTTATGCAATTGGCTCAAGACTTGACGAAGATGAACCAATTCTGTTAGTTAGAGATGAAACCATTATGGATGGCAATGTAATTCTTAAATGGGTTCCAGATGGACATGAAGAAGAAGATTGCCCAGATATTCCTGTGGAAACTGAGAAAAGAAAGCATGATGAACAGATTGCCTAAAAAACTCCTATTTCGGTTTTCTTTTTATTAGGCGTATTTGTAAATTATTTACTGGGTCAATCAGTTGAAGTTTAAGCTCGTCATATCCCATAACTCCATAATCATTATATTCATAATGAAAATTTAGATATAAGCCATTCCGTGATAATTGTAATATACTATCTACAATTGAAAGCTCTATTTGCTCTCCTGGCCAGTTTGTAATGCCGAT
>CAINOB010000070.1 GCA_903851365.1 uncultured Bacteroidota bacterium
AAAGTTAATAAGATTTGGGATGCGCAAATCAAATATCTTGAAGGAGAGGAATTTGCAAAAATTGGAATCACTGGTAAAGGGATAAGAATCGCCATCCTGGATGGTGGGTTTCCAGGCACTGATACACATCCAGCCTTGAAAAATCTTATCGTTAATAAACAGATCAAGGCTACCTGGAATTTTGTAAAAAACTGCGAAAATGTTTATTCCGGTGTTCCTCATGGCACGGCTGTACTTTCCTGCATTGCTGGCATTATTGACGGCAAACGGATAGGAATGGCGCCTGATGCTGAATTTCTTTTGGCACTAACCGAAAAAAATGGTGAACCACTTTCGGAAGAATTGAATTGGGCAAGAGCTGTGGATTGGGCTATCGATCACGGTGCAAATATTATTCAGTCGTCACTAGGCTACACGCATCAAAGATATTTTACTTCTGATCTTGATGGGAAGCACAGTATTTGTGCAAAGGCTGCTGCCCGGGCAGCGCGAAAAGGGATTTTAATAATTAATTGCATGGGTAATGAAGGTAGGAGTAAATGGCAAACAATGGTTACTCCTGCCGATGCCGATTCAATCCTGAGCGTGGGTGCAATTGATCCTACAACTGGATTGGCAGCCGGCTTTAGTTCTGTTGGTCCAACTGCGGATAAAAGATTGAAACCCAATGTTTGTGCATCGGGAACCGTCGTTGCCGCTAATTCAAAAGGTGGAGTTCATATCATGGATGGCACATCTTTTTCGACCCCGCTCATAACAGGATTTGCAGCATGTGTATGGCAATTACATCGCTCATTTTCCGCACAGGAAATTTTGGCACTGATCGAGAAATCGGGACATTTATATCCATTTTATGATTACTCACACGGATATGGCATTCCGCAAGCCTCAAGAATTATTGGACTTCATCAGAATATTACACCCCAGACATTGAAAATTACATCTGACGATAAAAACTATTCCATTAGCATTCCTGCAAATATGGACCTTACTGATTCCTTCTTACCTGATCAATACTTGTACTATCATTTTAGTGAACCCTCCGGATACCTTATAAAGTATGGCGTCTATCGGGCTAAAGAAAGGGACACGGTCTTCATTAGAAAACCAAAGTCAGAAACAGGACTAATTTTTCGTTGCAGTTATCACGGAGAAACAGCCACATGGAAAGAAACCAGGTAACTTTTGGCCTTTTAATTTTTATTCTCTTAGGGTTTGTTCAAACATACGTGACCGCCCAGGAACTGATTTTTGAAAAGAATCCTGGAACTCCTGTTTCTCACCCAAACCTGGGACCAAACCGCAAATATTTCTTCTGCCCTTTTATTTCCACCTCTCTAAAATTAAGCCTGCCGCCAAGTGGCCAGGCAGCACTAGGTCTCAGATTTAAATATAAATTATCACAACCCTTATCCTTTGTCTCCGAACTAGGAGTTGAAAATGAAGTTTTCAATATCAACCGGCAAAGCGGACTTGTTCTAATTGATACCGTCAATCATGGTTCACAATCAATTAAAGCTGCCGGTGTTTTTGGAGGGATATTCATTAGAGCAAGAATTGGCCAAAAGGGTGATTATCTTGGTAACTACATCGATTTTGGGATTTCCGGTCAGTCATACATCGTAAAAACGCTAATCACAAGGGATGCGATTGAGCGAGGCAATCAAACAAACATTGTTTCTGAGAGAACCGATAAGACCAGGTTTAAAGAATTAAACCCCTTATCCTATTCGGTTTGCATAAGAATCGGTTTTGACAAATTCAGTCTGATGGCATCTTATCGCTTATCACGTCTTATGAAGATTAAATCAGGGAATGACCTACCTAGTTTTGAGCTAGGCCTTGATTATTCGCTTTTCAGATATTGAATCGGTCACGCTCCGCAATCATATCGATCAGCAAATTATAATTGGCTTCAGCGGCATTTCCAACCACAACCACATCTGCACCTGAAGAATAGGCATCTCTAACATCTGATTGGGTACGGATCCCTCCCCCAACGACAAGGGGTATTTTGACTTCGTTTGCAACAACCGATATCATAGTTTTCGATATCCTATTTATCGCTCCACTTCCAGCATCCATATATATCACTTTCAAACCCAGCATCTCTCCAGCCATTGCCGTAGCTTGAGCAATGTCAGGTTTGTCTGCAGGTATGGGTTGCGTGTTACTCATATAGGAAACTGACGTTTGCTGACCCCCATCGATCAAGATGTAACCAGTTGGAATAACCTCTACCCCGGATTTTCGCAAAAAAGGCGCCGCAACCACATGGTTTCCTATTAGGTATTCTGGATTTCTTCCGGAAATAAGTGATAAAAACAATATGGCGTCGGCATCAGGACTAAGTTGAAGAGGTGATCCAGGAAATAAAATTACTGGAATCTTTGATAGAGATTTAACCTTTATTATCAATTCATCCACATGGTTATGAATCAGGCTACCTCCAACAAAAATAAAATCCACACCTGATAACTCGGCTAAACTGATCTGTGAGCTGATATTCTCTACGGAATATTTATCCGGATCAATCAGCCAGGCAAATGCCTTCTTTTTCCCTTTCAGGTCATTTATTTGAGGAAGTATCATTTTATAGGCAGGTTTCTCCAATTAAGAGTCTCTATCATCTTTTCAATATCAGCACGAAGAAAATCCTTGACTGGTGCCAGAGAATCCTTATTTGGTTCACAATCAAAATAAAGGGCACCCCTTAGAAAATGCCTGATGCTGTCAGTTGCATAAAATTGCACTGATGATGCTGTATTTCCTTTAATATCAAATAAAACACTATATACTCTTGCTTCTCTGTTACTAAATTCCGACTGAATAATAGCATCAGCTTTGACACTATGCTTGTAAGCATAACTATGGGCATCTTCAATGAGGTCTTTCAAATTATTCCTGACTGTTTTATAAGTCAGGTGCAGTCGACTTCTGAATTGCGGTATTTCAACATTGATCCAATAATCAGCAGTATCAGTATTTTTCCACTGTCCTTGATATTGGTTAATTCGAGCGTAAACCGGATAGTCAAAACTATATGGATATCCCTCGGTCAAATGCTGATATTGCTTTGTTGGCAGATCAATCCTAAAATAAGCTCTCGGTTTCGGACTATAATCAGGTTTGCATCCTGCAATTGCAGCAAAAAAAACCGTCAAGACCATCATTATTAATTGGCCGGATTTCATTTTTCTTCGTGGATCATTATTTCTATTTCCTTGATTCTCCGATCATCGCGGTTCTTTATCACAAACGTAAGATAATTCAATTGTATCTTTGTTCCAAGCTCCGGAATTTCACCTTTTAGCTCCAGGATTAAACCGGCAAGAGTTTCAGCCCCACCTTTAAACTCATCAAAATAATCCTCATCCAACCCAAGAGCTTTCACTAAGTCATTCAGAGACGCTTTCCCATTACACAGATAAGTTTTTTCACTTACTTTTTGAATCATTGAATCTTCCTCGTCTGATTCATCGCGGATTTCCCCAACAATCTCCTCCAATATATCCTCCAGCGTAATCAAACCTGAAGTTCCCCCATATTCATCCACAACAATTGCCATGTGCATTTTGTTTTGTCTGAACTCCTGGAGCAGATCACTGATTCTCTTATTTTCCGGAACAAAGAAAGCCGGACGGATCAAGGTTTGCCAACTGAAAGAATTCGTTTTTTGAACATGCGATAAAAGATCCTTAATATATAGTATACCTCTGATATCGTCAATGTCCTTTTGAAAGACGGGAATCCTGGAATATCCGAATTCAATTACGGAATTAAAAATCGTTCTGAAAGGATCATTGATATTTAGTGAGAAAATATCTACCCTTGGCTTCATGATCTCTCCAACTTCAATATTTCCAAACCTTACGATGCCCTTTAGAATTTTCTCCTCTTCAACCAATTCTTGCCCAGTGAGCACAAGTGCTTCTGATAGCTCATCCATTGTCAAAGGAGAGTTTTGATCCTTAAGCCTTCTGCTGACCATTGAGGTAGATCCGATTAATACTCTGTTTAAGGGACGGAGTATCCTTTCCAACGTAGAAATAGGCACCGACATTATTTGGGACAAGCGTAAAGAGTGACGTGTTGCATAAATTTTAGGAAGCACCTCTCCGATTAGCAATATCACAAAGGTTATAAGGATTACCTGCAATATAAATTTCAAAACGGGATGGCCTGAAAAAGTCAGCAAAGCATCAGTTACCCATGTTGATAAAATAACTATCCCCATATTAACCAGATTATTAGAAACCAATAAAGTTGCCAAAAGGTCCTCGGGCTTTACCAGTAAGTTCAATACTCTGGCAGCTGACTTGGAGTTCTTAAGATCCAGTTGATTTCGCTCATTTGGTCCAAGCGAGAAAAAAGCAACTTCTGCCCCGGATATCGAAGCAGAAGCTGCCAATAAAATCAGAATGACCAGTAATTCGATGATCAGGCCAAGATTCAATTTATTATTCTTTCAATTTAAAAAGGTAAATCATCCCCCTCAGTTGCCTGATCCGGTTCTTCCGGCAAATTAACCGACATAGGGTCGGTAGTTGTTCGAGCAGATCCAACAGCAGAAGGTGGTGAATATGAATCCTCTTTTTTGCCCAAAAGCCGGATATTATCGGCAACGATCTCATTGATAAACCGTTTATTGCCATCCTTATCATCATACTGACGGTTGGTTATTTTCCCCTCGACATAGATTTGACTCCCCTTACGGATATACTTCTCGGCAATCTCAGCCAACTGTCGCCAGGCAACAATATTATGCCACTCAGTATTTTTGACTATCTCTCCTGACTTATTTTTGTAGGAATCGGAAGTAGCAAGAGTGAAACGGGCCACTGACGTACCCCCTTCAAGGTGACGAACCTCCGGGTCTTTCCCAACATTTCCAATAAGAATTGCTTTATTTACAGACATTTGGATAAAAATTAATTGTTGATTAAAAATACGAACTATTCTCAAGTTACAAAACGCTAAAACATGCTTTGACCGGCCTGGTCTATTCCTATCCTATATATATGCATGTTTACCAGCGAAATGGAAAAAAAAGAAAAAATATTTTTCAATCGAAAGAATATTTAAGAAAAAGATATATATTTGCGAACAATTGTAATTAGTTGATAATTAAAGTATTTATAGCGATGACTAAAGCAGACATTGTAAACGAAATCAGCAAGAACACTGGCATTGAGAAAGTTGCTGTACAGAAGACGGTTGAAGCCTTCATGGGTACCGTAAAAACCTCGTTAATGAATGGTAATAATGTATACCTGAGGGGATTTGGTAGTTTTATCGTTAAGAAAAGAGCCGAAAAAACTGCACGGAATATCTCAAAGAATACAACCATTATTATTCCTCAACATTTTATTCCTGCCTTTAAACCGGCAAAAACTTTCGTAGCCAAGGTTAAAGACCAGGTTAGAAAGAAAAAGTAGTTCCTTATTAACAAATTGAGTTTATCATGCCAAGCGGAAAAAAACGCAAAAGACATAAGATGGCAACCCACAAACGTAAAAAACGTTTGCGGAAAAATCGCCACAAAAAAAAGAAATAGTCTTTCGATAAATTTGCATAGCATAAACCTAAGGAGTATCTCTTTAGGTTTATGCTGTTTATTGGAAAGGCATTATCTCCATTTACTCTTCTCCCCAAAGAAATAACGAGTTGTGAGTAATGAACTGATTATCGATGCCAGCACAAGTGAAATAGCTATAGCGCTGCTTGAGGAAAAAAAGCTGGTTGAACTTAACAAGGAAAAATCCAACATACAGTTTTCGGTAGGTGACATATACCTGGGCAAGGTCAAGAAGATCATGCCAGGTTTGAATGCTGCTTTCGTGGATGTCGGTTATGAAAAGGATGCGTTCCTTCATTATCTCGATCTTGGGCCGCAATTTCAGTCTTTGACCAAGTACCTGAATCAGGCTCTGAACCGTAAGACTAAGATCCCTATCCTGGATAAGTTCAGGACCGATCCTGATATAGATAAGCATGGAAAGATCGCCAATCTTTTAAAAGCTGGGCAAGTCATACTTGTTCAGGTTGCAAAAGAACCTATAGCATCAAAAGGTCCACGCTTAACCAGTGAAATATCACTTGCTGGTCGAAATCTGGTTCTGCTGCCGTTTTCAGATAAGGTTTCGGTTTCTACAAAAATCAAATCCGAGGAAGAACGCGACAGACTGAAGCGATTGATTCTTTCGATTAAACCAAAGAATTATGGTGTCATTGTCAGAACAGTTGCTAAAGAACGAAAAGTAGCTGTGCTTGATGCTGAATTGAAGTCACTCGTTGAAAGGTGGGAATCAATATTTCAGGATATTAAATCCATCGAACCACCATCGCTCGTTTTAGGTGAATTAAACAGAACATCAGCAATATTAAGGGATATTCTGAATCCATCATTTAACAGTATCGTTGTTAATGATCAGTCACTTTATCGTGAAATCCGAGATTATATTGTAACCATTGCGCCCGAAAAGCAGAAAATCGTTAAGTACTATTCCGGGAATACACCCATCTTCGAACATTTCGGAATCGACAAACAAATAAAAACGCTGTTCGGAAAAACTGTTTCATACAAAAGCGGTGCTTACCTTATTATCGAGCATACTGAAGCCCTTCATGTAATCGATGTGAACAGCGGTAATCGGTCACAATCCGCTAATGATCAGGAAACCAACGCCCTTGACGTTAATCTTTCAGCTGCTGACGAAATTGCCAGACAACTTCGCCTCAGGGATATGGGGGGCATAATTGTAGTAGACTTTATTGATCTGGTTAAGGCTGATAACAGGCAAAAAGTTTGGGAACGGATGAAAGAGGCTATGAAAGCTGATCGTGCCAAACATCACATTTTACCTGTAAGTAAATTTGGGCTGATACAGATAACCCGACAAAGGGTCAGACCGGAAATGGACGTTCAGATCATGGAAACTTGTCCAACATGCAGTGGAACAGGTGAAGTCACACCAAGTATATTGGTACTTGACCAGGTATTAAATCAATTCTTATACATTTTGGATAAATTTCCAAAGCCAAAACTCACCTTAAAGGCGCATCCGTATCTGGCTGCTTACCTCCTATTCGGATTTCCATCCATTCGCATGAAATGGTCCTTTAAGCATCGCAACTGGCTAAAAATCAAGTCAGATCCAAATCTTGGCATTCTGAATTATGAATTCCTCGATCAAAATGGCGAGAAATTCGTTATCTAAGAAAAATATTATTCCTTCGATTATGTACAAGCAGAAGAACCAACTATTTGTCTTGTTGACACTTTGTGTGTTAATGGGCACTTTCCTTTCTTCAAACGCCCAGATGGTTGATCCGGTTTCATGGACATACTCTGTAAAACCTGTCAATGATAGTATCTATGAGTTGCATTTCAATGCTACAATCGAACCATCCTGGCATATGTACAACCAAACCGTGGCTTCACCTGTTCAGGCAATGGCTTTTTCATTTGAACCATCATCTGATTATAAAAGAATTAATAAGGTGGTAGAAATTACAAAGGCCACAGAAGAATTCGATAAGATGTTTGGAATGAAGGTGACCTATTTTGCCATGGAGGCTAAATTTGTTCAGATAATACAGATCGTTAATAAAGCAGGATTCGTAGTAAAAGGAACCGCCGATTACCAAACATGTGACGACCACGAGTGTTCAATCGGTTCTGCGGATTTTTCTTTTACTATCGAGAAATCAGCAACTTCAGCAAATACTTCTGAAAAAATTCGACAGATCATCCCCGATGGTAAGGTAGCACCCGCTACGATTAAACCAACAACAATCGAAAATAAAGCTCCCTCATCCGGTTCCACTCGCAGCCTATGGAAGCTTTTCTGGATCGCCTTTGGCAGCGGTTTGATTGCATTACTCACCCCTTGTGTTTTCCCAATGATACCGATGACAGTATCCTTCTTTATGCATGGTGAGAAATCTAGAAAGAAATCATTATTTGAAGCTGTGTTTTTTGGGATTTCAATCGTTGCAATATTTGCAGTCATTGGGACAATAGTTGCTATAACTTTCGGTCCTGGAATAGCTAACTTTTTAAGTACTCATTGGATTCCCAATGTCCTATTCTTCCTTATATTCCTCTTCTTCGCAGCTTGGTTTTTTGGCATGTTTGAGATAAATCTACCAAACTGGATGATTAGCAAATCTGATCAGCAAGCGGATAAAGGTGGTGTGGGTGGCCCATTCTTTATGGCCTTTACAACGGTCTTAGTCTCATTTTCATGCACTGGTCCTATCGTCGGAACTGTGCTGGTCCAATCTGCGGGAGGACAAATACTTCAGCCAATTGTAGGTATGCTTGGTTTTGGGATCGCTTTTGCACTGCCTTTCACATTATTCGCAATATTTCCATCCTGGCTAAGTTCATTGCCGAAATCAGGTGGCTGGTTAAATTCCGTTAAGGTAATTTTGGGGTTTGTTGAGCTTGCGCTAGGATTGAAATTCCTAAGTATAGCTGATCAAACATATCATTGGGGAATTTTAGACCGCGAAGTCTACCTTGGTTTCTGGATAGTGATTTTCACGTTAATGGGATTTTACCTATTGGGTAAAATCAAGTTTAAACATGACAGTGATGTCCCTTATGTTGGTGTTCCTAGGCTATTATTAGCAATAATCACTTTAACTTTTGTTGTTTACATGATACCTGGAATGATTGGTGCTCCGTTAAAAGCCTTGGCAGGATACCTCCCTCCTGAAACATCAAGCGATTTTGATCTGAAACACCTAATTAGGGAAAATGTACAAACCGTTGTTAATTCTGGACAATCCGATAACATTCTCTGTGAAAAACCAGAATATTCTGACCTTCTTACCCTACCTCACGATTTAAAAGGCTATTTCAATTATGACCAGGCTTTGGCCTGTGCAAAGGCTCAAAAAAAACCAGTGTTTATAGATTTTACCGGTCACGGATGTGTTAACTGCCGAGAAATGGAACAAAGGGTATGGGTTGATCCTCGCGTTTTACAGAGGTTGCAACAGAAATTTGTAGTAGTAGCTTTATACGTTGATGACAAAGTCATTAAACTTCCTGAATCCGAATGGGTAACATCAACCTATGATGGAAAAATTAAGAAAACTCTGGGAAAAAAGAACCAGGATTTCCAGATAACCCGTTTCGGTCAAAATACACAGCCACAGTATGCACTGCTCGATACTGATGGAAATCTATTGATCCCTACCCGTTCTTATGATTTAAATATTGACTCCTTCATTGATTTTCTCGACAAAGGGGTCAAAGAATTCGAAAGCGGGCATAAGGCAAATTAAACCTATTAGCTCAGCTTTACTGCTCCTTCTCGATAGAACCTTGAGTATTTTGCAGATCTGGACAAAATAAGGGCTCCAGCGTCGAATTCAAGCCACCTTCGGTCAACCTCACTAATAGTATTGGGGTCCATCAGAGTGGGGTTTGGCCATGGTCTCTGAAACCCATCTAAATCCTTTGACTTAATAGTCGCATCCATAAACATAATTCCGGAACCTATTCCATTCGCTGAAGGAAAGATTCTAACATCAGACTGAATATCAACATTACTTCCTGTTAGCCAAATCACCTGATGAATATCTGTTAAATTGGCCCATTCATCAAGAATGACCCAGAATTTAACGTCATGGAAATACTCTGATAAGCGAATCTCATCTTCGATATCTTTAACTGCACCTGAATAAATCTTACGTACAGTGATCATTCCAACTGATATCCCAAATTTCAACCATTGCAGATTCATGTCAATAATCTGGGGATGCTGCGAACGAAAAGCGATAATATTTTGTTGATTTAATTCTTCAGAATAAATCACTGAAGAATTGATTTCCGGCCCAGTGGCATCAAGACCTAATTTTCCCCCAAAAGCTGGCTCTCTAGACGCATGATCAAGGATATCAAGAGGTCCCGTAGCTTTCTCAATATGACGGGCAGGATCTACCCGACCAGAGATATAACTGGCTAGATTAAAATAATCAGTTAGATCGGGACCTTCGGAGGTAATAATAATAAACTTCGAAAACATCATCTGTCCAGCTCCCCATAAGGTATGAAGCACTTTTCTTCCTTGTCCCGGATAGGATTGATTAATTCGGGCAAGAACAAGATTATGGGCAACTCCATCGATCGGTAAATGAAAATCTGTAAGTTCTGGTACCAGGGCCATTTTAATCATTGGCTTGAACAATCGTTCCGTTACCCACGCTAGCCAGGCATCTTCCTGAGGAGGTATACCAACGATAGTTGCAGGATAGATAGCTTTTCGCCTATGTGTAATGGCAGTAAGATGAAATACAGGAAACTCATCCTCAAGGGAGTAAAAGCCAGTATGATCCCCAAACGGACCTTCAACTTTTAATGGTTCCATCGGGTCGACATATCCTTCCAGAATAAAATCACAATCTTCAGGAACCCAAAGGTCCTGGGTAATACATTTAACCAGCGAAACAGGCTTGTTCCTGATGAAACCAGCCAGTATGTATTCATCTATTCCATCAGGTAAGGGAGCAGTAGCGCAATAAGTATAAACAGGATCACCACCAAGAGCGACAGCTACAGGCATTTTTATTCCTAATCGTTTGTACTCCTCATAATGACGAGCTCCGGTTTTATGCATATGCCAATGCATACCGGTTGAACATTTATCGAAAACCTGCATTCGGTACATACCCAGATTTGGATTCCCATTAACAGGATCTACCGTATGAACCAGAGGCAAAGTGATAAATGGGCCACCATCGAATGGCCAACATGTCAAAATTGGTAGTTTATTCAAATCAGGGGTGGTATCAACAACTTCCTGCGACTCCCCTCTACCTCTTACTCTTTTCGGAATCCATCTGGATGCTTTGCCGAAAAGGGGAAGCTTTTTAAATTTACCTCCAAAACCAGAATTCCCCCCAGTTAGCATTGCAATCATTTCATGCATTTCTGACGCAAGTTCGTCAGGGGAACGACCGCCAAAAGCTATTTTAATTCTATTCTCTGAACCAAGGGAGTTTATAAGTACGGGATATTCAGTTCCGTTATTTTCGAAAAGAAGAGCCTTTCCGCCATTAGCCAAACTTGAAAAGCGATCAGCAATTTCGGTAATTTCAAGCTTTGGTGATACAAGTGCATCTATTCGAATCAGTTCGCTGGATTTATCCAACTTCTTAATATATCCTGATAAGTTCATTAAGATCCTTACATTAAACCTACAAGATAAAAAAAACCCGGATATTGATTACCCGGGTTATATCTTGTCAGATGAAAGGTGATTTATTCATTCACTTCCTCTGTAGCTTCTTCAGCATCAACTTTTTCTTCAGTTGAGACTTCATCCAGCTTTGGGGCAACCTCTACTTTTTTCTTGGCTGGTTTAGCTGCTTGTTTCTTTTCAGTAGCAACAGCAGTAACCTCATCGGTTGATTTTGGAGCAACTTTTCTTGAGCGGCGAGTAGTTTTCGCTTTTACTTCAGCTTTGGCTGAGAGCATTGCTTCATTAAAGTCAACCAGTTCAATAATGCACATCTCAGCGCTATCGCCGAGGCGGGTTCCAGTCTTTAAAATTCTGGTATATCCACCTGGTCTGTCACCGATCTTTTGGGCTACTTCACGAAATAGTTCGGTAACAGCATCCTTATCGCTTAAATAGCTGAAAACAGTTCTACGCGAATGCGTTGTATCTTCTTTAGCCTTAGTGATTAATGGCTCAACAAATTTCCGAAGAGCTTTTGCTTTTGCAACCGTGGTACTAATTCTTTTGTGCTTGATCAGGGAACTGGCCATGTTGCCTAACATAGCATCGCGATGAGAGGCCGTTCTCCCTAAATTATTCTGTTTATCACCGTGTCTCATTGTACTATTCCTTATCTAACTTGTATTTAGCTACATCCATTCC
>CAINOB010000071.1 GCA_903851365.1 uncultured Bacteroidota bacterium
CTGGCTTTCTGGCCCGGTATTGTCGGGAAGTTCATGTATTACATGCCTGTGACCCTCATTTTAACGCTTTTCGCCTCTCTTTTCGTAGCCTATATCATAAACCCGGTATTCGCAACTTCTTTCATGCGTCATGAATATGATGAGCCGGATAAACAACGCTCAAAGCGCAGGATGTGGAGAACCGTTTTAGTGCTGCTGGGAATTTCTGTCCCCGGATACCTGGCATTTGCTGTTGGCAGGTCGGAAATAGCCTTCGGGATAGGAAACCTGTTTGTTTTTGCCGCAATGATGGTACTGTTCTATCACCTGGTGCTTAAACTGATGATTAACTGGTGGCAGGAGAAAGCCTGGCCTTATCTCATGGAGTTTTACGACCGTCAGCTGCGTTTCTTCCTGAAAGGAAAAACCCCGTACATCCTGCTTGCCGGGATTATCTTTCTGTTTTTCTTTACCTTTTTCCTGGTAGGCCTGAGGAAGCCCAAAGTGTTATTCTTCCCCGATAACATGCCGAATACCATCAATGTATTTATCAAGTTACCGGTAGGGACTGATCAGAAGGTGACCGATTCGGTCACAAAAGTGGTGGAAAAAAGGATTAACGGGGTATTGGGTAAAAATAATCCCAATGTGGAGTCCATTATCTCCAATGTGGCTGCCAGTGCAGGTGAAGGAGGAATGTTCGACAGGACGGCTTCCTCTGAGAAGGGGAAAGTCACGGTTAATTTTGTGGAATACAAAAACAGGCAGGCAGGAATAAATACCACGGATTACCTGGATAAATTCAGGCATGCGGTAAAAGGCATTGCCGGGGCTGAGATCACGGTAGCCAAGAATGCCATGGGCCCTCCCACCGGAAAGCCGATTAATATTGAAGTTACTGCTGAAAACCTGGATGACCTGATCAAGGAAGCGGAGGCTTTTAAAAATTACCTCGATTCCATCCAGGTTCCCGGAGTGGAAGAACTGAAGATGGACTTCGAAGCCATCAAACCCGAAATCGTACTGAAGGTCGACCGCACCAGGGCAAACATTGAAGGGATTTCAACCGGGCAGATTGGGTTGGAGATTCGTTCGGCTGTTTTTGGGCTGGAGGTATCCAAATACAAGGAGGGTGAAGATGAATATCCCATTCAGCTGAAATACTCCAAAGTTACCCGCGACAACATCAATAATCTCTTGAATACCAAGATTACCTATCGGGACATGAATTCAGGCCAGCTGCGTTCTATACCGCTTTCGGCCGTCGCAAGCATTCAATATTCCGACACCTATGGCGGGATAAAACGCCTGAACCTGAAACGGATCATCACCATTTCGAGTGAGGTGCTTTCGGGCTACACGGCCAATGACATAGTGCCGCAGATCACGAAACTGGCTGCTGCTTTCCCGAAACCTGATGGTGTTGAAATCAGCCTGACCGGTGAGAAAGTGGATCAGCAGGAAGCTGCCAGTTTCTTATCCTTTGCCATGATGATTGCCATCGGGCTGATTTTCTTCATCCTGATTTCCCAGTTCAATTCACTGAGCAAAACACTCCTCATCCTGAGTGAAGTCTTCTTCAGTGTCATCGGAGTCCTGCTGGGAATCGTGATATTCAACATGAGTATTTCAATCATCATGACCGGGCTGGGAATTGTCGCCTTAGGGGGGATTGTGGTACGTAACGGTATCCTGATCGTGGAGTTTATTGACACACTGAAGGAGCGGGGTTATAAGACGAGGGAAGCCATTGTCCAGGCCGGGAAGATCCGTATGACCCCGGTAATCCTGACTGCATCTGCTACCATCCTCGGACTGGTTCCCCTTGCCATCGGGCTGAACCTGAACTTTGTATCCTTTTTCACCCAGCTGAATCCGCATATTCACGTCGGCGGCGATAATGTGATGTTCTGGGGCCCGCTCTCCTGGACTATTATTTTCGGGCTGAGTTTTGCCACCTTCCTTACCCTGATTTTCGTTCCATCCAACTCATACCTGATGCTGAATTCAAACTCAAAGGGATAGATTTTAAGCGTCTCTTTGCTAGTGGTCAGTCCGAATGTCAGCGAGTCAGCCGTTATCCCGGTCAGTGAAACTGCCGGATTTTCGCGAATAAATCCATGTTTCTGTAGGATATATTTCTCAGCCTTCCAAATGAAAGTATTATCTCGAAGACCACCGACAATAGGGAACAAATTCGGTGCTGTGCTGTTCCACACTGCGGGATCGCCGCTCCACATGTATTCGATGCCACTCTTCAGTGACTTAATGGACAGTAGTTCTGCTCCCGGCTGGCGGACGGCAATTTCGAGTTCGGAGTTTCTTGCGTAGTGTTTCATTGATACAATTAGTTAATTCGACGATTCGACAATGTGACTTAGAGTTGAATTGTTGTTATGAAGATTCGTTTTTGAAGAAAATTTGGGTTAAATTTATAATAGTGTGCGTTGTTTTTTTAATGCTAATATTCAGAATGTAAAAATGAAAAATGAATTTAAAGATAATGTTATTATTAATCTGACTTTTGAATTCGCATTGAAAATCATAGAATTCTACGATGAACTTGATAATTTAAAAAAATTCGCTCTTTCAAATCAACTATTTAAATCTGGCACTTCAATTGGCGCTAATACCAGAGAAGCCCAAAATGCAGAAAGCAAGGCAGATTTCATTCACAAATTCAAAATTGCAGCTAAAGAGGCAGATGAGACTGAGTATTGGCTGTTACTTTGCCAGAGATCAAAAAAGCTCCCTGATACTGAATATCTTTTGAATGATTTGGAACCTATCAAGAAGGTCATTTCGAAGATAATAGGAACTTCAAAAACTCATCAAAAATCAGTCAATTAGTCATTTTAATTGTTAAAATGCCATTCCCGAATTTTCTCATTGTCGAATTGTCGAATTGTCAAATTGTCGAATTCCCGAATTGTCGAATTGTCTAATTGTCGAATTGTCTAATTGTCGAATCGTCGAATTGTCGAATTGTCGAATCGTCGAATTGTCGAATTGTC
>CAINOB010000072.1 GCA_903851365.1 uncultured Bacteroidota bacterium
AGACGTGTGCTCTTCCGATCTCGACACCGCTATGCAGCGCTGGTGGTATCGTATGATCTATTTTGCCGGGAATGTCTGCAAGCCAGGAACTTCGCCAATGAATCTGATGGCACCGCTTGCTACGGACAACACTCCCTGGCATTCCGACTTTCATCATAATTATAATTCGTGGCAGGTATTCTGGCCATTACCTGCTTCCAATCACGGTGAGCTCGCGGATCCATGGATATCCTATCTTAATGATATGATACCGAGGTTCAAATTCCTTGCCAGAGCAACGTATGATTGTGATGGGATGTATTGCCCGATCTCCTCCTTCCTGCATGAGCCGGACCCAGCTTTATCCAAAAGCATTAACAAACGACAAATGTCGATGAATCCATGGGGACTGACCATTGGATCAACCGCCATGAATGTTCAGAATGCCTGGCAAATGCACCTTTGCAATCCTGATGCCGGCTACCTGAGATCTAAAATTTACCCGATCATCAGGGAAAGCGCCCTCTTTTATGTTTCGTTTATGGAAAAATGTAAAGTGGACGAAAAAGGGAAAATATTACTGGGCCCATCATATAGTCCGGAGCATGGAGAAGTGGGCATTTATAATTGTCCATTTGATATCGCATATATACGATACACTTTCAATGCTATGATTCAGTCTTCATCAGAATTGAAAGCAGATGAGGATCTCGCCTTAAAATGCAAGAAATTTTACAACCTGCTTCCAGATTATCCAACTGCCCTGAATGATTCCGGAGAGTCCATAATTGTAGATTGGGCAGGATGTAAATACAATGAAGTTAAGGTACATAACCTTACGGTTCCAGCCTCACCAGTTTTCCCGTGCGACCAGGTGACCTGGTTTTCGAATGAAACTGAAAAAGAACTTTTAAAACGAACGATTAAAAATACACGGCATAATTTCAATAACTCCAATGTGATGTTTAATATCGCCAAAGCCCGACTATCCATGCCTGAAGCGGTCACAGATGCCAGAAATTGGTTTGCTTCCAGGGAGCTTCCGAATGGGCTGTTTGAATGGCAGGGACATCAACATGGGACCTATATGGGTGAAATGACGGGTATCGCCGGTTTGATTGATGAATTCCTTTTGCAAAGTGTTGATAATAAGATTCGTTTGTTTCCTTGCTGGCCCTCCGAAAGAAATGCCAGCTTCAATGGTCTCAGGGCTCAGGGTGGATTCACTGTATCAGCTGACTTTGTTGGCGGGCGGGTTACAGTGGCGATTATTGAAAGCAGCGCCGGAAGGGAACTCAAGTTGCTAAGTCCATGGAGATCAATCTGTATAAATGGAAAGAAAGCAAATATTGATCCGGACGGGTTGGTAACACTTAAAACTAAATCCGGAGATATTTACCGATTTACTGAGGACTAAAATACTCTATGATGTTCAGTGGTATTAAACGAACAGGTGGATTGTCATTAATCTTGACAGCTACAATGATTTTTCAACTTTGTACCGAACAATCTGTTGCTCAACAAGGTATAAGAGATCTTTATTCTGATACCTGGGTTGGGACCGACGCCCTGAATCGAAAAATGCCATCCATTGCTGAAGCAGGTCCGGTAAAAAATGATCAGCGGAGAGTGGTCGGAATATTTTATATCACCTGGCATAGTGATAATCTGGCTGCCATGAAAAGCCCTTATAATGCTGATGTAACCAAGGTGCTGAAAGGGGACACCAATGCTCGGTACAATCCCAGTCATCCATTATGGACGGAGAGCTCTTTTCATTGGGGTGAGCCGGAATCAGGCTATTTTCTGAGTAAGGATGAGTATATTATCCGGAATGATATGTCGATGCTCACAGATGCAGGAGTTGATGTGCTGATCATGGATGTGACTAATGCTGTCCGATATTGGGATGAATGGGAAGTGGTTTTTACCACCATGCAGAAAATGGTATCAGAAGGAAATAAGGTTCCCCAATTCTGCTTCTGGGCTTTTAATGGAGAGGTAATCCAGGTGGTTCAGGATTTATACGATAAGATATATACTCCTGGTCGGTTTAAAGATCTCTGGTTTTACTGGGATGGAAAGCCATTATTGCTTTATAATAAGAATCCTGAGGTGGATGCCAATAGCAAAGGAATAAAGGGAGCTTCCAGAGACTATTCCCCTGAGGTTGAAAAGTACTTTACCCTGAGGAATATGTGGTGGGGATATTATCAATGGGCGGGAGAACGGTTTGTGGGCACCGAGGACAACTGGAGTTTCGGATATGATCTCGGTGATCCAAAAGTAAAGGGTTTGGATCCCATGAATCTTGTCTCGCTGCATTTGGGTAAAAGAGAGGAAGCTGCGGTTACTCCGGCCCAGCATCCATCAGGCCTTGTTGGTAAATCATGGACGCGGGAATCCGGTGAGCCCGTTCTAAATGGATTCGATCTTCCGGATTCAGCCTTTGTTCCCTGGCTGGGAAAAACAGTTAAGCACCCTGAAGGTTATGGTATCTATTTCCAGGATCGATGGAATGAAGCACTCAAAGCTGATCCTCAATTTATCTATCTTAATGACTGGAATGAATGGTGTGCGGGCAAGTATCCTCCACGAAATGGAGTTTCATTTCCATTTATGCGAAGGAAAAGTCTTTATTACTTTGTTGATCAGTACAATGCTGAGTTCAATCGTTGCATTGAACCCATGAAGGATGGCTATACCGATAACTACTATATGCAGATGGCCCAGAATATTCGTCGGTACAAAGGTGTCAGGCCCTTACCAGAATCAAAAGGGATAATAAAGATCAGGATTGACGGAGATTTTTCAGACTGGAATGCGGTGACAAATGAATTCCGGGATACCAAAGGCGATACATTTCACAGGGATTACAATGGCTATGGCGGACTTCATTTCATCAATAATTCCGGACGAAATGATTTACTGAACTGTAAGGTTGCGGTTGATAAGAAAGAGATTTATTTCTCAGTTTCAACCGACCAGCCAATCAGTGAATATACCGGAGAGAACTGGATGTTACTTTTGATTGATGCCGATCAGAATCCATTAACCGGATGGTATGGTTACGATTACCTGATAAATAAAAATGTTATTGACCAGAAAACGACCACGGTGATGGCTTATGATCCTTCGAATGCTGATAACCCTTGGAAAGAGAAAGCCAGGATCAGTTATGCCTGTAAGGGCAGTAAGATGGAGATGGCAATTCCCCGTGAACTCCTGTGTCTGACCGCAAATAAAATTTCATTCGATTTTAAGTGGTGCGATCATCCTACCGACCTCAAGGATCCAATATCCCTATGCACCAATGGAGATGCCGCACCAAACAGAAGGTTTAATTACCGATATATCTGGAAACTGAAATAAAAAACCCTCACCAACAGAAAGTTAATGAGGGTTAGCTATATTGGTGTGATCCAGCTGGGATTACGCTGGATTCAGACATACAATTCTGTATTAAATTGTTAGGGTATATTTTTAAAATCTTGTGGCGGTGATTTGGCGGTGCTAATTATTTTGCCCTTAAAAGTACTCGCCTTTTTTGCCCGATTAACTCGTTGTTTTACTTTCTGTTATGAGTTTATTGTATGAGAATAAAATGTTATTAATCGTAATGCAAAATTGGCGTTAAGTGAAAAAAGGTTAGTCTGGTTTATCCGTGCATTTTCTTTAAAACTTGAATCAAATCAGCCTGGCTGTCCACCAATTTTTCAAGCATTTTAATCTTTTCATCTTTGAACAGATCGACTTGTACCGGTTCCGTAAACTTTCCGCACCGATGATGGTTGAGCCCATCTTCACCCAGCAAAATCCATCGTGGGCATAGCTCGGGGAACATTTCCAGTATCTTAATAAAAGAGGCCACACTTAGCTGATTCCTTCCATTAATGATAGAGGACACTGCACTTTGCGTTAATCCTAATTTCTCCGCCAATTCTTTGTGTGGAATTCGTTCTTCTCGGAGCCAATCTCTAAGACGCGTTGCTACAGGCATTTGAATGTTAATTTTAGAAATGTTCATTTTATTAATGATAAAGAATAGTTAATTTTAGATGAATTCCTTATTTTTGCAGGACAAAGATAAATACTTTACACGACAATTACACCCCTATTTAACGACATTTATCAAATAGTTTTCAATTATTTCAAAATTCTTTACAATTAATGAACTACGAAGCCCTTCTCCACATGAAATCACTGCTCCCAAAAGGTTACCGGGAACTTATTGCCAAATCCACTGGATTTTCTCTCGGTTATATCGACCGCGTATTTTCCGGCACCCGCCAGAACCAAAGCATCGTTGATGCTGGCCTGTCGATCCTCGAGGATAATTTAGCCTTTAAACAAGATTGCCTTAACCGACTTGATCGGATTATCGCTCAGTATTAATGACACTCAAAATCGGTTCACAGACAGCCCCACTGGCCAACCTTTTACACGCAAAGGCTCTTACCGTCAGAATTGAGTTGTTGGAAGACGCCTTTACTGCGTGCAACCCCGCTAATGAAATGCGACTACACCTGATCCTGATCGAACTGGGAACAGCCTACAAAACATTAATGCAATACCACGATTCTACCAAACGCTTAATCCTAGCCAAAGCATCATGAATTACCCCATTGAAACATTAATCGACCCCCAGGCACAGGTAATCGATAAATCATCCAGCACCCGCGCACTCAAACTTATTCGCCGCGCACTCTTATCCCACTTAGCTATCTTAACTCAAACCAAAAGGGATTCTTTTGAAGTACTCTTTCAGGAGGAAAATTATCCAACAGAATTTAATTCTACCTGTCAATTGGTAGATGATCTGGAACTGTATTTACAGACCCGCAGCCATGATCCAAAATCCTGAATTTCACATCACTGCCATCAGTTATATTAAATCACTGATGGCCCAGCGCCGGTACCTCATTGCAACGGGCAAATCCCATGTTAATGTAGGATACATAAATTCCTGCCTTAATGAATTGGAACGCTATCTATCAGCCTACACCTACGATTCTGATACCAAAATGGCCAACTTTTGGCTACGGCATAGCGAACATATCTTTGCCCTGATCCCAGGGAAGGCATCGGGCAGCCATGAAACGGCTACCAAAGTATTCATGCAATTGGCCGGTATCGCTCATATAATACACGATCACCCAACGGTTTACTGGGATACGATCCGTGAGTTTTCTGTCAACTAAACCAACCCCTCTCATTCTGTTTTTTCTGATATGTGTCACCGACACAAAGACCCTTTTTTGCCCAAACTATACGAGAACGCATGATACCCGACCAAATTATCAATCAAATCAACAGCCTCCCTATCGTTAAGGTGATTGAATCCTACATGAAATTGAAGGACAATGCCGGCACCTGGGAAGGTTGTTGCCCACTACATAAAGAAAAGACCCCCTCATTCAAGGTTTTCCCGAAAAACAACAACTTTAAATGCTTCGGATGTGGCCAGCAGGGTTCCGCTGTTTCCTTTGTGATGTCACTCAAATCCTGTACTTATCCCGAAGCCATTAAGGAAATCGGAGCCAGACACGGAATTGATGTACCCGATCACCAAGTCACGGAAAAGGAAAAGGTCGTACTTGATCATCAGGAATCCTTACTGGTGGCAGTATCCTTCGCCTCCCACTATTTCAGGGAATCTTTGAAAAACCCGGCCAATATCGAGGTTCTCAATTATGCGCTTTCCCGTTGGAACGCGGAAATAATAGAAAAATTCGAACTTGGTTTTGCCCCTGATTCCTGGAACGATTTTTATGATTCAGCCATCGCAGCCGGTTTTAAAACGGAAATACTTCTCGAGGCCAGTCTGATCTCAGAGAGCAAGACCCGGCCAGGGGAATATTTTTCCTATTTCCGCAACCGGCTCATGTTCCCTATCCATAACTCGCATGGTAAAGTGGTGGGATTTACGGGTCGGGCATTAAATAAGGAGAAGCCCAAATATTTCAATTCCCGCGCCACGCCACTATATGATAAGTCAGCTCTTTGTTACGGCATTGCATTCGCAGCCGGGGCAATAAGGCAAGCAGCGCAAGCCTACCTGGTTGAAGGAAACGCAGATGTTATCCGGTTGCATGAAATCGGAATCGCCAACACGGTGGCTATATCCTCGACCTCATTTACCCGGGATCAGTTATTATCCCTCAAGGAACTTTGTGGTTCAATTACCATTATTCCTGATACCGATCCGGCCGGGATTAAATCGCTCGATCGGACCGCTAAAATGATTCTCTCCGAGGGAATGGCATGTAATGTGATGATTTTACCACACCAGGATGAAAAGGTAGATGCTGATTCCTATTTTAAAATCATTGAGGGATTTAAAACTTATGAAGCTCAAATAGCTCAGGACTATATAATATACAAGACTCTGGAATGGAGTAACCTACCAAAGACCGCGACCAATATCAAACGGGCCATTGATGACATCTCTGATATGATCGTTAAACTGGATCCGGAGTTCCATCCACTGTATATCGATCAAGTCAGCCGGATAATCAAACCTAAAAAGGCATGGACGGATCGGATTGGAGCACTAACCAAAGAGATACCATTGGTAGTTAAAATGGATGAATCCTCCAAGATCCCGGCTCATGTATCCCTCGTTGATTGGGAGAAGTATGGATTTTACGCAGAGAAAAATTGCTACTTCTTTTCCACAGCCAGGGGTATCCAAAGGGGATGCAACTTTACCCTGGAACCACTTTTCCATATCGAAAGCGTTACCGATGCCAAACGTATTTTCCGCATTACCAACGAATTCGGGATTACCAGGGTAATCGATTTGGCACAAAAAGACCTGATATCCCTTGGACGGTTCAAGGAATGTATTGAATCCCTTGGAAACTTTTTGTGGGAAATGGCTGATACCGAACTGAATAAACTGAAACGATATCTGTATCAGGAAACTGCAACCGCCGAAGAAATCAAACAACTCGGCTGGCATAAAGACGGGTTCTATTCGTGGGGAAACGGAATATTCAATGATGCCTTTACCAAAATCGATACCAATGGACTCGTCAGTCATAAGGATAAGAATTATTGGTTGCCGGCATTCTCAGCCATTTACGCAGGGGAAAAGAACCTGTATGTCGCAGAACGTCAGTTTGTCCACTCGGATAAAAACGATATTTCTTTACACGATTACACCCAGCGCCTTATCAGTGTATTCGGGGATAATGCTTCCATTGCTCTATGCTTTTACTTTTCCTCCCTCTTCCGGGATCAGATTGTACGCCGCTTTCACTTCTTTCCAATCTTGAATCTATTTGGTCCAAAAGGGGCCGGTAAGACTGAATTAGCGGTCAGTATCATGAGTTTCTTTGGTAAGCTGGGAAAAGGGCCGAACATCAACAATACATCGAAAGCCGCCCTTGCAGACCATGTCTCGCAGCTCTCCAATGCCTGTACCCATATCGATGAATACAAAAACACTGTAGAGTTTGATAAAATAGAATTCCTGAAGGGGTTGTGGGATGGAACCGGCCGCACCCGGATGAACATGGATAAGGATAAAAAGAAGGAAACCACCGCCGTGGATTGTGCTGTGATCCTTTCAGGTCAGGAAATGCCTACCGCCGATATCGCCCTCTATTCCAGGCTCATTTATCTGACCTTTAATACCTATGAATATGATGACAAAGCGAAAAAGCGTTTCAATGAACTGAAAGAAATAGAAGGGCGGGGCAATACCCATATCACCAACCAGATCCTGGGGTCCCGCAATACGTTTAAAGCAAATTTCGATGCCTCCTATGAAAAGGTCAGTCGGGATATGAACGCAGCACTAGAAAACGAGGTCATTGAGGATCGTATTTTTAGAAATTGGCTGATCCCCCTGGCAACCTTTCATGCAATCCGTGAGGATATCGTGGTTCCATTTACTTATGCGCAGCTCGTCAAGTTGTCCTGCCAGCAGATTCTTATTCAAAACAAGGAAATCAAATCTTCAAACGAAGTATCCACATTTTGGGATATCCTGGTATTCCTTGCTGCCGATGGGGTGATCTCCGATAAAGTGGATTTTGAAATTCAAAAGCTGGGCGAAATAAAAACGGAAGAAATGAAGGTAGCGCGGCAATTCCCAAAACCCACCAACGTGATCTTTGTCCAAATGTCAAGGATATTCCAGCTTTACCGCAAGCATGGTAAGATGGCATCCGAGAAAATCCTGCCCCTGGACTCCATTACTTACTACCTCCGGGCAGACCGCCGGTATATCGGGATGAAAACAAAAAGATTCCGGTTTATCGATACCTCCATGGGACCTGGAGGGGAGTGGAAAACAAAATCAGAGCGAGCATTTTGTTTCCTCTATGACCCCTTGAAAATTCACCTGAATACAGAGAATTCCAGCGAAGATTCTTCCATCGGTACCGGAGATCCTTCGGAAGATGAAAAACTCGAAAGCCTTTTTTAAACCTTTTTTACCCCCGTCACATCCGTCACATTTATCACACCCAATGAATCAGCACTTTAACACCTTTTATTTTCCGTTACATCCCGTCACATTCCGTCACTACCTAAAGCGATACTTCAAGTCCTCGTCACATCCATCACATTCCATCACAGGATTTGATCCACTTTATGTATATGATTTTTGATTAAAATGATATATATGAGAGAGTTAAGAAATATCCAAATTGTTGATAACCCTGTGACGGATGTGACGGAGAATAGGTGCCTCGCTCCAAAACTTTTGAAAAAAATATTTTTTATGGAATACGTTGACCAGGTTTTTGTGCAATTAAAGGATCGTGAACCCTGTAAAGTGCTGATGGCTAGTTTGAAAGATTCAGAAAAGTTCATTTTGGCCGTCAAAGAATTAATCGATTATGGTTATCTGTTTAATATTGAGTTTAATAGCGATTATTCTGAAATGACGATCCAAGAGAAATTTCCTTTCAAATCAGATAAAAATAAGTATCAAACCCTCCCTAAGAAAACCTTCTATGACAAATGACAACCAGGGTCATTCTGACCAACAAATTGAGGCCACCAACAAGGGTTGCCTTTTCTCTTTTATTACTGCCTTAGTTTTTGGAACCATCTGTTTAATAATATACCTATGAATCAACTTTATTTGGATCTGCGGATTGCTGTGAAAGCCATGCGCGCCGTGCAAAAGGACTATTTTAAGGTCAGGAATTATAACTGTCTGATGCTGGCTAAAACCACCGAGGATCATGTGGATCGGATCCTCTTAAAGATCCAGGAGGCTGAAAGTGCTCCGCCCAGTTTAATTCAGGAGGACGATGAGTAATGGATATTCATTCGGGCGTTCCCCGCTGGGGCAGGCTTTCCGCTTCTATCTTACCGGTAACCCGGCAAGGATAACCGCTTCAATCCTTAACGCAATACAATATCACTGAAAAATGAAGTCAGGCAAATACATTGTAATACCCTGTAAACCTTATGTCAGGCAGTTCTTAATTCAGAATTTCGGGGACCCGGTCAACTTCTACTCACAGGCAACCCCATACACCTACCTGTTTCGAAGTTCACTCCATCTTCCTGATGATCCCGAGGGTAAGGCTTCTGCCAGGCGCGGTAAAAGACCAAAGCCAAACATCAACCCTTGCTTTGCAAATTCATACCTTGATGTTCCGGTGGAGTTCGTTATTTCTGAGCATGACTTTTACCGCTATGGCTGGGAAATGCTGCCCATCCATATCACCGCCCTCAATACCATCTTTGAGCAGGCAGCCAAGCTATTTATGCGAACCTCCATCACCATTGACACTGCTATCTCCGGCAGCCTGGCAACCAGCATCCGGCGGTTTCAGGACCGGTATGGTTACCCCGACGATATCTGGAACTACCAGTCCATAAAAAAAGACTTGGATCGGAACACTATTCGCTCTGAACTGGAATTCGATACGGAGATCTATGACAAAATCCAAAAAATATTAATGCACAATTTGTACAAATTAGGGACACTTTCTAAAAACAACCCCATTTCCAATGAATACTCTCGTAAAAGAACAAAACAACCTCGGGGGGATAGCCAGGATCTGGCTGGTTCCATCCCTGAAGATTCCAACCTTCCTTTATAATTACCCCAGAGGAATTATGCAACTCCCCATTAATTGGGCACTGGATTCCTGGCAACTTACTCCTGTTTTTCAATCGGGTTCCTATACCCAGGATATGATGCAGTCACCCTCTGGTACCTATTACGAAAATACGGTGTCCTTCAAAATCCCTAAGTACACGTATGAAAGGAGGCAGTTTGCTTCAGATCTTTCAAGCCTTCTTTGGGCCGTCCTGACAATGGATCAGAATGGAGAATTCCTTTTGATGGGTAGCAGCGAATATCCCATGCGAATGACCACCAAGGCGGTATCCGGAGCCGACTTATCGGATCTCAATCATTTGGCCGTTACCGTGACCGGAAAATCTCCGATTTTACCATTAAATATAGCTATGACTACCTGAAACCCGCTTATTTAGGGGGTTTCAGACCCTTTTTGTCCTTTTTCTAAGCCTGGACAACCTCTAATTTGGTTGCTCAGGCTTTTTCATTACCCGGACAAAAAGAAACATGAGTACACTACAACTTGATATTGATGGCTTTATAGGAAATTGGGGTTACTCCAAATCTTATGTCAAAAACTTTCTGGCAGCCTCGGGCAAAGGGGAAGTAATCGTAAATATTTCCTCCTTGGGCGGTGATGTTGACCATGCATTATCTATTCATGACCAATTCGTGACCCACGGAAACGTGACCATCAAGCTCACTGGTTTCAACGCCAGCGCTGCAACCCTGATCACCCTCGGAGCCAAGAGAATTATCATGAACTCCAATTCCTTTTATCTCATCCATAAAGCGCTCGCCTGGGTGAATGAATGGGGCAATATGAATCCGGACGATATCGATGCCATCATTCTCGAGCTCGAGAAACAGAAACTATTCCTGGAGAAGGTCACCCTGCAGCTGGCAAAAATGTACGCCGGCAAATCAGGGAAAACAACCACCGAGATTTTGGACCTGATGAAGGAAGACACCTGGCTCAATGCTGAAGAAGCCCTGAGCTGGGGATTTGTGGATGAACTATCCGAGCCGGCCACCAACGAAAACCTGCTGCAAAATCAAAAGATGATCAGCATGCTGAATTTTTCGGAGCTGCCGATACCCGGAACCATGCAAAACACTTTGGAAGCAATCCCTGTCATTATGGATCCTTCGCCAGGGATCGTTGCTTCGGTCACCACTGCCATCAAGAAAATTATCAACTCAATATTTACCATGAAACAATTCTCAGCTCTGAACACGCTCCTTGCCGTGGTTTCCCTGGAATCCACCGACGAAGGAATTTACCTGAATGAAACTCAGGCCGCAGTCATTAATACCGCCCTCGAGGCAAACCAACAAATCGTTACCGAACGCGATAACGCTGTGGTCGCCCGGGATCAGGCTGTGACAGATCGTACCAACGCGATTGCTTCCATTGATGCCATTGATCCGAGTATTGCCTCAGCAACAACGATTGAAGGTAAAATAGAGGCTATACGGGTCCATATGGCCGCAAAGCCTGCCGTAGCTCCAGCCGGAGTACAAACGGCACATGATATCACACCCTCTGCGGACGGAGTGGACTGGGCAACGCTCAATGCACTGCCACATATGCAGGAAGAAAAATACTAACCTCTAATCCCCAAAAAATCAACAATCATGGATATTCAGGAAATTATCACCGCGTTCGGGGCCTACTATGAGAACTCAGGCCAGAACCAAACCCGTGTCAAGAAAATGCTTACCCAGGGACTCATCACCCCCGGAATTTGCACGCCCATCAAAACCGATGACACTATATTTAAACTTGCGAAGCTCTCCCTGGCACACGTTGTACAGCCATTTCAGAAAGGTTGGACCCCGCGCAATGCTGCTGCCATCACCCCGAACGAGATCAGACTCTTCCATTTCAAAGTGGACGAAGATATCTGGCCGGATGATGCCGAAGCAACCTGGCTCGGATTTCTGACCTCAGAATCTGTGACCCGCAAGGACTGGCCGCTGGTTAGGTTCCTCATTGAATCCGGATACATCCCCCAGATCAACAATGATATGGAACTGTTCGAGTATGGTAAGGGTGAATATATCGAACCTGTCAATGGCGTATCCGGGGTGACCGGTAGCGGTATGGACGGACTCATTACCTTGCTGCAGCGCGGAGTGGACAATGAAACTGTTAACTCGGTTCCACTGGGTGCCCTGACCAAAGAATCCATTTACGACCAGGTGGAAACCTTCGTGGATGGGATCTCACAGATTTACCAGGGTATACCGATGTCGGTATTCATGTCACAGACCTGGCGCAAGCTTTACCTTCGTAACAAGCGCGAGAACGGATACTATTTCAAAACCAGTGACAAGGAAATTGATGAATCCATCGACTTCACCAACCAGAACGTGGTTGAACTGCCCTGCCTGAACGGAACCGACATCATTTTCGCTACTCCAAAAGAGAATCTCTTGCACCTGACCAAGAAAAGCTCCAACAAAACCAAATTCTCCATTGAGGAAAGCAAACGTGAGGTTTCGTTCCTCTGCGATTGGTGGGAAGGTTTGGGATTTGGTATGAACGCTGCTGTTTGGACCAATGCCATTAAAACGGTTGTCCCACCCATTGGAGGTTAACCATCGGAATGATTCACAATTAAAAAGTCAAAAACAATGGATTTTGCAGATATAGGAAAATTGCTGACTGATGGTAAAAACCTCGGAGGACTCGCCCAGCGGATCTACTTCGGACTTTGGTCCGATGTAGCCACCTGGCCGGTTGATGCCGAATTACCATTAACGCTCGATGCTCTCGGTTCATCCACCGGCAGCATTGCGATGAAACCCGGTAAACGGATGTTTGAGCTATACACCACTGAGGATGCAGCCAAGCTGGACATCAACGTGATCGGAGAAGAGGGTGGGAAAGGGTATGAATTTCTACTCCATGTGTTCGCCCCGGGGTTGAACAAGAAGCTGCTGGGTTTCATGAATGCTACCAAGAACGAAGACCTGGTCCTGATCGCCCAGGACAGCGCTGGCCAGTTCTATTTGCTGGGTTGTGAAATTCGTTCGGCGAAATTCCAGGCCAGTGATGGATCCGGTACCGGTTCAACCACCGACGGAAGGCGTGGCTTGGGGATGACATTCGCGTATCGGACGCACTCCCTTTATGAGTACACCGGTACCATACCCCTAACTGAAGCAGTTCCTGAGCCATGATTTGGACAGACTATTTCACACTGGTAGGAGTCTTGCCCGGACGCATTGTTGTGCCCGGGCATGGCACGTTGGATTTTTCTGATACGAGCCTGCCGGTTGAGAAAATCCGGACACTTTTCGAAAAGGGTTTTCCTTACCTGGAAGCTACTTCACTTGGAAAAGACACCTTTTATCTTGTGCCACGCATGGTGGCAGTAAGACCAGAAATCAACCTGGAACTGGCGCTACCAGCTAAGAAACAGCCAAGGAAGAAATCGTAGTTTGTGATTCTTCATAATGTTTGCTTTTTCAACTTGAGCCTCCGAAAGGGGGCTTTTACATTGTAACCCTTCGGCCTTGAGCGTTCAGGATTTTTAAGAATTTCAGAGTTTGATTCGATTATTTTTTATTTTCCCGGTTTGCCAGGGGAAGAAGTTCTTCCAACCGGTTGGCTTTCCAATCGGGAATAACTGTGAGAACATGATTGAGCCACTGCCAGGGATTCACCCCATTCATTTTGCATGTCCCCAATAACGAATACATCATCGCTGCCCTTTGAGCGGCATCGTGACTGCCGGCGAACAGGTAGTTTTTCCGGCCAAGCGCCACGGGGCGGAT
>CAINOB010000073.1 GCA_903851365.1 uncultured Bacteroidota bacterium
ATGGAGGGATTCGAACCCCCGACCAGCTGATTACAAATCAGCTGCTCTGGCCAACTGAGCTACATTGGCAAATTCAGTCTGAAAAAGTCAAAAAATAAAGAACTCTCCCATTCCCAGTTTTGGGTCTGCAAATGTAGTACAAGGAATTTAGACATCAAAACTTTTAGAGAGTTTTTTTCTATCTGCTCTCTTTTTTACCTTTTTGTCTGGATAACTGGCGTTTCAGAGCTTCAATTGTCTGATCAATAGCCTCCTCAAAAGACTTACATTGTTTTTTGGCGAACAAATCATATCCCGAAACCAGCAAACGGATCTCGGTAACTTTATTTTCTGTATTCTGATTCTTGTCTAAACGAAGGATTACTTCTGCTCCAATGATGGTGTCATCAAAAAGACTCAGCTTATTGACTTTTTCCTCGATAAAATCCAGAAGTTTCTGGTCAGCATCGAAATGAACGGATTGAATTTTAATCGTCATAATATATCCTCCTAAAGTTTTAGTGATCAGGCTCTTGGATGAGCCTTTTGGTAAACTCGTTTCAGCTTCTCAAAACCAGTATGGGTATACACCTGAGTAGCACTCAGGCTGGCATGTCCAAGTAATTCCTTGATAGCATTCAATTCGGCACCTCGGTTAAGGAGATGAGTGGCATAAGTATGACGAAGCACATGAGGACTACGCCTCTCTGCGCTTGTTACAGTTCCTAATGCTTCATTTACTACCCGGTAAACCAACCGGGCATAAACCGGATGCCCTTTGTCAGTGAGTATAAGTGTCCCCCCTTCCACACCATTAAAGGTATGATTTCGCACTATAATATAATATTGAACCAAACCGATCAACTCAGGAGTGACCGGAATAATCCTTTCTTTTTGCCTTTTCCCGGTAACCTTGATCTGATTACGGTCAGAGTCAATATCAAAATCCTTCAGCCCTGTTAATTCGCTTAATCTCATTCCTGTTCCATATAATAACTCAAGGATCATTAAGTTCCGTATTTCGGGAAAGCTTTCTGGCAGAACCGGAGTTTCAAGCAGTTTCTGCATCTGACCCTCTTCCATAAATACTGGTAAAGGCTTTGGTGCCTTAATCGATGGTAAAAAGGCAGCGGGATTTTTATCGACTAATCCTTCCTGCTGACAGAAACGATAAAATCTTCTTAATGTTGTGGTTTTCCTGTTCACAGATTTAGCCGCCATTCCTTCATCAAGTAATGAGATTACCCAACTACGGATTTGCCTGGTAGTACATGATATTATGGAATCACCGGCGCCGTTGTTTCTGATAAAGCGATCAAACTGCAACAAGTCAGTTTTATAAGCCAGCAGTGTATATTGGGAATAACGTTTTTCAGTCTGAAGAAACCTGAGAAACAAATCAACAGCATCCATCATTACACAGAATCTTTACATAAATATAACAATAATTTTGTAAAGACATCCGTCGATCGAAAAATGCACTAAAAAGCCTATTCGTTCTCTTCTGCCTGCTGTAGACCCTGCACATAGGCAGCACGAAGCAACTCCTGACGTCTTTTAATCGAAGGTTTAGTAAAAGCCTGGCGTGCTCTCAATTCTTTAACCACGCCTGTTTTTTCAAATTTACGTTTGAATTTTTTGAGAGCCCTTTCTATGTTCTCACCTTCTTTTACCGGAATAATGATCATACCTTGTTACTTTTAATACGTTCAGTGAACTGAAATTTGGACTGCAAAGAAAAACAAAAAAAATCATTTAACCAAAATCTTATCCTGTTTAAAAGAAGAATCTGCCACCACGGTAAGATAGTGAGATAATCCTTTCCAAAGAGAGTCTGCTAAAACGCCTGCCGCCCAAAGTTCACCTGTTGAATTTAGCCTTCCTTTTTTATCTCGGAATCTTACAATAGCCTTAACCTGATCATAATCGAGATAAGGATGAGCAAGGAGTTCTTTAAATGTAGCTTTATTCAAATCTAACTTTCGCAAATGTAAAGTATCTATCCTGATCAGCTTAATAAAGCCGGCAAGCCTCCCAGTATCCATGCCATAGACCTCCTTCAGCTGAGCAGGATAAGCATACCCGCCAAGCATCTCTCTATATTTGATTATCCTTTTCGCAAAAACCAGACCGATACCTGGAAGTTCATCGAGAGCTAAACTATCCGCTGAATTTATCTCAATCAACCTGGGTTTTTTGCGAACTTGTCCTGATGAATCAAGGCTGGCGGAAACCGGATTACCTAACGGAAGATTCTCTGCCACCGGAATTATAGCATAGGCTAAAACCCGAATAGCGATCACACCAAAGCTCAGGATCAAAACACCTCTTAGCTCTGAACGGGTAAAAAGATACCGGTAAAACTTGGTCATATAAACCTCCTTTTACCGGTATTAGATGTCAATCATTAACCGAAATGGAAAAATTCAATCAGATTTTTTATAGTCGATCCAGGCAGTTCAAATCAACAAATGCCTGCTGTAGCCTGGAAATCAAGGTTTTTTCACCTTCGCGAAGTACTACGCGAGGATCATATTTTTTCTTGTTTGGCTTGTCAGCCCCTTCAGGATTACCAATCTGGGTCTGTAAATATCCCTTATTCTTTTCATAATAGTCTCTGAGACCAACCCAAAATGCCCATTGTGTATCAGTATCAATATTCATCTTGATCACACCATAGGAGATGGCTTCCCTGATTTCTTCCTGGGAGGAACCTGATCCACCATGGAAAACAAAATTAACCGGTTTCGATCCGGTCTTCAGGTTCTTTTCAATATAGTCTTGGGAATTTTTTAGAATTGCCGGATGAAGTTTGACATTGCCCGGTTTATACACTCCGTGAACATTACCAAATGAAGCTGCAATGGTAAACTGGTCACTTACTTTTAATAGTTCCGAATAAGCATATGCGACATGTTCAGGTTGGGTGTACAGCAGGGAATTATCCAAACCGGTATTATCAACACCATCCTCTTCGCCACCGGTCACGCCTAATTCTATTTCCAAGGTCATACCCATTTTAGACATCCTGGTGAGATAAGCTTTACAAATATCAAGATTCTCAACAAGTGGTTCCTCAGAAAGGTCCAGCATATGTGAGCTATAAAGAGGTTTTCCGTGACGCTCAAAGTGTTTTTCACCCTGATCTAATAATCCATCGATCCAGGGGAGCAGCTTTTTAGCTGCATGGTCGGTATGTAAGATAACAGGAACACCATACGCTTCTGCAACGGTGTGAATATGACGGGCACCAGCTATACCTCCAAGAATTGCAGCTTCCTGCTTTTCATTTGGAAGAGCTTTTCCAGCCCAAAAGGCTGCACCTCCATTGGAGAATTGTATAATTACCGGCCCTTTTGCTGAACGGGCGGCTTCGAGAACTGAATTAACTGAGTTGGTGCCGACAACGTTTACTGCAGGAATGGCAAAACTATTTTCTTTGGCAATAGCAAAGACCTTTTGAACATCTTTACCGGTAACAACACCGGGTTTTACAACATCAAGAATTTTCATGACCAATTAATTTAATGAATCTGCAAATATAAGGCAAGATCGGCTTATATCCGACTAAAAAGGATAACCTATTCCAAAGTTTAGAACCAGATCACTCCACTGATATTTCCGGTAACCTGGAATCCATTTGGGTCCATCAACTGTGCCAGGATCGCGGACCTTAATCCCAAGATCAAGACGGCCAATAAAGTAGGAAAGATCAGCACGGATACCAAAACCAGTTCCGATGGCAATCTGACGATAAAAATCTTTGATTTTAAAAAGGGAACCAGGCCTTTCATCCGCTGAATTTATGGCCCAGATGTTTCCTGCATCAATAAAAAGCGCACCTTTTATAATTGAGAATAAGTCGAATCTGTATTCAGCACTTGCTTCCAGTTTAACATCGCCCAGTTGATTGGGGTACATTCCCTTCTGATCATCAGGAATCACATAACTTCCAGGTCCCAAAGACCTTACCTGCCAAGCTCGAATTCCAGAAGAACCGCCGGCAAAATACTTCTTTTCAAACGGAATCGCATTGGTATTTCCATAGGGATAACCTGCACCGGCGAATAAACGGAAGGCTAACTTGTTGGTAGTATTTATGACCCAATGATATCTTAAATCCACGTCACCCTCGGCATATTGAGCAAAAGGAGTTTTGAAAAGCTGAAAGCCACCATCAGGTTTCGCCTGACCGGTCATTTGGTAATAGCTGTAAAATGTATTGCCGGCAATTTCGGGTCTGACCCTGATATAAAAGAAACTTGACTCTTTGTTAACCTCCTGATTTGAAAAAGTATAGGTATAGTTAAGTGCAGGAATCATATGTGACTTAAAACTATTCTCAACATAGGTTCCTTTAATGATCTGATAAAACCTATCTGACATCTGGGTAACGTTCACATAATTTAATTCGAAAATATTTATCTGATGCATGGAAAGTGATGACTTCCAGTTGTAGCCATAGGCTGCATTTGCAATGGTGCGGGTAAAATCCGGACGGGCCTGATAGTTAAAACTTAGATTGACTGAAGCATGTGGCTTGCCGAATTTTGAATTTTTACCACTGGCAAAAGGTATCCACGACCTCGGTACTTCAAGACGAGAATCTACACCAAACTCAACCATCCTGTTGAAATTGGAGACTGCATTAGCCAGGTACTCAACTGCACCCTTAAATTTCAGTTCAAAACTTTCAGCTCCCTTTATCAAATTTCGATTCTTATAAATCAAAGTTCCGGCAACGCCGATATTACCTGATGAATAGGTCCCTTCAAGTGCAATATCATAGGATTGCCGGACCATTGGACTAAGTAAAATCTGGCAATCCAGTTTTTGAATCGAATCAGAAGTGTTACCCACAGGCATAAAATTGACCTTTATCTGCTTGAAATTTCTAAGTGAGTTAAAGGACTCAATCGTTTTATCGACCTTACTTTGATTGAACAAATCTCCTGTTTTAAAGGCTATTGTGGATTGAAGAAGACTTGGTCTCAAATTCAACCGATTCCTATATACCATGCTAGTTCCCTGATATTTAACGGTATCAGAAGTTGAAAGATAACTTTTGGGATCACGCAAATAATCTGAGGTATTAAAATCAGTGACTATGCTGATATCTCCAATGTGAAACAACGGATGAAAATTCAATCTGGTAACATCGTTAGTAGCATCCTTCGGATTTTTTATACCCATCCAAACATCCACTTTATGGTCGCTTTTCGAAGTATCTGCCTTGAAATACACATATTCCCTTGAGAATCCGTAATAACCCCTATCCCTCATGTAATTAGACAACCGCATTCTCTCAAGTCGCAAAATTTCAAGATCATATCGCATTGAGGGTTTCAGAAGTGAAGAGGCTGAATCCTGCTGAATAAGTTTTCGGATCGCATTATCTGTTACCAGAGAGTCATCTGTCAATCGAACTTTATCGACTATATATGGAAGGCCGAAATCAATCCGGTATAAAACATTAGCCCGCTTACGAGAATACGAAACAGTATCATCAACTTTGGCATTGTAGTAACCCAGATTCTTTAAATAATGATTCAGCTGATTCAGGGTTTCATTTTTCGCTGATTCATTAAAAATGACAGGTTCTTCACCGATTTTTCTCAACCAGTTATTAAACCCGTTCTTTTTTGCGGGATTCGAAAGATTATAAACTCCCAGGTGGATGCGCAGAAATCCGAAGATTTTCTTGTTTGGTTTTTGCCTGAAATAATTTTCCAGCTCCCTGTCCGAGATACTACCGCCCTTGGATTCAATCTTATTCGATTTTAAAAGATATTGGTTCTCTGGCACGTACCTTACTGGACTGCATCCGAATAAAACAGACAGTATTAGAATGATTAAAAAACCACTTCTGATGGAGAATACTTTGTTACTGCAACAGACCATTTATCCCTTCTTGAGTCAGATTCCGAAGTTGTAAATTTAATGTAAATTGCGAATCATCCATTAAGCATATGATCAGCAAGGCACAGATCCAGTTCATCCGTTCGCTGGAACATAAAAAGTTCAGGGATGAATATGGTTGTTTTGTTGCAGAAGGTGACAAGCTGGTGAGGGAAGCCATTGCACAATCCGGCGTAAGTCTCTTTCGGATAAAGATGATCTGTGGCACCGCCAACTGGATAGATTCATTAAAACCGCTTAAGGATCATCCAAACGTTGAAGTGATAACCGTTACAGAAAGCGAACTTGAGAGAATAAGCCTACAGAAAACCCCGAATCAGGCACTTGCGATAATCTCGCATGAACCAGCTCAAGCAACCGTTTTTAATTTCGACAAAGATCTCCTCCTGGGTTTAAATCAGGTTCAGGATCCGGGTAATGTCGGAACCATAATCAGGCTCGCAGACTGGTTTGGTTTTGCCGGTGTGATTGCATCGCCGGATTCGGCAGATTTTTTCTCACCCAAAGTAGTGCAATCCAGTATGGGTTCTATATTCCGGGTAAAATTACTGACCGTTGAAATTAGCGAATTTATCAAGGCTATAAAATCGAAGTTTCCGATTTATGGCACTCATTTACAGGGTCAGAATCTATATCAGACTAAGCTCACCAAAAATGGGTTGATTCTATTGGGTAATGAATCGAGGGGTCTTAGTACTGAACTTATGAAATTGACGACGGTGAATTTATTGATTCCAGATTATTCAGTTGGTCAGAGCAAGCCAGAATCACTCAATGTTTCAATTGCGGCATCAATCATTTGCAGTGAATTCAGGAGGAGAGAAAACGGCTGATTGAGCTCGCCGCAAAATCTCCGTCCATAGCTGAAGAAACAATTCCACCCGCATAGCCGGCCCCTTCGCCGCAAGGAAAAAGACCCGGAAGGTCGGGATGAAATCCATGCTCAGGATCACGAACAATCCGAATCGGAGATGATGTCCTTGATTCAACCCCAGCCATAATTGCTTCGTAAGTCATAAACCCTTTCATGCGCCGACCAAAGAATCGCAGACCTTCTCGAAGCCTGGTGCTGATGGTCTCCGGAAGCCATTCATGCATCGGAGAACAAACCAGACCCGGATTATAAGAATGGTTTGGTAGAGATGTGGAGTTCTTCCCATCGGTGAAGTCGATCAACCGTTGCGCCGGAGCGATCTGTCCCTGACCACCGTAACGATAAGCCAATTTCTCGAGTTCTTCCTGGAAAGCTATACCGGCAAATTCTCCATGTTCACTGTAGGATGCAAGATCTTCGGGTCTGATTTCAACTACAAGTCCACTATTGGCAAAAGGTGAATTTCTAAGTGAATTTGACATTCCGTTAACTACTGATTCAAAATCCGAAGTGGCAGAAGGAACAATTATGCCACCGGGGCACATGCAAAATGAATAAACACCCCGCCCATTCACATTCTTAACCAAGGCATATTCAGCAGCAGGTAAATACTTCCCTCTTCCATCTTTTGAATGATATTGAATCTGGTCAATAAGCATTTGTGGGTGTTCTATTCTCACCCCCATCGCAAAGCCCTTTAGCTTCAACTGCAACTTATTACGCTCCAGCATTCGATAAACTTCTATTGCAGAATGACCAGTCGCCAGAATAACTCCCAAGCCGGCAATTTTCTCGCCTTTAGCGGTGATAATTCCTTTTGCAATTCCGTTTTGAATGATCAGGTCCTCAGCGCGTGATTCGAAAAAGAATTCAGCCCCATGATTGGTTAAAGTTTCACGGATCGATGTTATAATTGCCGGTAGGCGATCAGTTCCAATGTGAGGATGACTATCGTAAAGTATTGATTCATCAGCTCCGTGAAGATGTAATATCTCTAAAACCCGCCTGACATCTCCTCTTTTCTTCGACCTGGTATAGAGCTTACCGTCTGAAAATGTTCCTGCCCCACCCTCTCCGAAACAATAGTTTGAATCAGGGTTCAGACCTTGATTTCTGTTTAGAATTGCGATATCCTTTTTTCTTTCGGATACATTTTTACCCCGCTCCACGATGACTGGTTTATAGCCTAACTCTAATAAGCGCAGTGAAGCAAACAGTCCGGCAGGACCTGCCCCCACGACTATGACTGGTGGAGCCGAAGAGACATTTTTCCAATCATAATTCTGGAAAGCTGGCTCCAGGGGTTCATCGACCGCGAGGCTTACAATCATTTTAACGACAATCGGCCGACGGCGGGCATCAACAGATCGTCTAAGAATTCTGAATTCAGTAACCAGGTTGGCCGAGACTCCGGCAACCTGACAAGCTTTCTTCCTGATTTGCTTTGGGACAGATGCGTCCTCAGGATTGAGGGATATTTCGACTTCGCGCATCCTCCTGTTAGTTCAAATTATTTGGATTGCTCAACATGAAAAGAGAGTACCACCATTCTGGAAAAAATCTGATCAATACTGGAGACGTACTGAAAAAATTTCGGATCAGCAAGTTTGTAAAAATTGTCTGTTGGAACGGGCATCAGGTCAAGCATCCCCACCGAGAATTTTAGTTCCATAGCGACTTTGGCCATGGCAATATAAAAATCGCAACCCACGCCCAGCTCAACATATAGATCGTAGGGTCTGAGTAATCTGGTTGCTTTTTGAAATGTTTTACCAATGCTGCCCTGCAAATCAACACGCGGATTAATACCCCCAATAACGTATGGAGCATAGTTATTTACTCGTTGAGACCGATACTTAACTAAGATTGGGAAATCAAGACAAATACTCTCGATTGACCAGGTGGATATTGAATCTTTTCCGAGGTCCCTGACTGTAAGATCTCTCTGACCAAATTGAATACCTGGCAGAAACCTCAAATCCATGTATTTATTAAGCCGGTAATCTGTTATCAAATTGATATTTATTCCCGGGTTCCTGAGGAGATCGAATGTATATCCAGGTTTAGGAACAACTGTAAAACCAGAAGTATTCAGTCCGATGGAATATCCAAAATGGAATATCTGATAATCAGCCATAATCATGTTTTTTGGCTTCGACTTTTGCGACATGACCGGAAGGCCAAGAATTAACAGGATTACCAGGATGATTCCTTTGCGTGCTGACATGCAGATTTTTTTCATTCGCTTAAATAACTCCTAAATCGGAAAGAATAGTATCTCATCAGTTTTTTTTAATTCCAGTATATAATCCGCAAATACCGGCAGAAAGCGGTTTATAATCGGCATTCGAAAATCCTGCGTGATTCATCAGAGTCACAAAAGCTTCACCTTTCGGAAAAGCCTCCACTGAATCCGGAAGATAGCGATAGGCTGAAAGATCGCGTGAAAACCATCGGCCAATTGCAGGTACCATATGGTGAAAATAAAAGCGATATAAGGCCCGTAGCCAGGTCTGGCGAGGTAGGGAAAACTCAAGAACAACTAACTTCCCACCTGGATTCAGGACCCTGAAAATTTCACTAAGGCCCAGTTCCGGATCCTTGAAGTTTCTGACACCAAAAGCCACCATTGCAGCATCAAAAGAGCAAGATTCAAATGGCAAAGCTTCACAAGCTGCCTCAATTAGGGTGATCTTTTCAGATAGTCCCCGGACCAAAATCTTTTTCCGGCCAATGTCAAGCATACCTTTTGAAACATCCACCCCTGTAACCTTATCCGGATTCAGGCTGAGTACACCAATAGCCATATCCGCTGTTCCGGTAGCAACATCAAGAATCGTTCGGGGATGTATTTCAGCGAGCGATCTTATGGCTTTTCTCCGCCAACCCTTGTCGATATTAAGGGAAAGCAAATGATTCAGGAAATCATAAGAACCTGCAATCTGATCGAACATTTGTGAGTTTTCCCGGTTTTCGGCAGCTTTCATTGCTTTTGTATTATGGTTGCGGAAGCTTGTGCTGCCGGCATTACCAGAACATCCTGAATATTCACATGAGCAGGACGCGTGATAATAAATTGAATAACATCAGCTATATCCTCCGCTTCGAGCGGCTGAAATCCGTCATAAACCTTGTCTGCCCTTTCGGTGTCACCCTTAAAACGAACGAGGGAGAATTCTGTTTCCACTGCCCCTGGACAAACTGAAGATACCTTAACTCCAAAAGGCACGAAATCCATACGCATACCTAAAGTCAAGGCCTCAACAGCGTGTTTGGTTGCACAATAAACAGCACCTTTGGGATATACCTCTTTCCCGGCAATAGAACCAATATTAATAATATGGCCTTTTTGCCTGGAGATCATTCCCGGAGCAATCAGTTTTGTCACATGCAAAACACCTTTAATATTAGTGTCAATCATCTGATTCCAGTCATCCAGTGATCCTTCGTGCACAGGATCTAGACCAGCTGCCAAACCGGCATTATTAATCAGAATTGCAATTTGTTTCCATTCCTCAGGCAGATCGTTGAAAGCTGTTTTCAGGTTTGAATAATTGCGAACATCAACCGGTATAGCCAGACATTCGCAATTATACTTGGTTTCCAGGTAAGTGCTCAGCTTTTTTAAAGTCACCGCTCGGCGGCTGACAAGAATCAGCCGGAATCCGTCCTTCGCCAGCCGCATTGCTGTGGCACGTCCGATACCCGAACTTGCTCCGGTAATCAATACAATTGGTTTTGTCGGATTTAGTTTAGTCTTCATAATCATTTCTTAAAAGAGAGTGCAAAATTACAGCATTTTCAAAAGACTCCGACGTAACCCAGGTGGATTTTAGAATTCTTTAGATTCACAGGTAAACCACTTTCTTTGCCAATTGCGAAAATTATCTTGAAAATCCCACCTGCAGTTCGGATCTGACCACCCAAACCAAATCCAGCCGGTGTTTTTAGTACATTAACATTATTAGTTGGCTGATTTAAAAATCCAAGATCCGCCAGAATTATCAAATACGATGACCGATCGAGCAAGTACCTTAATTCCACCGAGGTTACAGCGTAAGCATCAGTATGGAAGAAATCTTCATCGAAGCCTCTAAGAAGATTGAGCCCTCCCAGACGGTACTGCTCATTTTCATAAGTTGCTGGTGATTTCCGGTAACCCGACTGAATCTCAAGGGCGCATGTGAGGTTTTTAGCGATTGGTTTGAACCATGAAACGTTTGCTATGAATTCCGATTGCTGCATTGAACTGCTATCAGGAATACTTTTTCGACCCGTGGAAGCCTCGATTTCAAGTTTCAAACCTTTATATGGACTGATTGGATTATCCAGATGGTCATATTCCCACGAAATTCCTGAAAGAAGGCTGGTAAAGGGTTGTCTCAGTGAGCTTTTTGAATCAGGAATTGAATTAACGATACTACTCTCCTTATGTCTGAGAAATACATTTAATAGATTCCGGGGGCTAAAATGGTAAGGAATGCCCACATCCCAACTCACGTTAAGATAGCTAGTATCCTGCCTGTATAATTCGAACTTACCTTGCAAGCCTAATGGTAATCCGGCAAAATAAGGAATATGAGCAGCCAGGTTGAGGCGTTGGGATCCATCCTGGTTTCTCTGCCAGTCGAAAAGCCAGTTTTCCCCCTGGCCAATAATATTATTCAGATTGAGCGCGAGCGCGCCCGAAAAAGCCAATTTACTGCCGGCCCGAAGATCCGGCGAAAGGCCTACCCATCCATCAAAGCGATTAGAACCTGATTTTTCAGGGTAAAGATAAACTGAAGCTTTCCCAGGATGAAAACCTACTTCCAAAGACCTGACCTGATGAAGATAAGTTAATTGTCCAAGTCTGGCATTTGCCTCTTTAATGATTAACTCATGATATCGGTCGCCTGGTCTTAAGTTCATAAGGCGATAAAGTACCGGCAAAGAAAGATGAAATCCAGTCCGATTCATGATGGTATCTATAGTTACCAATTCACCCGGCCTGATGACCAAAATACCATTTATCCCATCTTTCGTGGCTAACACCGAATCCAACCGCACCTGAACAAACGGATATCCGGAATTTTCAAAAAATCCTATTATTTGTTCAATTTTAGGATTAAGGTCCGAATATTTTGAATGGAATGGATTGGTCAACTTCAATTTCCTGACCAGAGTAGCAGATTCACAGGCTGAATCCGGCATTTTGATGTTCAGATCGATGGTTCCCTGGCTAAAACCATGAGATACCATGGTAAAAAGAAAGTATAGAATCCCGGTTATCCTGTTATTTTTCACCCAAATCGTTAATCATCGTTGCACATAAAGCCTTGCTGCTCCAATACATCAAGAAACGCCTTGGAGAAATATCGATTATCAGACCCTTTGTACCGGTTGTCAGTGAATATCTGTGCCAAAGTTTCCTTTCCGTTGATCTTTATCAAATCGAGGGTTGATTGCAAAGCCTCTTTTTCCAAATGGATCCTATCGATATCACTTGGTTGATAATCCTGGTACTTTTCATTATGAACAATTCCTTCAACCGGGAGGCGATCCACCAGAGTAGGAGCTTCCGCTGGATAGCCCATCACTATTGAAGTTACAGGGACTACAAGTTTTGGAAGATCAAGGATCTCAATCACTTTTGCAGCCATCCAGGTAGCCGTTCCCAGATAACAGATGCCAAGTCCCAGGGATTCTGCTGCAATGACTGCATTTTGAGCTGCAATTATTGCATCAATGGCACCTGTTAAAAAAGACAGAAGATTATTATATCCCGGATTTGCCTCACGCTGCTCGCACCATTTACTGAAGCGGTTAAAATCCGAACAGAAAGTCAGGTGAACAGGAGCTTCAAGCACCATATCCTGTTTAAAATGGGCCTCCCAGAGCTTTTTGCGAAGGCTGGCCTCGCGGGTAACCACGATGCTATACGCCTGCATATTTCCAGTATTTGATGCACGTGAAGCAGCCTGAAGGATGATATCAAGTTTCGATTGTTCGACTTCGTTGGTATTGAACTTTCGTATCGACCTGTGGTTGAATAGCGTATCCATCATGAATTACTGAATTTAAATTCAACAATGATAAAGATATAAAACCGGGCTAAAAATTAACTATGTCATTTTTTCCATTCGTGAGGTAATCATGCATCTATATCTGAGTAAACCATAAATTAATAATTCAAATGAAAAAAAATTACATTTTCTTATTAACGGCAATTCTGGCAGGTTATTGGATCAACCTTAACGGCCAGAGCACACCAAGACAGGGTGAGATACTGATTACGGAGATCATGGTAAACCCTGAAGCGGTCAGCGATGCAAACGGAGAGTGGTTTGAAATATGGAATTCGTCAGATCACGATATTTTGCTTAATGGACTCACTTTGAAAGACGCCGGGTCGAATATGCACATTCTCAATTCGGTGGAGAAGCTCGTGATTCACTCAAAAAGTTACTGGGTATTGGCTAAAAATGGAGATGCATTGACTAATGGGGGCGTTCATGTTGATTATGTCTACCAGAACTTCACATTAAGTAATACTTCGGATCAAATCATCATGACAGCTGCAGACGCTTCTCTTATTGACCAGGTATCCTATTTATCAGGGTGGCCAATAGTTTCGGGAGCCTCCATGGAATTGCACCCGGATTACCAGACTTTTAGTGGAAATGACCAGCCAGAGCACTGGTTTCCGGCCAAAATAGTATTTGGTGCCGGTGATAAGGGGAGTCCGGGAAAGGCAAATTCGATATCCTCAGGATTAGAAGAGTGGGGAGAAGGGATAAAAATTGATGTTTATCCGAATCCATCAAAAGAAAGATTCATTGTTGAGGCATCCTTTCCCGACCCACAAGCAGGCACAATAAAACTCATTAATCTACTGGGGCAGAGCTTCCTGATAAAATCCTTTGATGAAATACAGTTTCTGAAAGAGGTTATTGAACCTGATTTTTTAACTCCCGGCATTTGGTTTCTTGAATTAACAGCAGGAAGAAAAGTAAAAGTAATCAGATTGATTATCGAACGATAGCTATTTCAACAATTATGATCATCAATCCCGAGGATCATTTTGATTGAATGTATGATAGTAGGAAGAATCTCATTGCAATATTCAGCTACTGCCTTTCGGCTGCCCGGGAGGCAGTACACGAGTGTTTTTGCGGTTACCCCGGCTATTGACCTGGAAACCAGAGCAGCAGGTTTTTCCATGCCATATTTTACCCGGATCATTTCCATGACTCCGGGTATTTCCTTATCCAACAATGGCTTAACAACATCCGGAGTAAAGTCTCTTGGACCCAGGCCCGTTCCACCAGTAGTAAAAATCACTTCTAAATTTCGTTCCCGATAACTTAGTATAAGGGCACTCAAACGCTTTGGATCATCTGGAATAATAATATTCTCTATGTCAACCGGAAACGATCTTGCAGCGAAGTATTCATTTATCAAGGCTGTTATTGCCGGACCACTTAAATCCTCGTATTCACCCCGGCTTGCCCTGTCGCTGAGTGTGACTACTGCGAATCTGATCCTATCCGGGAAGCTCATGTTTAGTTTTTTCAATCAGGTGTATTCCTTCGATCCTCATCTCTTTATCCACTGCTTTACACATATCATAGATGGTGAGCAGGCCAATACTGACGGCTGTAAGAGCTTCCATTTCAACACCAGTTTGTCCGATGCAATTAGCTTCACTGCTGATAGTAACGCCAGAATCTGTTAGTTTACATATTGCTTTTACCGATGTGAGGTTGACATTGTGACACAGCGGTATCAGTGCCGATGTACTTTTGGCAGCCTGGATTCCGGCTATCTCAGCTATCGTCAGCACATCACCCTTTTTGATCAGGTTTTCCCGTATCAGCTGAAGGGTACCTTGTTGAAGAATGATCTGACCCTCAGCTTTCGCTATCCGGATCTGGTCGGGTTTTCCACCAACATCAACCATCCGGGCACGACCAGTGCTATCGGTATGAGAGAGCTGGGGACCGCCTGAAGGTTGTTGATCCTGAGAACCCCTTGACTGAAGTCCGGGTCTATTGATATCGATTCCTTTTGCCTTGCTCATTGCCCAATTATAACCTATTTCTTAATTCTTATACCTTTACTTTTGTCTTTCTACCCTTTTACCCTTTGCCCTGATCTTCAACCTCCTAAATTATAAAATTCACTTGTAGTGTTCACACTTCCGCACTCAGGTTTATTCTCCAGGGCTTGTTCAATGGCATTCCGGGCACTAAGCTCCCTAATGGAATATCCTGAATTACTGAACAGACAGGGTTTAATAAAGCCATTGCTGGTCAGACGCAACCTATTGCATGTTGCACAGTTGCCCCCGTCGCCGCCGATAACGCCCCTGAAATATCCGGAATCAAGGTCCATCTGATGTATAAAGCGGACTTCTAAACCGCGACTTCGCCCAAATTCACTGACGGTTCTGGCGTCAGGCTCCTCAGGGGAATTACGGATCACACAATTAATTTTAACAGGAGATAACCCAACTTTGACGGCTTCATCAATCCCTGCAATAACCTGCCGGATATCACCAATTCTGGTAATTTCACGAAAACGATCAGGATTCATTGTATCGAGGCTTACGTTTACCCTCTGTAAACCAGCATTCTTAAGCTCCAGGGCATAGCGATCCAAAAGTGTACCATTGGTTGTCATTGAAAGATCGCAGATTTCAGGTATAGCCGCAATCATTTCAACAAGGCCCACAATTCCTTTACGAACGAGTGGCTCTCCCCCTGTGATTCTTACCTTATTGATACCGAATTGAACAGCTGCCTTTACAACCTCGACGATCTCAACATAGCGGAGGATATCTTCGTGGTGTACGAGTGGAACACCCTCGGCAGGCATACAATAAGTACAACGCAGGTTGCATCGGTCAGTTACCGATATCCTGAGATAATTAATATTGCGCTCAAATCGATCGAACATCAACAAATTCCCCTTCTTCAATGATTGTCTTTCCGATAGGTACAGGAATGATTCCTTCCGCTGAACCTAGTGAAAAGATATGGGCTGAACCATGGTATTCAATTTCATGAACCATTCCTTCACTATCAATTCTTACCGGCATCCAGGAGAGCCTGTTACTTTTTTTCCGTTCTATTCTGGAGGCAGACCTAAGGCGTAATACAGGTGGCTTCCAATCGTGTCCCATACATTTGTATATAAATGGCTTGACCAACAATTCCAGGATAAAAAAGGATGAAACAGGGTTTCCTGGCAGTCCGAATACGAACTTATTCCTGCCTGTGCCGAAAAGAGTCGGTTTACCTGGCTGAATAGCGACCTGCTTGAAAGCCACATTAATATCAAGGCTCTGAAGGACTGCGGGTACAAAATCAAATTCTCCCATCGAAACGCCGCCACTGAGAATAAGAATATCATTATTAGCCAGAGCTTCTGAAATCATATTTCTGGTAATATCCTCATCATCAGTGGCTATACCGTAATAATCACAATCAATGCCAATCTTTGCCAATTGAGCAATCATTTGGTAGGCATTCGTATTGCGAATCTGCGAAACGCCGGGTTTTTCACCTGGCTCCACCAATTCAGTACCTGTTGACAGAACACCCACAGATGGCAGACGGTAGACCTTTATGAAAACTTTCCCTACGGTCGCCAGGATCGGTACATGTCTTGTATCTAATAGTACACCGGCTTCCAGAACGATGTCTCCATTTCTAAGATCCTCACCCTGGTAGCAAATATTAGGGTTGGTTTTTTCTCCCATAAATTTAATAACAGGATGTAGATCTGAACCTTCAATGGAGCATTCTTCAACCTTGATAACTGTATCAGCTCCATCCGGAATTATTGCCCCGGTCATGATTTGTGAACATTTTCCCGGGAGTACGCTTTTCCTGGGAGGAACTCCTGCCCTGATGACCTCTATCACCTCAAGCGGAAGTGCCAGATCCTGTCTGCGACAAGCATATCCATCCATTGCACTTTTGTTGAATGGGGGGATATCCATGTCCGAGGTTATACTTTCAGCTAATACCCTTCCCGTTGCCTCTTCGAATGATATCACTTCAGTACCAAACGTAATTGACTGATTCAATGATATTTCCAGAGCCTTATCAAACGTTATCATTTCAAATAAAATTAGGCAGCTAAGGTAGATAAAAATAAACAGGAGCCTTTTTTTCCATTGAAGAACCTGTTCGACATCTATACTGTTGTTATCAATAAAAACAAAACAATCATGAAAACATTTAGTTGGAAAAAGATGGGCTTTATTCTTGCAATCCTCTGCATCCTATTAGGAAACATTGTCGGGATTAAAGTACTGGCTACTGAAGATGGTGACAACGCAGGCATAAGATTAACCAATCAGGCTCCGGATGGAGTTCTCGTTGGTTACCGGCCGGAACCGGGGCGCGTAAAAACAGGTGAGCACCTGGAAGCTTACGGGGGCTGGGTTGGCGCTCAATTCTCACATCTGGTGATTGAATACGAATATGTCATGTGCTGTAATAAGACACTTCGCGCAATGGACGGTTGCAGTGGCTTTAAAATTTGTAATAATTAGCCATGAAAGCAAGATTCTGGTTATGGTGGATCCTCATCATCCTGATGATTAACGCCACTTGGATTTGGAGGCTTGATCAGAACAGTAAAGAAGACAACCTTCAAATGAATGATACTCGTGACCGGTTCATCCAGGCAAACAGGGAGTTATACCTGTTAAACAGGGACTGGAGGTTTAGCATGAAATCAAATGGGAAACCCTTACCAGTGAATCTGGAGGTACAGAGAGCCAATGGTGAGAACTCCATAATGGACAAACATCTGGGAGCCAAAAAAAAACTAATTCTGGTGCTCTCTGACCGACATTGTTCAACTTGCGTGGATCAATTGCTGTTTCTAGTAAAGAATGAGATTCCTGAGTTTTACAGGAATAATATCCTGATCCTGTATTCAAGGGAGAATCAAGCGACTAAAGATCAGTGGCTGCAAAGACAGAAAATTCTGACTGGGGCTGAATTTCTTGAGATTGCTGAAAGAAGCCTGCAACTTCCGATGGATTCATTAGGGAATCCCTACTTTTTTATAGCGGGCTCCGATAAGATTGCTGGATTCGCTTTCACACCCTACCCCTCTCTCGAAGCTCAGACAAAAGAATACCTGAGTCTGATCAGGGAAAGATATTTGAACTAAATCAAGAACAATGAAAACTCTGATCATAAATAGTCTTCTGATAGGAATAATTATTCTATCCGGCTGCACATCAAAGAGGAAGGACACCGGTTCTATTAAAACCGTAAAGTTTGAATCGGCCGATGCGATCGACCTCGGCCAGTTTATTGAACGGGTTCACCTTGTTCAATTGGAAAACCGACCCGAATCGGCATTTATTGAAATCTATAAGGTAATCGTAGTGGGCGAAAATATATTCATGCTCGACAAACGGCTTGAGGCTGTCTTCTGTTTCGACACCACAGGTAAGTTCAAGTACAGGATTCAGCGTATCGGCCGGGGGCCGGGAGAATACAAAGAGCTGGATGCAATGTGGGTTAAACCGGCCGAGAAAGAGCTCTGGCTCCAATCATTCTGGCCATCCAGGATCATGGTATATAATTTTGATGGTCGGTTGTTACGTGATTTCCCAATCCGATGGTCAGGCAAGGACATGATTGGGTTAGGAGACAATTGCATAGCAGGTTTTAATACGACTAATTCCAATGATGGAATCGACAGTATTCCGGGAGGTGTATTCCTTCTGAATGAGAAGGGAAAACTGAAAAGCCAGTCACTAATTGCCGGGAACAATTTCCCATTTTGGGGGGTGAATTACCAACGATATTTTGAGGAATTCGAAAATGGAGCGTTGCTTCTTAACCAATCTGATACTATCTATCGGATCAATGAATCAGGTGAGTCATCCCCCGAAGTATTCCTGGATTGGGGAAAGTTAAAATATCCCGAAAAGTTCAAAGTAATCGGGTTTGATTCCCCCTTGTATCAAGAGACGAAGGACGTAAATTATATTTCAGGGAAAGATCAGCTTATTGCCTTTGGTCCAATCAGGTTATTCAGGATCATTTTGGACCACCATATGGAATTGGCTATGGCAAACCTTTCAACTGGGGAAGGCTCCTTTTCAGACCAGTTTAACAGTAGCAATGTTAAGGTACCATTATTATACCCATTGGGGAAGAGCGATAAGGGTGAATTGATTGGCATTTATGACATTGACCTCCTTATGGCATATAGAGACTCACGCTCCAGCCAGCCTAAAGATCCAAAAGCCGATGAGTTATATCAGGTTATGGACTCTATTGTTAAATCAGCCCTGGCACAGGACCGTCCTGTACTTTGGTTTGCAAAAATTAAAAATGAGTGGTTATCAAAATCTCTTTAAACAAATAAAATCAAAAACATGAAAACAAAACATCAATTGACAATTATGATTCTGGTTGGCGGCCTCATGGTGACAGGTATTGTATACGGAGATGATCCATTAAAAGGAGCCGCAAATGATACCACAAATGGAAAGAATATGGGATGGCAGGAAAAGACTAGCCGGCAACCGGTCTACATTTCTGATGGATTCAGGCTCAGTGCAGGAGTCGGTTTCGGGTTAACAGGCCCGAACCTGAACGTTAATCTAGGCACTACCCTTTCGAGTATTGAGTGTTGTCAACCCGCCACACTGCCCCAGTTTTGGTGCAATTATAATGCCGACGATGAAAAGTGTGACAACTAAGTTTGTATCAGTCAATGTAATCAACCCCGGAATTCCATCCGGGGTTTTCTTTTGGGGTAAGATCTTCTTTTTGTTAATCGTCTTTCGATCTTTTCTTCGATCTCCTGTCACCCATCACTTGTCACCTGTCACCATCTTCTTATCCTCATGCCGATAAGCCATCCAATAGATAATCGGCACTATATAAATGCTGACAAGAGTTCCGATGGTCATACCTCCCATAATAGTCAATGATAAAGGTCGCTCCAAATCAGCACCCAGCCCTTTAAAGAATAGAAATGGCAACATACCTAATACTGTTGTCATACTGGTCATAATTATTGGTTTCAGTCGACGTTGGCCGGCAATATGAATAGCTTCCAGGACAGGATAGCCTTCAGCTCGGGTACGATTGATCGTATCGATTTTCAAAATAGAGTCATTAATTATTATCCCTCCCATAACGATGATCCCGATAGCAGACATCAGGTTAACTGTTTCTCCGAATATCCAAAGCATAAAAAGTGCCGATGCCAGGTCGATAGGCAATTCAACCAGTACGATCAATGGTTGTAAAAAAGACTCAAACTGTGCTGCCAGAATGAAATACAATAATATCACAGAAATCAGGAGTACAATCATCAGTTCCTTCATCAGGACCTTTTGCCGGAACCATGTTCCATCAAACTCGGCTTGCAGAATGGTGGAATTCCGTATGCCATTCTTGATTTTATCGATAATTGTTGGAACAGAAAAGGAAGCCGACTTGGCCACCAATGGCACATATTCACCATTGCGTGATGCCCTAATAGTTTTGTATTGTTGTTCCCGGCCAATCTTGACCAAACTTGACAAAGGATAATCAATTCCTTCACTGTTCCGGACAAAAGTATTCCTTACAATGTCTGCAACTGGGCGCTGCTCATCTGCCAGAAGTATCGGGATAAATCGTTGGTAGGTCTTCAATATGCCAATCCGTTTCTGGTTAAATGCCTTTTCAAGCTGATCGGTTACGCTTGTGAAACTAACCTTGTACAGTAAAAGAAGTTCAGGATCAACTTCGATCACAATCTGATCATGAACTGGCACCTGTTCAAAAGTCAGGTTTTCTTTTTTGGCAAGAGAATCTGTAAACTCCCAAACTTCCTGAAGTAAGGGTTGCTCCTGACCTTTCATACTTGATATGCGGGTAAGAAGTTCTGGAATATCCTCAGAAAATATAGCTTCAAAAATATTTTCAGGTGGATGAAAACTCACATTAGCAATTGGATAATGATTAGAAATAAATTCCTTAATGTGCTTAATTACCTGATCAATTGAATCAGAATTAACCATTTTCATATAGATCTCTGATTCAGAGGACGTTTTCTCTGCATTTCGGTTCAAAATAAATTGTTGCTCACCCACAAGAGACGAATATTGAATCAGGCTATCCGGCAATTTCTTAACCAATTCAGCGATGCGACGTGCGTTTTCTTCCACATGAATCGGTTCGTTCCAATCGAAGGATGCTATGATCTCCGTTCTTTCAACTTCAGGAAGCTGGCTCATTCCAACCATATTGTATAGTGGATATGACGCAGCGACCATCAATATTGAAGCTACAAGGTATATACCCCGATATTTGAATACATGGCTGAATGATTTTTCATACGCCTTTTCATAATTGATGGTGTTAATCTTCCCCAAAAAATTATTTGTTGCTGACTTTGGTTTTCTGATGTAAAACAGGCGGAATAGAACTGGTATCAGGGTTATCGAAACCAGGAATGAGGAGGTTAACCCAATAGTAATGGAAATGGCTTCATCATAAAATAGTGCTCCAGAAATCCCGCTAAGGAAGATTAGTGGAATGAAAACCGCACAGGTCGTTAATCCTGAAGATATCAGTGGCCGGATAACCTCATTGGTCCCATGCACACATGCCTTGTGTATTGTTTCTCCCCTGTCGAGATACTGATTGATATTATCGATTACAATTATCGAATTGTCGATCATCATCCCCACGGCCAAAACGAGTCCGGATAACGAGATAATATTCATCGATAATCCGAACAGGTAAAACATCAGCAAGCAAACCACGAGTGATACCGGCACCGAAAATGCAATAAGTGTTGGAGACCTGAAATCTTTAAGAAACAGGAACATCATCATCATGGCCAGCAACCCGCCAAACCAGAGACTCTGCTTTAAGTTGCCCATGGAATAAGTGAGGATGGTGGTTTGGTCCTTCTCAATTTCAAAATTCAGCTGGGGATAATCAGTCCGATAAGTGGCCACCATCTTATCGATTTCTTTCTTCAGATCAGCTATCCGTGCATCGGATTGTTTTATTATAGCCATACAGAGGCCTGTTCGATCGCGGTTCATGAATAAACCGCGACGCTCCTGTGGTCTGACTTCGACTTTGGCAAGGTCTTTAAGCTGCAAAAGCCTGTTGTTTTTCCCGATGTACAGATTACTGATGTCATCGGCATTTTTAAGGTAATTGGCAAATTTTATCTGATACTGATAATATCCATCGCGGACCATCAGATTTCCAATGTTCGTATTATTTGATTCCAGTGCGTTGAGAATATCCTGATCTGTGATCCCCAGGCTTTTTAATTTTTCCTGATCGGGAGTAATTACCAGCTCGGGTTGCATGGCGCCAGTAAGATCCACCATAGCTACCTCAGGCAGTTGCTCGATACGTTTGAGAATTACAGATTGTACGAACTCGCTTAATTCGACCAGCTTTTCTTTATCTGACCATTCCGATTTCTGTGTAATCATCAGGTTAAAAACCGGAATATCCGTTGCCGAGGCTTTTATCACCCTAGGCCGGTTGAAGCCACGGGGCAGATAATTCATGGCATCATCAATCTTTTCATTGCACTCGATATAAGCAAAATTGATATCGGTACCATGAGCAAATTTCATGCGGATAATACTGTATCCGTCGCGGGTTTCACTCTCAATATCCTGCAAATGTGCTACTTGCATTAACTGTTGACGTATAGGAGTCGACACTGTATTTTCCATTTCTCTAGCCGGAATGCCCTGATATGTTGACTGCACCGTAATTTCAGGTATATCGATATTAGGCATCAGCGAAACCGGCAATTGGAAAACTGTGACAACCCCTAGAAAAAGGATAGCCAAAAAGGCCATAATAACGGCTATAGGGCGATGAATGAGAAAGTTAACCATAGGTATTGGGTGTCGGGTTATTTCGCGTTGAATTTAAACTCCAATTCGGCGTCATTCGCCAGATTAAGGTTTCCCTTGGTTATAATGGTATCACCCACTTTTAGAATTCCCTCCTTCACCACCCGGATGGTATAACTTGATGAGTTTTCGAGTTCAGTTTCCACATAGTTCCAATAGGAGCGTCCGTTTAACAGTGAGAAAACCACCTGTTGGTTATTGCGCAGAACCACGGCTTCCTTAGGAACGATCAGTCCACCCGGAACTTTATCCCGGATCAGTGCTTTCACATTCATCCCTTCCAACAGCCTACCATTAGAATTGGGAACCCTGGCTTTGATTGTAACATGTCCAAATTCATCTATCAATGGATTGATCTCTACGACCCTTCCAATATATGTTACCGAATCCATCGCAAATGGTTTTACAATAACCTCCTGTCCACTTCGCAATGCAGCAACCTCATTTTCCATCACTGAAAAAACAACCTCAAACTCCTTATCATTAATGATCAGGCAAAATGGCTTGTCACCAGCTGGAAAATTCTGTTCCTTGCATTCCAGGCTGGCAATCCTGCCTGAGACGGGCGCAACCAAACGGGTATAATCAAAACGTATAAGTGCTTGTTGATAAGCCAACTCTGCCTCCTCAAATCCAGTCTGCATATTGAAGCGTTTAAGAGCATCAGCAGGGATATCCTCAGGATTTTTTGCTCCAATCTGATGTCCAACTATCAGTGCTAATCTGTCCAACCTGACCCTTTCCATTCGGAGCTTGGCCTGCTCAAGGTCTAGCTTTTCCATTTGGTTATCCAATTCGGCAATCAATTTTCCAGCTTCCACCCAATCACCGTTCTGACAATAAATTTTGATGACCTTTTCGCTGTTCCTGAATTTCAGCGAAGCCTTGTGAAAAGCTTCCAGTTTACCATTACTCACAAGTTCCATTGGGAAATCGCCAAATTCAATTAACTGGCCCTCGGTTTTTATAGGATCGGCCTTAGCTCCAATATCCCCGAGCTTACTGCCAAATTTATTCTCAGCCTTTTTTTTGCAAGCCGGATTGATGCTAAAGAAGCAGATGGCTAGAATACAATAGATCAGGTTTTTCATATATCGTTGGGTTATTTTTTCAATCTTCTAAAATGCTTTCGATGCTGATTCTTTAAGGGTAAAAATGCAGGCATAAATACCATAATCGCTAAAACGGAGAATATCAGTCCACCCATAGTTCCGGCAGCAAGAGCAAACCAAAAGGCTTCATCTTCGCCATCCATAATAAATGGAACTAATCCCAATACAGTCGCCAGCACCGTCAGCGCGATCGGAATGATTTTTCCCTGGTAAGATTTTATATAAAGTCGCGAAGGAGTTAGTTTCCGTGCGGCATCTTTCATATAGTGATTATAGTCGCTTAAAATATAGAGTGCAGCATTAACAACAATTCCACTTAATAAAATAAATGCAGCAAAACCACCTTGATCAAAACTTAGATTAAATACATAAAAGGTAAGAAATAGTCCGACAAAAGAAATTGGAATCATGGCCACCACTGCCAATGGCTGTATAAGGGATTCAAGCAAAATAGCACATATCAGGTAAATGATCGCGATAACGAGAAGAATCAATAGAAACTGTCTGTTCGCCTCCTGCTCCCGGTAATAGTTACTTGTTTGTTTAATAGAATAACCGATTGGAAGTAAGGAGGATACCTCGTCAATAACCTTCTGCCGATGCAGCTCAGCCCCTCTGGTAGATCCAATAAAATCGTACGCTACAGTTAATCTATATTGCTGATCTTCTTTGCAAATTGCCTTGTTGATGCCTTCTTTATGGCGATCTCCAAGATTATCTAAACGAATCATGGATTTGCCATTTACAATGGGTGTATGCCCCATCATCCAGATATCAAATTTATCGGATTGCACAGATTTCAGCCTGACCGGTTCATAAACCCCATTTATAAACAGCTCAGCATCTGTCGACTGACTGATCCCATATCCCTGAAGGTAGGCATAAACCTGTACTGGTGAAATATTTTTCAGTTTAAGCTTTTGAGGATCCATCGATATAACATATTCGTAAAGAGGGTCCCTGTATCCCCAGTAATATGAATTACTCAACGTACTTACAATATCGAATTTTGAGGCGCGAACATGCTCAGCCGCCTTATCCTTCACCATATTGGCGTATTTCAGCAGCTCTTCGTAGTTATATCCAAGGAGGTCTATTTGCTGTGATCCAACCTGCTCGGAAAGTGAATTGTTGAAACCCGGACCTACCCCATAAACTCCCCAATCAGGAGCAGTTAGCTGATTTGCAAGAAGATTCAGCTGGTTATACAAAACATATGGGAAGGCCCCCATTTCAAATTCCGGTTTAAAATTGATCGTCATATTGGCCGATCTGGCACTATTGACACTTGTTACAAACTGATCAATCTGGTCATATCCTTTCAGATAGCCCTCCACCTCAACCATAAGATCGTTCATTTGGCGTAGAGTGGCACCCTGCGGAAGAGCTACGGTTACGCGGATTGATGTACGTTCAGGTTCCCGATACCGATATCTCGAAAAAACCTTAGTGCTAAAAAGACGTAAAGTACCTCCCATAACTTTATCTGAAACAGGTTTGATCTTTTGTATATAAGTCTCGCTAGCCAATGTGCCCCTATAAATTTTGTGATACCATTTTTCCCCTTCCATTTTGGTTGGAAGTTTGCCTGTAGGAAGACCAAAAATAAGTACGGCCATCACAATGAAAATCCACCTGTATCGCTGTGAAAACCCTATAAAGGGTTGATAGAGCCTATTAAATTTTGCTGCGAATCTGAGACTTTTTGGGCGGCGTCCCTGTTGACCTGGCTGGAGACCGATCAGTTCCATCAACGCAGGAACCAGGAAAAGGGCAACTGCCATGGAAACAGCCAGGCTGAGCATCATGACTGCAGAAAAGTCCATTAATTGTAATCTCAGTTCTTCGCCCATAAATCGGATTACGGATAATGCGCCCACAGTGGTGGCGGTTGCGGCTAAAATAGCCAGAAAGACTTTCCTGTTCCCCTTAGTCCTAAGGTGGTCCACCATTATTATAGTGTTATCGATAATAATCCCTAGCGAGACGGTAATCCCCGCCATGGAATACAGGTTGATTTCGACCTTGAAAATATAGAACAAGATTGCGGCAATCAATAAATTGGATATCAGACTAATAAAAATAATCAGGAGGTAACGTAGCCTTCGGCTGGTGATCAGAACAAATAACATCAGGATTCCAAAGGAAAACAGTGTCCGACGAACAACCTTTTGTATCTCATCCCGGATGAATTCCGTGGAATCTGAACTGAGCAGCATAAAGTATCCACTAGGAAACGAAGAAGAAAGTGCAACCAGCTCCTTCTTAATATCATCAGCCACCTGCAGGCTATTGGCTTCCTTCGATGCGGTAAAAACAAGGTTGATAGTATTATTTCCGTTAATCCTGTAATAACCGGTAGGCTCTTCTTCGATATACCTGATCTTACATAAATCGATAATTCTTAAAATCCGTCCACCAACTGAGGCGATAGGAATATACTGCCACGATCCATCTTTCGCTTTTACAGTCTGTATCGATACGCTCTTCGGCGATTCCAATCCCAAAGCATCTTCACGGTCGTATCCCATCCCGATAACCTCTTTATGGAAATAGCTGGCGAGAGCAGAACTGATATCCTTACGATTCAAATGTATCTGACTTAGTTTCTCCTCGTCATACTCAAGTTCCCATTCCATCGGCATCGCACCATAGACCTGGATATCATATAACCCCTGAATGCCAGAAAGTTTTGGCTTTATCGTTTCCTCTGCATATTTCTGAATCAGGCGTGGGCTTGCTGGTGCGTTCAGGGTATAAGTCAGCAGTGTTTTTTCTTCGGAAGTTGAATTATATGACGAAATCTTTGGATAACTGACCCTATCAGGCAATCTCGGAAAAATCTCACGGACTTTTGATGCCACCTCAAACCGCATGGCATCCATATCAGCATTCTTATCAAAGGCGAGATTTATATAACCACTGCCATTCCCCGACTGAGAGGTGATTTTAGTCACTCCGCGGATGGTATTAAGCAGCCCTTCCAACGGAGCCGTGACTTCCTGTTCAATTAATCTGGGTGAAGCTCCCGGCCACACATAACTGATATAAAGGGACTTCATTGTTCTGGTTGGCTGCAAATGTATTGGCAACCTTGGAATCAGGGCTGCTCCGATGATCATCAGGATCATCGAAACAACCAGGATCGAAAAAGATGAAGTCCTATGCTCGGTCGACATTTAATTGGGCCGGGTTTATTTAATCGTCGATTTTGGAGGACAATGGCTTGGTTAAAGATAGCAATTATCTATCCCGATACATCAAACGATAAACCCAATGATATAGATACAAGAATAGCTGCCCAATGGAAAAAATCCATTAAGAATTATTAAAAAGAGAAAAAAGACTAATCCTGAATTTTTATTTCAAACTGTATTTCACCGGCATCAGCTCCGGCAATGGTTTTAACAAGTACCGCTCCTTTTCTTCCTGATGCCAACTTCACAAGCCAAATATCATTGGCCTTCAGTTCACCCGCTTTGGAAACAGACTGAGCATCATTCCAGGCATTAACAATTGGTGCATCATTGGAGATCGCATTAAAATCGCTTACTGTCATGGTTGATTTAACAAAACGGGTAGCATTTTTAAGGGTCCAGAGACTGATATTCCTGGCACCCGGAAAAAGATCGGCAGGAACATCAGATCCTGGAGAGGCCAGAGTAGCATGGGTCAGTAGATCCGAATAATAGAATAAATCAATGCCAGCCTGGTTACTAAAGGCACTTTCCAAAGTGTAGGTTGTTGCTGAAAGATCGCGAAAACCAATGAATCCGCCCTTGGTCGTATTGTTCTGTGCACCAAGTCCCACCGGAGAAAAATACAAAATAGCACCATATTCCGAGTTTGGATCTTTTGTAAGTGTGAGGCTGATTTCCGATTGATTATCCTTGGCATCAACCACCACAAATGTCCATTTCTCGGTTGCAGCAGTACCTTTGGTAATACTTAAATTATAATTAGCACTTTCTCCGGTCAGGTCGAAACTTTCAACAAGTGCATCGTTCAATTTTGCTTCCAGCTTATTTAATGCGTCAACGCCATTCCAATTAACAAGCAAAGCAACAGTAAGTGTATAGTTTACTTTCATCACTGTGTCTTTACCCGTAAAACCCGGTCCCGGGACAAATTTTATCGTTGGATTGCCATTATCCTTACTGCAGCTGAAAATAAAAATGGATACCAATATGGCAGCCAAGCCTGTGAGAATTCTTCTATTCATTATTGTTATTTATTTAAATCATGAAAAAATTTCTTTGTCGTCCTGTAAATTGCTTCGTCAAAATCCCGGTGCAGTTGCGAAAATGCCTCCACAAGTTCCTTTCCATCAACCGTTAATCGTGAGAGGCCGCCATCTTTACCTCCCCTGATTTTTTCAACCAGGGAGAAACCGATAAATTTCTCCGCTTTACGAATATCGCCCCATGCTTTCCGATAGCTCAGGCCCAACACCTCAGCTGCCGAACGAAGGGTCCCTGTATCCTGTATACCTGCCAGCAACCTGACCAGCTTATCATCAAGCTTTCCTCCGGATTCTTTATTGGTCAGCCACACACCGTATTCCAAAAATACATTATAATATTTCGAACCTTTTGGACCAGCCATAACAGAAATTTATTGATAAAGACAACGATATGACGTTTCTTCAGCAACCTTCACCTGAAATTTCACGTCCTTTTCGACTTTAAAAGTCTCGAATTCCCTATAATCACGCCATTCAGATTCACCTGGTAGGAGAATACTAAGTAACCCTGACGTAACTGTCATGTATTCAACAGTTGAAGTCCCAAAAATATATTCACCGGGAGCCATCACTCCAACTGTGGCAGGGCCATCCTGAGTATTGAAGGCTATGGATTTGACTTGTCCGTCGAAATATTCATTAATTCTAAACATATCGTATGATTTTTACACAAAGATAGCAGAAGAAGAGTTTTGGAAATCAGGTTTTGCATATCAGGTTCCAGTTATCAAAAAATATATTATTTTTGACCCTTTGAACAAATTGGTCAAATTGAATTGTTAGCATGATACCACATAGCGACAACCAGGAAAAAGCAGGCCAGATCATAGAGGTTGCCCAAAAGAGGTTTGGGCTTTACGGATTGGAAAAGACTTCTATGAGGGAGATAGCTGAAGACCTGAATCTGACAAAAGGTTCGTTATATTATTACTTTCCCGACAAGGAGCATCTTTACCTGGCAGTGGTCGAAAAGGAACAAAACTTGTTTATAACCAACCTCAGCGATAAAATCTCGTCGACTGATGAAGTGGAATATATTCTGGTAAAATATGTTGAATCCAGAATTTTATATTTCAAATCACTCTTAAACCTAAGCCGTCTCCGGGTTGATGCCTATAATGGGTTAAAACCTATATTTCAAGATGTTTGGATCCGATTCAACGAACAGGAAATCAGCTTGATATCAAGAATTCTCAAAAAGGGTGTTGACCAGCGCAGGTTTTTTATCGAAGACATTAAAGCTACTTCGCAATTATATCTTGATATTCTAAGAGGGTTGCGTCAAACCGTTTTGGTGCGAAAAGAAATGATGTACATCAATGAACAGGAATTTGATCTTCTGGTTGAGAAAGCCCGGTGTTTCACGGAATTGTTTATCAGAAGTCTTAAATACAAAAGTGAAAACAGTAAATAACTTAATACAATGACAGCAGAGGAAAAGAAAAAAGGATTTGGTAGGTATATACCGCTGATCCTGGTAGTGGCCGCAGTTCTGATTGGAGCAGGTTACTGGTATAGGGAATTTTCAAAGTATCTGACAACTGACGACGCACATGTGGATTCTGACATGGTAGCCGTAAGCTCAAAGGTCCTTGGAAGGATAGCCAGTATATATGTCAACGAGGGCGATGAGGTGAAAAAGGGACAAATTGTTGTTGAGCTTGATAGCATGGACCTTCTAGCTCAGCGCAATCAGGCTATGGCACTGAAAGCACAATCTCAGACCAGCGTTAGTCAAGCCGAAGCAAAATTTAAATTCGATAAGGTCAGTATAAATGTTCTGAAGGTTAACCTCGACAGGGCAAAGGACGACCTTAACCGGGCAAAAGCTCAATTCAGTGGTGGTGTCATTACTCAGGAAGCTTTTGATCATATTAAGAAAGCATACGAAACCGTTGAAGCCCAGCTTGAAGCAGCAAATAATCAACTTAATGTTTCACGTGCCCAAATTGCAAGTGCTTCTTCTACAGTTGATTTTGCGCAGGCCCAGATCAACGTCACCGAAACTCAGTTACGTAATACCAAGCTCGCTGCTCCTTTTGATGGTGTTGTAGGTAAAAGGTGGCTCCTTCCCGGTGATGTTACCCAGCCCGGTCAGTCAATTCTGACGTTGACAGAATCGAAAAACCAATGGGTAAGCGTTTATATTGAAGAAACAAAACTCTCGCAGATACATTTGGGACAAACGGCAAAATTTACGATTGATGCCGTTGAAGGGAAAGTATTCACAGGTAAAGTGATTTTTATCGGCTCCAATACAGCAGGCCAGTTTTCATTGATTCCGGCAAGTAATGCCTCAGGGAATTTTACCAAAATAACCCAGCGCGTCCAGCTCAAAATATCAATACTCGATACTGAAGATGGCATCGCGCCAAGTAAATTCAATCTACTGTCAGGAATGTCAGTAAGCATTAAAATTGTCAAGGATAGCAAATGAGACGAAGACTATCACCTTCGCATATTATCCGCTCTACAGTCAGGGGAAGGGATTCAGCCTTCCATCCGCGCCATACCGGTTATAAATGGTTTCTGCTGGCTAACGTCATGTTGGGAACATTTATGGCTGTCCTGGATTCAACGATAGTGAATGTGGGTCTACCTAAGATTATGGCCTCATTCGGGGTTGGACTTGATAAAGCTGAATGGGTTATTACAGCGTATATGCTGGCCATGGCAGTCATGTTACCTACATCGGGTTGGATGGCCGATCGTTTTGGATACAAGCGGATGTACTTCTGGGGATTATTTTTATTCACTGTAGGGTCGCTCCTGTGCGGACTATCAACTGATGAAAATACCCTGATCATCTCCAGGGTTATACAGGGATTGGGAGCCGGAACTCTTCAACCATTAGGAATGGCCATAATCACAAGGGAATTCCCTCCAAGCCAGCGTGGAATAGCACTAGGATTCTGGTCGATATCTGCGGCTGCGTCAGTGTCGTTCGGACCTCTCATTGGAGGTTTCCTTGTCGATAATTTCAACTGGCAACTGATGTTCGGTGTCAATGTTCCGATCGGTATCGTGGCGTTGATGGCAACTATTATTATCCAAAGAGAATATATCAATAAAAAAATTCGAAAGTTCGATCTTGTCGGATTCCTTTCGGTTGTCACCTTTTTGCCATTAACACTTTATGCACTTTCACAAGGTAATGCTGCTACAAATTCAGCGGGCTGGTCAGCACCGTACATTCTGATTTGCTTCGGAATTGCGGCAATCGCACTCGCAGTTTTCATTACTGCCGAATTAACAGTGAAGGAACCTTTGATCGACCTGCGGTTGCTGAAGGATCATAACTTTGGACTGGCCAATCTGATTATGCTCATTTTCAGCATTGGGATGTTCGGTAGTACTTTCCTTATGCCGATGTACCTGCAAAACTCGCTTGGTTACACTGCGGTCCAAGCCGGATCTGTATTTCTCCCTGTTGGAATCATTCAAGGGTTCATGGCACCGCTTTCAGGGCGTTTAGCTGATAAATTCAATCCCAAGATCCCAATAATTTTGGGAATCCTACTTCTAGGTTTTAGTTTCATGCTTAACACAAAGTTATCGTATCTAACTGAACATCATGCGATTATGCTGTCGCTTTATATCAGAGGATTGGCTATGGGAATGCTTTTTACTCCGCTCAGTACGGTTTCGCTACTACAGATACCTCGTGAAAAAATGGCACAGGCATCGGGGTTAGCCAACACAATCAGACAGTTGGGTGGAAGTTTAGGAATTGCTATTCTCGCTACACTTCTGTCAACACGTGTTGCCTATCATAGTCAGATGTACGGTCAGGCAATTCAGGCTACCTCCCCGATGTACCGGACGACGGTGATACAACTTCAGCATAATATTGAGCACCAGGCTGGCAGTGCCCCCTCAATGGCACAAAAACAGGGGCAGGCAGTGTTGATGTCGAATTTGAACAAACAGGCATTCATCGAGGGAATTGATGATGATTTTATGTTTGCTGCCATTGCTTCTCTAGTCGGCGGTATACCGATCATCTTTCTAAGAACAAAGAAAAAACAGAAAAAAACAAAAGAATGAAAAGGATAATCTTGGGGCTAATGTTCCTACCCCTGGCATGTTTAAATGCACAGGTAAACCAAAACCCGGTGAATCTCATCGGTAAAGATTCACTGTCCCTGCAGGAAATCATTCTGGAAGTCACACATAATCACCCGGCAGTCAAAGCAGCCGAAGAGGCGCTCCAAAAAGCCGAAGCAAAAGTTGGACTGGCCAAAACAGGTTATCTTCCGGATGTTGATTTTACAGCCAATTATTCCAATGTAGGCCCGGTTCCAGAACTGACATTTGAACCTTTTGGTACTTTTAAGTTGTTCCCAAACAACAATTATTCAGCAACCCTGAATGTTAGGGAAACAATTTATGACTTCGGCCGAACAGCTAAGTCCATTGAAACCGAAAAACAAAGTAAGTTGATTGACGTTCAGTCACTTGAACAGGTGAAACAAAAGATAGCGCAAGCTGCAATAGCTGGATTTTATGGTCTTTGTTATCTGCAGGAAGCCGTCAAGATTAAAGCTGAGCAGCTGAAAGTCTTGCATGAGCACCTGCTTTTTGTACAGAAGAAGAAAGAAACCGGATCAGCGACAGAGTATGAAATACTAGCCACTCAGGTCAAATCCTCTGTAGTCGAAAGCCAGCTATTGGATCTCGAAGCTGCCAGAACCGTTCAGCAATCTGCCTTGAATACTCTTCTTGGATTGCCGGTTAGCAACCCTGTTACAGTAAAAGCTTCCATTGAAAATGAAAAGCCGGAATCAAGCAACGAGACTATTTTTAATTCGGCTCTAACTAACCGAAATGAAATGATTATGGGTCGTAAAAAAGAGGACCTGGCAAACCTTCATTTATTGACCATCAAGGATCAGAATAAACCTATTATTAGTTTCGTCTTTAATGGCGGAGCAAAAAACGGTTATATGCCAGACATCAATAAAATTGAGCCAAACTATGCTGCCGGAGCTGGCATTCGTATCCCGATTTATGACGCCCATCGCACCAAGTATAACCTGTTGCAAGCCGAATCTGTAATCAAATCGACGCATCTTGAATTGGAGCAAACCGGCAGGGTTATCACTGGCGAAATTGTTGAAAACGAAACCAATATGAAGACGGCCTTCAGAAAAATACAGCTTTTTGAATTACAGTTGGCTCAGGCAAGAAAAGCATATTCACTGGCTGAAACTAATTTTAAAGCTGGCGCGATCACCAATCTTGATCTCCTGGATGCAGGCAATTCGGTTTCGGATAGTCAATTGATGCTGATTAAAGCTCGCATTGACCTCGCAGTATGTAATTACCGGTATCAGGCTGCTATTGGAAAGAAATTGTATTGAAATAACAGGTAAAGTTGCAGACCAGCTCTACTTTACTTGCAAATTAATGTATCGGAGAGCAGATGCTTTAAAACTGGCATAAACCGGATCACCGGGTTTTATCGAGAGACGATCAATACCGTCAGCTGTTAATAGGGAGTGCAGCGGAAATCCAACATCAATGATCACCTCAAAACCGTGGATTGCAGGTATTATATCAGTAATAATCCCATGCAACTGATTGGCGGCACTTGTTTCAACAGGTTCCAAGGATAGAAAAACGGACTCCTCCGGTACTACAAGGTATCCCTGACCGTGTATTTTATCGGTCTGAAAGATCAACGGGATATTTTGCTCGGTCCATGCTTTGATACGCCCATCACACAGGTCCTTTCTCAAGGTTACGCGAATAAAATTCCGTATACCGGTAAAGCTCGCCATAAAAGGGCTCATCGGGTTCATTAAAACCTCAAGGGCAGGACCGTAACGTATAAGTCTCCCTTGTTCCATGATTCCAATTCGGGTAGCCAGGCTAAGGGCTTCCTGATAATCATGGGTTACATGAATTATCGTCTGTCCTCCTCGGTTAAGGTTACGTAGTACAGCTTTAATTTCCTTACGAATTCGCGCATCTAAAGCTGACAGGGGTTCATCCAAAAGCAGACAGGCTGGCTCCGTTGCCAGCGTCCGGGCCAGAGCCACCCTTTGTTTTTCCCCGCCAGATAACCCGTCGGTATATCTGGACAAAATTGGTATGATCTCAAGTTTCTCAGCAACTTCATGAATCTTCAGGTTAATGTCGGCATTGGGTATATCCCTGTTTTTCAAAGGAAAAGCAAGATTATCATACACCGTTAAATGGGGGAAAAGTGCAAGATCCTGAAATACAATTCCAAACGGTCGTTTTCGTATTGGCACATTTGCCAAATCATTGTCATTTAGGTATATGTTGCCCTGATCCGGTTTAATCAATCCGGAAAGGATCTCGAGCAACACGGATTTTCCTGATCCTGAATCACCTAGCAACACAACATATTCCCCTTCAGAGATTTCGAAGGAGACCTGGCTTAAATTAAAACTGGTGAATTGCTTAGATATGTTTTCGATCCTGATCATGCGAGGTTTTATTAGCCAGAATACGTAGAACTATAAAAAACAGAAGGCACACCAATAAGAAAACCGCGGCAACGGGTCTGGCATATTTCAATCCGAAAGAGTTGAACCGATCCCAAATCAGGACCGGGGTAACCATAGGATAATAAGCAATAATCACAACTGCTCCGAACTCACTCAATCCACGGGAAAACATCATTATCATTCCGGAAATAATACTTCGTTTTGCCAAAGGCATGCTAATCGATTTAAAGGAACCCCATGTTGAAGCTCCAAGAGTTAAAGCAGCTTTTTCAAGCCTGACCGGAACCTGTTCAAATCCTGTGCGTGCCGATTGAATAAGGAAAGGCACACTGACAAATGCCATAGCCAGTCCAATGCCCAGGGGATGTCCGACAAAATCGATCCCCACTGTTGAAGCCGCTTTTCCTAAAAATGAATCGCGTGAAACCAGACCAAGTATTGCTATGCCGGCCGCAGAATGTGGTATCACTATGGGCAGATCGATCAGTGACTGAACCAGGTTTTTACCTCTAAAATTTTTACGTGCAAGAAGGTAAGCCAGGGGAATCGCTCCGATTGCAAAGAAAAGTGTAGTAAACAATGAGATTGACAGAGTTAAAAGGATACTTGCTGTTACATCTTTATCCCGAACCGTTTCAAAAAACTGAACAGGAGTAGTTTTCAGGAAAATTCCAGCAAGCGGGGCTATAATGAATAAAAGAACCAGCCCTCCCAGTACAGCAAAAACCAAAGACAGTCCGGATCGGTTCAATTTTTACAATTTGGCCTAAATGTAATAAGTTAATTTCCTTGAACCAATCGGATCTCTGAAATAGACTTTATTGCCCTGTCAGAGAAGAAATCCGCAGTAAACAAGCAGGAAAACCTTCCTCCGCTCTTATCTACACCCCTGTCCTGAATGATAACCGCTGCATTATCCTTTCTGTTCATAATCTCGGAATACGTAACAGCACAACGATATCCATCGACTCCGGCTATGACAAACAAACCATCCCTTATTAAACCCTGACTCGGCTTCAACCTCTCTGACAATAAATCCTTAAGGTTGGCGCCTTCTGTTAAAGTAATACCGTGGATACCCATTCCCCGACCATAAAATACATGTTGAAACTCGTGATTCTTCAAACCGGATGGCAATTCCGAAACAAGTACAGGGGAATTACCAATACCTGCAATTGTAAAAGAAGGCGCCGATAAACTGAATCTCCCCATTCTCAATTTTAGTTTCCTTTACGATCAGGCTTACTGTCGGCAGAAGCGAAATGTCAACTTTTTGGTTTTTCTCAATCTCTCCGGACACCTCTATGATTTTCGAACCAGGCAGGCTGACTGTCGGCTCATTGTCATAAAAATCATTTGTACGATCAGTCGAATCATAACTAGCCATCTTGACTTCCTTCGTATCAATATTTCCACCATTCGGTTGACAGGATATCAGACCAGCAACCAGTAGACCTGCAATAATTAATTGATATTTCATTCGATTTATTGAATATTAACGTTATGCAAAGGCATACATATCGAGGCAAAAAAAATATTCTAGAACCTCAGCAATCCGCCCAACTTCTCACTTTTCAAAGAGAATACCGGGTCAAGTGCGTGTTGACCGGATTGTTCAATGATAATCCTTCCCTTCTTTGGGTCTGTGATAAACCGGATAAATTTCTCGGCCAATACCGGATCAGATGCATTTTTGGGGATTGTTAACCCATAAATTATCGAAGATCCGTTCTGCGTGACCACTGATCCCGGACTTGTTCCCCTGACATCAACATGAACGCTTGAATACCATTGATCGAGTTTAGGGTTGCTAAGATTGATTGAGTCTGGAAATTCCAGATAACTAAAACCATGCTGTACTGCAACAGACTTGTAATTAAACATATAATCTATAGTCTGGCTTTCGAGTAGCGCATTTAAATCTGTTTCCTTACCACGGATAAACCGGGTATCCTTTTCAAGTAGTTGATTCCAATCCTTTCCGCCCTTATAAAACTGGTTGGCAAGCTTTAGTGCAAGGACTGTCCGGTATCCGCAAGGATCTGAATCCGGATCACTTCGTCCAAAATGGATTTCCTCATCCATCAGAATTTCAAACCAATTACCAGCATTAATGAGGTTGGCTTTTCTTGATTTATCGGTATAAACCAGACAAAGCTCATTCGCCGCAAACAGAATATTCCAGCTGGCATAGGTGGGAATAACCAATTCATCAATCAATGCATAATCGGCAAGTGCTAAAACGTCGCATTTCTGATTTAGTTCAGTTATTTTTCTAACGCAAGCCAGACTCCCGGCTGCTTCCATCTGCACTTTTACTCCAGGATTCTCCTGTTCGAAAGCTAAAGCGAGTTTTTTCATCGGCACTGATAAACTGCCTGCATGAAAGACAGAAAGCACCTTATTTTCAACCTTTTGATTTTTTGCAGTGTTGCAGGACCATAACAAGGTCACTAACAAAAGAATTGACCAGCCTATTTTTCGCATTACAGCAACATTAAACTTTAAATTATTAAGACAAGAACCCGGGTCAGCACTCAATAGAATAAGTTAGCATAATCAGGAATTTCAAAAACGTACCGGCCTGGAGTATTAAGGTTGATCATAGTGCCTTTTTGATTGTCGGGTTGATTCCAGTTCAGAGGAATCACTTTCGATTGAATATTTTTCATTCCCTCTTCTGGAATCCAAACGGTGCCTAAGCCTTCTGGAATTGTAAACTCCAGAAACAGATTCTTCCCGGTCCACCACCATCTGCTTACCAGTTTTCCGGAAGGAAAATATCGTTCGCAATTAATCGAATCTAACCCAGGTATCGGCTGTGGTCTTAAGGTAGCCTTATTCAAACCTGGATTTTCCTGATCTGGCTGAATTCCTCCCAACCACTTTAAGTACCATTCGGAAACTGATCCAAACATCGGATGATTCTGGGAAAAGGTGTTATCACTTTCTTTCCAGGTTTCCCATATTGTTGTTGCGCCATTATCAATCATATATTTCCAGCCTGGAAATCCTGATTGATTTACAATACGATAGGCAACATCCGATCGGCCGTTTGATGAAAGTGCCTCCAAAAGATATTTTGTTCCAAATATTCCTGTTGAAACATGATAATCGGCAATTTTCATAACTTCCAGTAATCGGTTCATCGCTACTTTACGATCCTCGGGCCCCAGTACTCCGGAAGCCAGAAGTGTCGCAAGTAAGGTTTGCTTATTCGGAACATCGATTGATGGAGTATCCCAGAAAAGGTCTATAATTTTGTCACGGATATTGTTGGCCAGCTTGCTATACCTGGCTATTCCGGCATTATCACCGGCTACCTCTGCAAAACGCTTCATGATGAGAGCAACCTGAAAATAATGACAAGTACCGGTCAGCTCAACGGGTACTTTTGCAAGACTTTCATGATCACTTAATCCATTGTCGACAACAAAATTCGGATGAATTTTAGCGACTTTATCCATCCAGGCTTGGTCGGTTTTGTACATTTCCTTAACAAGTGAATAATCGCCATAGTGCACAAAAAGTGCGTTTTGCAGGAATAGAAATGCTGATTCCCAGCTTAATCCACAATACTCAATACCCACAAACGGCGCAGTATCTACAAAGTGGTCAGGTTTCATTGCATCTACCCAGTCAAAGATCATTTTCCGGTAGATATCATGCATGTTATAATTGTAGGTGTACGCATCAGCTACTGCGTTAATATCACCCCCATATCCAAATTTTTCACGCGCCGGACAATCAGATTGAACACTTTGGAGATTGCTCAGGAAGGTCCATTGGCAATTTTTATTTAATTGATTCAGGTAACCTGAGGATCCAAGAATCTTGCCAGCCTCCTGGACATCCGAGTTTATTCTGCCTGCCTGTATATCAGATATTGCCAGCTTATGCCTGAGTCCGGTTATTTCGACATATCGGAAACCATGAAAAGTAAACCTTGGCTGAAAGATTTCCATTCCTTTTCCCTTGGCAATATAAACATCAATTTGTTCAGCCACCGCAGGAGCACCAGGACCGCCTACCCCTGCCCTCTTTATCTGGCCGCAAGCGGTAGTCATTGTATTTACTAAGCCGCTGGGATAAAGAAGTTCACCATATCTGAATCTTACAGTATCACCTGCCTCAGCTTTTATTTTTACCCTGATAAGACCCGTAAAATTTTGACCAAAATCTATAATCTGACCACTTTTTTCATCTTGTTTTATGGATAATGGATCCAACCATTTCGTGATTCTTATCGGAGGAAAATCAGACAATTGGAGGTTGCCTCCAGGTCCTCCGCTTACTTTTGCAGCCTGCCAGCCTTTCAGTTTGGATCCCGGTTCGCACCACCCTTGCACCTCTTTTCTGGAATCGTACCATTCACCGAGATAAACACTATTCCGGGTCACTGGCCCATTATGGGTTATCCATTTATCTGAAGTACAAAAGTTAACCTGGCTGCCATCCTTGAATGTAACAACCAATAGTCCAATTACACAGGGTTTCCCGACAGTCAGAGCATTGCGGAGATTTTTACCCCCCCACATCCGCAAAGGCAAGGGGTTGTAAAACCCGTTGCCAAGCATTATTCCCCAGGAATTCTTTCCTTTACGAACAAGTGAGGTTACATCAAGCCGGGTCACATAAACCCGCTTTCCGAAATTTGTCCACGCCGGATCCAACTGTTGATCGCCAACCCGTTTACCGTTTATCCATGTTTCGTAATAGCCGGCAGCGGTGATAAACATTTCAGCCTTCTCAACTTGCTCACTGATACCAAATTGTGTCCTGAATAAAGGAGAAGGATTATCCAGATAAAATAAGCTGTCGGATTCAGGAATATTAGTTTCTCCCTCGATCCATTTTGCATTGCCCAGTAGTGCTTTGCCTTCAGATAACTTTTGCGATTGCAGCTGAGGAACCGCAGCTTGAACCGAAAAAGCGGAAAACAAAAATAGACCAACCGCGACGGGAACAAAAATATTTTTCATCGCACTATTCCTGATAAGGAGTTACCACCTCAATAACTTCAGGCAAATCCATCCCTATCTTTTTCAGATGCTCAATAGTAGGCACACCATTTGAGTTCCATCCTCTGCGTTTATATACGGCATCAAGAAGTTGTTCGTAACGTCCTTCCCGATAGGCTCTCAGGGCTTTTTGCTTTTCTTCGGATGTTTTACCCTCCGGATCAAATCCAACCTGCTCCTTGAGTTGCTTATCGTATCGTTCAGCACGACTTTCATATTCTTCGATTGTAACAGGTCCAGCTGCACGGAACGGTTGAGCATCGTGTTTGCGTGTGCCATATCCCCGGCGAAGGTTGAAAATGCGCTGAAAATTATAAACCCGCTCCGAGTCCTCGATTAACCTCTTTTTATCAAACTCTAGACCAGTGACAGCCTTGTAAATGGTCACATAATTATCAACATGTTCCGGGACTTTTGCAGGCTCGTCGGTTTCGGCATTATTTGCTGGTTCAACATCATTCCAGGGTAACTTGCAAAGGCCAACAAGTCCGAACCAGGTGCGGAACATGGGAAAATAATGAAGGGCTTCAGCTTTTTTCTCAAATGTCGGGATCTGGTTATTAACCATATCCATGAAGATCAGCCAGGCCTCATCATGCTGTGGACCTTTATTCGTCATTGCAAAGCCACCTTGCTGTGCCAGAGACTCTTTCGATACATATTCTGAATATTCCAATCCTTTATTCTCCATGCCGATATCTTTCATAAATCCGGGATCACCCCAGCCTTTTTCAGCAAAAATCTCTTTCATTTTACGGATTCCCATGCCGGCAATCAGTCCGAACCCTTCGCCACGAGCGACCCTGTGTAAAAGTTCTATTGCCCCTTCGGTGTTTCCAAAATTCAACTCCAGTCCACCAGTCCTTTCTTTATTGATGATCCCGGCTTCATAGCATTCCATTACAAATGCCATATTGGTAGCCCAGCTGATAGTGTCCATCCCGTAGGTATCGCAATAAAAATTGGCCTCAATAATGTAGTCGGGATCAAAAATTCCGCAATTGGATCCTAACCCGGCAGCATTTTCATATTCCGGCCCGTCAACCAGCACATCTTCTCCTTTATACGGACCAGTTTTTACGATATAATGGTTGACAGCTTTGGCACAACCCATGTTGCATCCGATCCAGCAACCATCAGGTGTACCTTGTTGAAAACGTGCTTTCCAAACCTCTGAATCAATTAGATAAGCATTTTTATGCGATCCATATTTATAGTTCATGGTGGGTAGCAAATCATAATCATTCATGATTTCCATGAGGTGTGCCGTGCCCTTTGTTCTCATCTCACACTGAGAATCATCCAGTTCACGAATCTCAGCGTTGAATCGCTTGCCCCGTTCCATGATTGCGGGCAGGTCCACAACATTATTTAAATTTCCTTTAACACCAGAAATCTTACATACTATTGCCTTTACCTTTTTATTCCTGAGAACAGCACCGATTCCTCCACGACCTGCTTGTTTAAGCCGAATGCGTCCCTTTTTCTTATCCCAAAAACTAAAATTCAACATACCAAGCCAGGAATGCTCTGCTGCCATCCCGGTAGAAATCACAGAAACATTATGCTTGCTCTCTTCATTATCAGCATACATCTCTGTCAGAATTTCACTCAACAAGTGGCTATCCATTGGTTCTTCGGGCGCTTCCTCTATTCTTATCATCCCAGTGGTTCCATCCAATATGATGATAATATCCCTTTGTGCTTTTCCCTGAAGTTCGAACGCATCAAACCCGGAGAATTTGATAAACGGGCCGAAATAACCGCCGGCATTGCTGTCAGTAGCTGAATTGCTTGCAGGGGAAATAGTAACTACCAAAGACTTACCGGTACCGGAATACTGCGTTATCCCTGCAATCGGACCGGATGAAATGACAATCTCATTTTCTGGATCATCCCATTTTGTGTCCGGTTTGGTTGCTTCCCAAAGTAATTTCAGTCCATATCCTTTCCCCCCGATGAATTTCTCTTTCATCATCGGTGGTACATCCTTTATTTTAAAGGTATTATCTGAAATATTCAACTGTAAAACCTTATTGGTATAACCCTTATCAAGCGGAGTCACATCATACTTGAATTCAGACAGAAGAATATGTTTCCCGAGCATTTCTTTTATATTCATAAAACTCTTAATTTTCTCATTGTTGTTGGACAAAAATAACACTTAATCATTCCGTAAACATCTATCAATTGATGATTTATATCATTATGCAAGTTCATGCATATCGACGCTGTTAATCAGATTCTTTACCTATTTTTGATCTTTATTTTATGTTATGAAAGATCCTGTTATGCTCCTTTTCGAAGCCTTCCCGTATGATGCCGGAAAAGTTCTTGCGTCGGCCTGCGGTGAGGCATATGTGGCTATCATGCTTGCAAGTGGCAGAATTGGGGTCTGCTCTACCCTCGGCAAACCAATTGAAACTGACCCACTCCAGCTCACCTCGCCCGACCTGAAAAACAGGGAACACCGGATGCTTGTTACCGCTTATGCTAATGCGCATGTTAATTATGAGCATGCTAATCTCGGATCAGGAGATATCTTTGAACGGGTCGATTTTGCATCAAAAAGAAACACGGTGATGATCGGATATTTCCCTCCTCTCGTTGATAAATTTCGGAGAGATGGAATTACACTTTTCCCTTTCGATCAATTGAAAAGTTATCCCGACTTAGTTCCGCAGTCGCTGATGGGAGAAAAACTCAGCCAAACAGATTGTGTAGTCATTTCAGCCACCTCACTGATTAATTCAACTTTCACAGAGATAATCAGCCAAGTTAATCCGGGATCTGAAATTTATTTGCTCGGTCCCTCAACTCCCCTTTTTGAAGATTTATTATCTGATTACCGCATCACCAAACTTTTCGGGATGACTTTCCGGTTATTCGACTTCGAAGTTCTTGGATTGATCGGAAAAGGAATGGGTACTCAATCTTTCAGCAAAAAAAGCTTTAAAGTTTCTCTATAAGCCATGAACTGGTTAAAGATTCAGGAAAAACTCAGTTATCGGAGTGCCGGAATAGCCGGCGCTGGCGGACTCGGATCTAATTGCGCTGCAGCACTGGTGCGCGTGGGTATCGGACGTTTGGTTATTTGTGACTTCGATTGCGTGGAAGAATCGAACCTTAACCGGCAATTCTATTTCCGCGATCAGATTGGCCTGGATAAAGTCGAGGCATTGAAAATAAACTTGTTACGAATTAATCCCGGTGTAATCATCGAAACACACAAAATAAGGTTAACAACGGAGAACATTCCTGAACTTTTTAACGGGGTGGATATTTTATTTGAAGCGTTCGACAGAGCTGATCAGAAAGTAATGATCATTGAATCAGCACTAACCACTTGGCCAGACAGACCATTGATCATCGGATCTGGAATGGCTGGATTCGGCGATTCCAATTCGATCCGGATGCGAAATGTCGGGAACCTGTACATTTGTGGTGATGAAACAACAGAAATATCTTCTGATTTGTCACCATTAGCTCCCAGGGTTGGAATTGTAGCCAATATGATGGCAAATACCGGAATCGATCTATTGTTAAAATTTTAAAAAAACATTGATGAAAACTTGGGTAAGGATTTTCACAGTCATACTATTATCAATAGCACTCTTTATTTCATGCAATACAGGGAAGAAGGCACTTCAACAGGGAAATTATTCCGAAGCCGTTTTTACTTCTGTGCAACGCTTGCGGGATAATCCTGACAGTAAGAAATCAGGTGAAACACTTCGACAAGCTTATCCGCTAGCGTTAAGCACCTTCAAACTGGAAATCGACCAGTTGCTAAAAAGCCAGAACGCATTAAAATACGGAGGAGTTGCGGATAAATATGAAACGATGAACCGTATGGCTGATGAGATCCAGCATTGCCCAGCTGCCCTGAAAATCATCCATAATCCAGAAATCTTTACTGAGGAAGGAGCAGCAGCTCGCCAAAAGGCGGCACCTGAAGCATACGAAGCAGGGATCAACCTCCTTAAGCAGGGTACGAGGACATCTGCCAAAAATGCCTATTACCAATTTGTGAATACTGACCGCTATGTTCCGGGATACAAAGATGTCCAACAAAAAATACAACAAGCCAAAATTGATGCTACCTTAAAAGTTGTGGTTGAACAGGTTCCTGTTCCTGGCCGCTATAAATTAAGCTCCGACTTCTTTTATGACCAGGTATACTCTTTGCTTAATAAAACCAGCAAGCGCGAGTTTGTCGAGTTTTACAGTCCCGAAGCAGCAAAAAAACTGCCTTATGTTGATGAGATCCTGATGATGGAATTTGATGATTTTGTGGTCGGTTCAACCTATGATAAAGATTCAGAAAAGGAATTTACCAGCAAGGATTCAGTTAAAACCGGGTCGGCAACAATAAAAGGCCAGAAGGTTGATGTTTTCGACAGAGTAAAGGCTAAACTGACCATTCACCGGCGTGAGGTAGTTTCAACAGGGGTATTGGCAGTTCAGATAGTTGACGCTCGTACCAATAAACCAAAAGCAACGCAAAAATTCCCGGGCACCTATACCTGGTACACGGAATGGGCAAATTACAATGGTGATGGTCGTGCACTTAACCAACAGCAACTCGAGATGTGCAAAAGGAAACCTCTTATGCCCCCTCCTCCACAGGACCTATTCCTCGATTTTACTAAGCCGATTTATGAACAGCTCAAAGGATTCTTAAACAACTATTACAAAAACATCGAATGATTTATGAATATCCAATTAAATAACAACCCCGATATCATTCCTGGTGACTCCTTGTCAATCAGCGATATCCTTCGTTTAAAAAACTTTTCCTTCCCGAACCTGGTGATTAAGATCAATGGACAACTAATTCGGAAACCACAATATGATTCAGCGCTTGTCCATGATGGGGATATCGTGGAAATTATCCACCTGATCAGTGGAGGATGATAAGTTTTTACTTTAATCAGGTGCTGCATTTTTATTAAAAGTTGCAGCACTTTTTTTTTTGCTTCGTCATGAAGATGAATTATGGAAACAAATACCGGACATAAAATGCTTCATAAAGAACTCCTCGATGCCTGTAAAAAGGGAGACTCCAGGGCTCAGATGGAGATTTACCGGTTATATTACAAACCCATGTATCATGCAAGCCTAAGAATCCTTGGTAATACCATGGAAGCGGAAGACGTGATGCAGGAAGCATTTCTGGTTGCCTTCAGAAATATTGGATCTATTGATCTGAATGTGAGTTTTGGCGGTTGGCTGAAAAGAATAGTAGTCAATCGGTCTCTCGATTCCCTCAGAAAGCGTAAACCTCAAATGGAACTGGTAGCCGATTATCCTGATGAGATTGAATCAGAACAAGGTTATATGCCTGAAGAAGGAACGGTTGATGAGAAAGTTGAAAAAGTACGTCGCGCCTTGGAAAAACTTCCAGAGAAATATCGGTTGGTGCTTACACTCAATCTTTTCGAAGGTTATGATCATGATGAAATTGGACAAATACTAGGTGTGACACCTTCAACCAGCAGGGCGCAGCTATCGAGAGGTAAGCAAAAACTGCTTCAATTGATTTCATAAGGTTTTAAAAATGGAGAAACAATGAAAGCACTCGACGATTTTATTAAAGAAAACAAGGATATGTTCATGACAAATGAACCACCGGCAGGCCACTTTGAGCGTTTTGAGGAAAAGCTCAGACAAATGCAACGGCGTAACAAGCTCCGTTTTATCAGCCGGATAACAAGCATTGCGGCAATAGGATTGGTAATGATCGCTTCTTCAATATTCATTTATAACCGATATTTCGATCACAGGTCAATAATTCTCAACCTGGGAGATATTAATCCGCAGATGGAAAAGGTCGAATATTATTATACAAGTCAAATAGATAACCTATCGGTGGATATTGATTCGCTTTCGATTGGATCTCAGGAGAGTTTAAAGAAAATGATGTCCAAGGAACTTGCAGAAATGGATTCGATTCACGGCGTTCTTCAAAAAAAATTGGGATCAAATCCAGGCGACGAAAGGGTAATCAATGCGATGATTACCTATTATCAAACCAAACTCGGTATAATGAAGAGCTTCTTAAATACACTCAACCAAATTCAACAATCGAAAAATCAAAAAAAAGACAATTATGAAAACACTTTACTTTAAACCGACCCTTCTCTTTGCGATATTCTCAGTCGCTGTCCTGAGCCTTAATGCTCAAACCCTGAAGAAGGATTTTCATAAGGAGGTCAACACAACTTCGGCCTCAGAACTAATTATAGATAACCAGTTTGGCAAAGTCACCTTCACCGACTGGGACCAAAATAAAATTGTTATCGATGTAAACATCGGAGTAACCGGAAATGACAATTCCAAGACCCAGAAGTTGCTCGATAAAATCAATATTGTTTATAAAGAAGATGGCAGCAAAATTAAAGTCAAAACAGATATCGCAAATGGCGGTAATGTTGACCTTAAAACCAGTAAAACTGAAAAGCAGACATTTAAAATTGATTATACCGTTAAATGTCCAAGGAGCTTAAACTTTAAGATTGACAACCAATTTGGCGACGTAATTCTCAGCACTTTCAGCGGGTTAGTAAGTATTGACCTGCAGTTCGGATCACTTAACGCCATTGACCTTTCGGGACCTGAAACAAAATTAGACCTGCAATTCGGCGGAGCAACAATTGGAACCCTCAAGAATGCAAAAATTGATATACAGCATTGCGATCTGCTGAAAATTACCGATGGCGGAGACCTTTCTATTGATGGTCAGTTCACAGGAATTGAAATCGGCCAGGTCTCCTTGCTTAAGGCAGATCTTAACAGCTGCAAATTGACTGTTGAGGGATTGAAAGAAATTCTAAAACTGGATGCAAATATGGGAAGTACTAAGATTGAAAATGTTACCTCAGATTTCAAGTCTCTCACGATTGAGCAAAATATGGGTGACATCACTATCGGAATCGATCCGAAAGCAGGCTATAAGCTTAGTGCTGATGTTAATATGGGATCAATAAAAGTCCCGGAAGGAATGAAGCTCATTAAAGAAAAAGAAACTGACCTTCCCGGTGTCACCGAAAACAAGGTAACCGGAACCTATGGAAACGGAAGTTCCGTTGTTAAAATACATGCCAATATGGGTTCTGTAAAAATAAAATAGCCCAATCCAAACCAACATATCACCAGACCGGCTGCAGGGTTTTTATCTCTCAGCCGGTTTTTTCATAACAAAAGGATGTCCTCTTTGTTATACTTTTGCATCAACAAAAAAAGTAAAATGATCAGCATATCAACACCACCAAATCCAGTCAATGAAGAAGTCCGAAGTTATAAACCCGGATCACAGGAACGTTTTGAAATCATTGAAACGATTCGTTTGCTAAAAGAGCAAACCACTGAGATACCTATGATTATCGGCGGAAAAGAAATTAAAACCGGGAACCTCGTAGAAATACGTGCACCACATGATCATCAAACTGTTCTGGCAAGGTACCATAACGGAACTGGAGAACATATCAGACAGGCCATTGACGCTGCCCTTGCTGCACGATCGCAATGGTCTGAGACTTCCTGGGAACAGCGGGCTTCGGTATTTCTGAAAGCTGCGAGTCTATTATCAGGCCCCTTCCGATATAAAATCAATGCAGCAACTATGCTTGGTCAATCCAAAAACATACATCAAGCCGAAATTGATGCTGCAGCTGAATCGATTGATTTCCTGAATTTCAATGTCAAGTTCATGGCTGATATTTATGCAATTCAGCCCGATAATAACCGATATACATGGAACCGCCTTGAGCAGAGGCCACTGGAAGGATTTATCTACGCTGTAAGTCCCTATAATTTCACTTCCATCGCACTTAACCTTGCAACAGCCCCAATACTCATGGGCAATGTTGTCGTTTGGAAACCAGCCCAAACTCAAATATATTCCGCCAAGGTATTAATGGAAGTATTTAAGGCCGCAGGGCTGCCCGACGGAGTGCTTAATATGGTTTTTGCACCAGGCAAAGAGGCAGCAGATGTCGCACTGGGCAATCCAGCCCTGGCAGGCATCCATTTTACAGGATCAACCGAGGTATTCCAGTCACTCTGGACAGCAGTAGGAAACAACATTAAAAATTACCGAACATTTCCCCGCCTGGTTGGTGAAACCGGAGGAAAAGATTACGTAATTGCGCACCCAAGCGCCAGGCCTATCGAAGTGGCGACAGCCCTATCCAGAGGAGCTTTTGAATATCAGGGCCAGAAATGTTCGGCAGCATCCCGTGCCTATATTCCTGAATCAATGTGGCCTATTGTCCTTTGCCACCTTCTCGATGACCTGCGCCAGTTTAAAATGGGCAGTCCGGAAGATTTTTCAAACTTCATCAATGCGGTAATTGATGAAAAAGCTTTCGACAAGTTAACGGGTTTTATAAAGGATGCGAAGAATGATCCTGATGTTGAAGTTGTCGCCGGTGGTAATTTCTCCAAGGAGACCGGATATTTTATTGAACCAACAGTAATTCTTACGCGAGATCCGAATTATGTAACAATGCATACTGAACTTTTCGGTCCCGTATTAACAGTTTATATTTATCCTGACGATAAATTCCTCGAAACACTGGATTTGGTTGACAATACATCACCCTATGCGCTCACCGGAGCAATATTTGCTACTGACAGATATGCCATTGACCAGGCAAGCAGGCGACTGGTCAATACTGCTGGCAACTTCTATATCAACGACAAGCCAACCGGTGCTGTTGTTGGCCGCCAGCCTTTCGGAGGTTCACGTGCATCGGGAACCAACGATAAAGCAGGCAGTATGCTGAACTTGCTGAGGTGGGTTTCACCAAGGACAATAAAAGAATGTTTTCTTCCACCTGTTGATCATACTTATCCTTTCCTTTTAAAGCAGTAAATTCGAAAAGATTTTGAGGTATATTTGCACCAGAAGATGAATAAAAAATTCTGGCATACGGTTTTATCACTTTTCATCAACAAGTACTTCATCAGTCTTGTGGTTTTTTTAGTATTGATAATCTTCTTTGATCAGCATAACCTGGTCGATCGGTTCAAATCAAAGCAGCATCTTAACCAACTTAAACAAGACACAATTTTCTATCAGGAAAAGATACGTAAGGACCGTGAAGCCATCAAGTTATTAAAAACTAATCCACAGAATCTCGAAAAATTTGCCAGGGAAAAATATCTGATGAAAGCGCCTGATGAAGATATTTTCGTCATTCTGAAAAAGGACGATACTAAATAATCTTCCTGTTTCCCCGGTTTTTTTCATACTCCCGATAATTCAGGAGCAAAGTTTCAACATTTTCTGCATTGCAGATACCCAATATCTCCCCTAGCCTGACTGCTTCTCTGGAAACAGGTGATTTTGCATAATGTCGTTTATGCACCTCATTGAGGTACTTCAATACCATGAAGCCATTGAACCATGCAAAAAATTTATCTCTAAAAGTATCTAACCCAGCTGAATCGCGATGCATTTCCCATATACGTTGACGGGCATTTTTCATCCAGGCAAATTCCTCCAGTCCCGGAGAAATCGACAACAAATCCGCATCAATATCCTCTTTCCTTTCCAAATGGTGCCAAAAGGCTTCCACCCGATTGAAAAATTCCATGAGTGGATAAAAACTTTCAAGGCAATAAACTTCTAATACATGTTCGGTTTGCATTTGCTGATGTACCGAGGCTCCGGTTCCAAACGAAACCCTGTCAGACTCACGTGATGACGGATAAACCGATGTATCATTTATTTCCCAGAAATTTCTCAGGAGTATGCATTTGTGAAGAAAATAGAAATCCTCACCTGCCTTATCGCGTCCCATGCCGTTGACCCTGATATAAGTTCTGGCCCTCAGGGAAAAGCTTGAGCCCACCGTGTGTATGCTGTGGGGATGGCCAGTCAGTTCAAGGGCAAGCCTCATATACCTCAGATATAGCTCGTATTGCGCAATTGAATGATAAATTCTTTTATCAAGCAATCCGGTAAGTGGATGTTCAAAATAAATATTTGCAGTTCGGGCACTAGGATGATCGTGATAAAAACATACAATCCTTTTTAAATATCCAGGCTCACAGAACGAATCAGCATCAAAAGACAGCAATAATCCGTCTCTTCGGCCAACGGCATTAAATCTAAGGATTGCCTGGTCCATGGCAATTTTTCTTGCTAATCCAACACCTGCATGACGATTTGGAATATCAGGATTCCATAAACAATGAATCTTTACATCATCCCTTGAAAGATTTTCAATAATCCTCTTTGTTGCTGCCAATGATTCTCGGCTCGTTTCAATCACAGATGCGGCCGAAAATTCAGGATAATTAATATTTACGATGATCTCCCATTTAACCCCGGGAGGATCGCATGCAAGTAAAGCATCGATGCTGGCGGCAAGTCCCGGCTCTTTGAATGCCGGAATCACCACAATCAAAAAAAGATCCGGATCTGGCTCGGGTAAACCCTCAGCCGATCCGGATCCGTACCTTTCCAAATAAAGATCAGCAAAGCCGACCTTACTTCGTTTTTGTTTTACGATAGGTTTCATTCAGGCGGTCAAGCACCTGTTTGGTAATGTTCATATTATCATCAGCATATAGCAATCCGCCGCCAAAAGTATTGCTTAAAACAACGTTAAATCCCAGTTTCATATTTACTGTATTCACCGCGGCGATCACCGAATCATGAAGCTGTACGGTAACTTCCTGCTCTTCCTTTGCTAAATTGTTCTGCATTTCATTCTGCAAATTTACCAATACCTGCTGCTGCTCAGTCAGTTGCTTCTGTCTGGCCTCAGCATCCCATGAAGTGATCAGTTTCTTGTCAACTTTATATTGGAAATCTGTTACTTCTTTCTGAAAAGCAGCTCCTTTTCCAGTTAATTCCTTCTCCAGATTTGCCTTCTTAGATACCAGTCTGTCAGTCAGAATTTTATAAAAATCATAATTAGCCAGAACCGAATCTACAAAAACATAAGCAATTCTAACTTCACCAGTTTTTCCCAGCAACACACCTTGTTGGACCGGCTGATTTTCAACTACTTTATTCTCTTTTCCTGAAAAATGCAATATAAACAGCACGATCACTGCTAAAGCCAGGACACCGCTGATTATCCGGTTTGAATTCTCTTTAATCATCTATCAATCTGAATTTTAAGTTTTTTCGAACCACAAAAATACATTTTTTAATCATGCAAATCGTGCCCCATGTCATACTTGGTACTGATAAACATCATGGATGTTTACCAAAGCCCGGTCTATTTTTGAAGCCACTAATCATATCTGATACTCTCATGTTAAAAATAACAGAACATCCCATTCTGGATATCGAATTACGTCAAACCAGTGAATTTCTTTTTGAAGGTAAGACGATCACCGGTGATAAGGGGCTTACCATCGCCGCCGCTTTGCACCAGGCCGGTCATCCCGTTCACAGCCACAGTCTTAAAGGTAGAAATCGAAGTCTGGAATGTGGTATTGGCAAGTGCGGAGCATGTGAGATGCTGGTTGATGGAAAAATCAAGAGAATTTGCATCACCCGCATCGATGGGGTTAAGGAGGTTAGTGAAGTCCCACGTGATTACCGGCCGAGTCCAGCTCCTGTTGAGAAAAGTATTCCTACAAAAGTTTACCGGACTACTGTAACCATCATTGGAGCAGGTCCGGCAGGCCTTGCCACGCGCGAAATCCTCAATAAACATGGGATTGACAATCTTGTTATCGACAATAATGACCGAATAGGAGGCCAGTTTCTGATGCAGACTCACCAGTTTTTCTTTTTTGAAAAAGAAAAAAAATTCGGTGGGATGAGAGGTTTCGATATCGCAAAAACTCTGGCTGGTGAGAACCTGGATGGTATATTCCTTGATTCTACCGTTTGGGATATTCTTGAAGGCAAGCGCCTGGCCATAAAGAATATCAGCACACAAGAAATATATTATGTAGATTCAGAATACCTGGTAATTGCGACAGGTGCGGTTCCTTTTATGCCGGCTTTCGAAAACGACGATGTCCCTGGGGTTTACACGGCCGCTGTGGTTCAGAAAATGATGAACACAGAATTTACACTTCTGGGCAAAAACATTCTTACTGTAGGGGCCGGAAACATTGGATATCTAACTTCTTACCAGCTGATGCAAGCCGGGGCAAATGTTAAGGCAATCGTTGAAGCTATGCCTCGTGAAGGGGGCTTCCCTGTTCAGGCAAACCGTGTCCGCCGTTTGGGAATTCCAGTAATACTAAACCATCTGCTGATTAAAGCGATCCCGAATGAAGACAGAACGGGTATCATTGGTGCAGTGATTGCTGAATCAGAGAATTTTCAACCTATACCGGGAACTGAAAAAATAATTGAAGGGATTGATGCTATTAATATATGTACAGGTCTGGTTTCTGATGACCAGCTGTTGATCAAAGGTAAAGAGGTCTTTGGCCGAAAAGTCTATGGTGCAGGGGATGCCATTCGCATCGGAGAGGGAACCAGCGCTTTGCCGTCCTCGAAAACGAAATGCAGCGAGA
>CAINOB010000074.1 GCA_903851365.1 uncultured Bacteroidota bacterium
CGATCTCTATCATGTAAAGAAGAAACGTTTGCCGATTTTTCAGGAAATATGATACATTCCCCCGCTTTTCACTTCTCAAATTCAGTCCTACTATCATCACTTGGCACAATAGATACAAAGAAGAAAAATGAGAAGAATATCTATTGTGATCAGTGATACCGCTTCCATGTGGTCATGGTTGGGAGCATTCCACATCAGTCCTATACACATCAACCTGTGAGATTGGGATCACATCAGGTTGATACCTTATAACTATAACCTTGGAGAAACGAATGTACTCTGATTCAATTGCAGTAGTGTACCATACTTAGTCCATATACGTTTATCAACTGCATCACCAAAGTGAGTGGCCTCCTCTGGTAAGATAGACTTCTTTCGTTCAGAACTCTTATCCTTCTCGAAACGTCCTTCCTTGTCGATTACCTTAGTGTTGTTCATACTAATCAGAGTGAACTTACACTTACGCCCATTGATAATGAACTTAGGATAACGTTTGTCTTTACCTTTTAAGATGTTCATCCACAACAGATACTTGTCATGTTGTGGTGGTTCCATACCTCGATGAACCCGTGTATCAACGATCCAACCTTGCCAAATAAACCGATCTATTGCCTGTTCATTATAAGTTCTTGAGTTCTTTGCATTGGGTTGCCTTGAATCTCCATACCTGTCCCGGAAGTAGGTAATCCTTTTGGTGGGATGTTTGGAATAATACCTGCATACTTTATCCACCAAATCATCAATCATCACACCAGGTGTATCTGTCTTAACAAAGAACTCATTAATAGTACAATCAGTTGGTTCAATGATCCTGGTTACAAAGTTATAGTTGCGTTCCTGGGCAATTGAGAAGAGAGCCATCTTGGATCCCCAATCCGGAACGATCTCCAATGCTTTCCCAGGATCACAATCCAGATCAAACATGCAGTTCTCTTCCTCCAATTGATTGGCATCCCAATTGCTATTCTCTGCAATGCCCCGGATATAATCATCGTTATAAGCATTGTAATAGATATGAACCTGGCTATCCAGACTATAATAACAGTCCTCAATTTGATCGATAATCCAATTCAGGATCTCCACCATAAAAGTGAGCAGATTCTGTTTGTCATATTCCCTGACAATGTAAGACATCCCCAAATTCTGGATATTATCGAAGGCATTGGCCAAGGTGAATAATACCCCATCTTTCGAAACGAACGGGGCAATCTTCTTCTTTAATCTTACAGTTTCGTTCCAGATATCCTTAAATAATCGTTTATCATTTGCTTTAAATGCTTCAACCAATTGCAATTGAAGTTTAACGATTCGGTTCCAGATATCGAAGATCTGAATTCCTGCTTCATCTTTATAGTAATTTCCATATTCCAATAACCACATTTGTTCCATGGTATATGGCATGGATGAAACATATCTGAATCCATGATGTTGTTTGATCCGCTTTGGCGATCTGAATCCAAAATATTCCTCATTCCCACGGTTGGCCGGAGAAACTTCTTCGTCATAGCGTGGTTTATTCAGGGTAATTGCTTCATCGACAATTTCACGGTCCAAATTGGGACCGCGCGCAGATCCAATCCGCTCCTGAGAGAGCATCAGAAAACCTGTTCCGTTGCTAAATGAAATAAAGTTCTCATATTTGGTTATTTTCTCATAAGGTTCAATCCATGATTTCGGAGGTTTTCCCCCTATCTTGAAATCCTTATCTTTTTCATAGCCAAGTTTTTCAAGAAATTTCAATGTGGATGGTAATGTTCGGGTATAAATCTGTCCGAATGTTCTGCCGGTAATTGAATTGACAGATCTGGGCATCGTTCGCACAATCTGGTTGATTTCCCAACCAATAATATACGATTTTCCGGTACCACGTCCGTGAATATCAACCTCACATTTAGCATCATTGATGACCGATAATTGCTGCGGAGCATTTAAGTCGATAATTTCAGTGATCATGACTTCATAATTTCTTCAGCAACGATATCGGTTATTTCGGAACCTCCATAAATTGCCCGGTTCAGTTCCTGAAGTGCGGCAATCGGTAAGTCCTTTAAACTATTCAGGTCAACCTTTATCTGCCGGTTATCGTTCTGGATCAGGATATAGAACTGATGCTTTTCATTGCGTTCAGGATCCGGAATATCTTCGGGTTTTTCGCCGATAACTTTAAGCAAATTCGCATGCTCCATGGCAATTGTTTTGCGATCCTTATCGTTATTACCAATTCGGCATTTTTCTATATTTCGAACAATATCATTGAGAAGCCAAGTTCTCCAGAAATCATAATCGAAGGTATGAAGCGTATTAAAAAGCCTGATTGACAACCTTAAATCTTCATAAGCCTGGCGCTGACTGATTTCAGGATATTTTTGCTTATGCAGATTTAATGCCTGTTTCTGAATCGGGTTTTTATCCAGGATCTTAGAGGCAGAGACAATCCGGTCAAGCATTTGCTTTAACTGATCAGATAATTGCGCCGTATCCGGATCAAGCATATATGCCTTGATCTGTTCATATTTTGTTTCCTCCAATGCTATCTTACTCATTTGCGTGATTCCCTGTGAAAGTTTAACATGGCTAATTGTGATGGACTGCTTCCATTCAAGGCAGATTGTTTTACAGCTCGTCGTAAAATAATCTCTGCAGATAATCTTCCCCGGTAATAGGCAACCGATCCAGGATCCTGAGATCTGGATTCGATACAAGTCACAAAATAATCTGTTTCTTCCTCTTTCAACTGGAGATTGATTGCAATATCCTCCGGCGAAAAAAATAATCCGGCCATTTCCTCTATCTCATTAAGTTGTTCCTCGCTGAAATTCATTTTCAAGTACTTTTAAATCAAAGTTAAAAACCTCTTCATCCGTAAAAATCGTTCCGCGTTCCAATTTTGGATTATCGGTAGCATTCTGACTGGTGACAATGGTTATTTTCCATTGGTCATTCCAGAGTAAAGCCACTTTTGCATGAACTGAAATACATCGGTAATCAAAGCTGTTCATGATCATTTGGAACGGTTTCGGGCTCATTACCCTGACTCGGTTATCCAGGATAATCCGGAATGAGCGGATCAGTCCTTTGTTGATATAGTTCTGCAGCTGCTCAATGCTTTTGGTGCTGAACGAATACGATGTCATTAATATATTTACCGGTCCTGTTTGCCTGATCAAATAGGCGATCAAGCGTACCAGGTTAAAGTTTCCCCAGCTGTAATAATGATGCTCCTTCCCATTCTCCAATTGCCCGATTGCTTTGGTCAGCGCCTTTTCAGGATCGGCAATAAAGAAGGCACTCTTTGGCCCCTTCTTTATGCCGACATTATCCGCATCAACTTGTTCAGGTGTCGGATGAATGGCAAGAGTGATATCCTTACTCTTTACCAGCATTATCCTGATCGGGATGAAGCAACTGCATCTCAATTTCCTCAATCCGTTTATTTCGCTCCTGGATACGCATTTCTATTTTAATCCGCTTGGGCCCTTTTGGCATCGGATTTTTAAAAGCTGCACTTTCTTTGGCCTGGTAATCCAAAATTGTTTTGTCTTTTGAATTTCCGGTCTGGAGGTTTTTTTTCATTTTCTTGAGTGAATCATCGGTTACTTCCATTTTTTCGGGTTTTTCGGGATATAATTGGCTTGCATCGGGTAATATTCCTGTTTTTTCAAATTCAGTTTTTCCCAGATAAAGTTTTTCCAAACGTTCTGAAATTGATTTGATGATATTGAAGATTTCAGCACGTTTCACGCATACTGAATCAGCATTCGATTCCGGCATTTCTGCCATCGTGGTATGGAGCTTGCTGCGCTCCTGAAAAAGTTCTGCATATTCGTTGATAATTCTGCGGATTAACGAAGGATATTCAGCCAATGGTTTGGCGGCTTTAGTTTCTGAAGTTTCTATTGTTTCTATTGTTTCTGCTATTGGCGAAACCTGAACAGGTTTTGAGGAATAGAATGGAGAGAATGCAGGACTAACATAAACCAATGGAGTATTTCCTGATAAGATATCCTTTATAACCTCTTTCCAGTTCGTATGATCAGCCAGCGAAACAGCTTTTAAATTTTCAAAGACCAATTTACCGGCCATTGTCCGTTGTTTCCCAATAAATGGTTCGGTAATTCCTTTTTTTCGCGATATTTCAGCCAATAAACTGATCCCAACATTATAATCATTCCCGGATCTGATCCAGGCGATTACTTTATCCCGATTTTCATTCATTCGGTTACCGATTGTTTAAGTTTGTATTCCAGTTTCTTCCTTAACGATTCATTTTCGCCCGAATTGAATATTCCATAAAGATTTGATCCATGCATATATTTTTCAAACAATTTGACTCCTGCCCTATAATTCCGGTCACTGTCAAGCCATTGGAGTATTTCAATATGCTTATCCATTAGATTGGATGTTTCGTAAACCGACAGATTCGGGAACCGGTTGTAAAGCCAGATCTTGAGCGCCTTATTCAGTCCTGAATCATTAAACGCCATAAACTGGCAATCTTTCAGCCGTTCAGTCAATTGAACATCCGACATTGGTGCAAATACAACTTTCTTTTGGTTCTCGAGCAACCGCCATTTACTGCTTAAAATACAATTCCCATAAATGCTTTTAACGGTTAATCCAATTCCTTCCCCTACCGGGAAAAGCTGAATAATATTGGCAAAATCAATCTTATTAAAAATCATCGGCATATGGCAATCGAAATGATAAGCCGTCATTCCTTTAGAATTTAACATATTTCGGGTGCGTTTCAACCGACTGCGCCAGTAATTCAATTCAAAATAGGTTGGATCGTAAAAATTCAAATCTCCTTTGTGATAGGCCGGAATTGTTTTCAGGTCAACAGGTTTTAAAAGGATATGATCATCATTGATAAAAAGAAAATCTTCCGATACCCGATCATCGGCACAAGCCAATAAAACTTTGTGTACAATATTTCCATCGGCATTAACCATCGGATTGTAGATATCCTCTGCCGCGATATGGATAACCCGGTCTGAAAGAAAATCCGGTTTAGCACCGACTATAAATATATTGCCCACGTTCCGGCCATATTTCTCAATACTTCGCAAGCTGAATCTTAGCTCATTATTGTTCCAGGCTGAGCCGGAGCCGAGAACATAAACCACATCAACATTACCCGGAGAAGTAATCAGCTGAATGGGTTCTTCAGGAACTTTCGGTTCCATCTCTTTTTCGGTTAAGCCGTTTAACCCGGGAGTATCGGTGTGGACCAATGCCAGGTTAATCCATTTGGTAACTCTGACCGTTTTATTTAGGTCATGAATAAAATGGTAATCTCCATTATATAGGGGTTTTGATTTGGTTAATTTGGCAAAACGGGCATGAAATACGAATGATCCCCAATCGATTCCACCATCTTGAATGGTTTTACTCGCAAATAAGGCATCATTTGGAAACAACTTCCCGTTCGGATGCCGGTATCTCATAATGTAAAGACACCATTCCTTGTCTATTTCCCGGAATAATTTTTCTACTCCTGATGGATCGGCCAGAAAAGCATCATCATCAAGCACCAGGATATATCCATCAGTGATATTTTCAATCAGTTTCGAAATATATTCATTGGCCGGAAAATCGGTCTGCGAGGTGCGTTCGCGCGACTGAACCCTGATTAAATGAGAAGGATGGTATGATTCGGCATATTCCCAACTCTCTTCATTATCGACTCCTACCACAATGTCAATATTCTTATGGGTTTGATTTCTAACCGACTCGATGCATCGCTTAAACATTTTAGGGCGCGAATGGGTGCGGATCACGACAGTCAGTTTATCGCTCAGGATATGCTTTTCAGTCCTGGAGTATTGCCTGAAGTAATGGAATACCTGCAGGCCGGCCATTAGCAAAACTTTTTCATTATTTTTCTGAAGGATATCCGATATCGCAGTATCAATCGCCTGGATATTGGCGCTCCGGGCATGTTCTGAAATGGCATTTCGGTATATATCCCAGGTTTTTTTCTGAATAACCAATAACGGAGCACAAATTTGCTGATGCTGCTCGATCATCAGTACATGATTCTCCTTGTACATTTTCAGGGTATTTTCGAAAATATACCGGATTGAATCACTCTCCGGATTAATTCCGGGTTTCATTTGGTGCCCGTAAGGACTCCGGCTGGCGTAACACACAAATAAACCGGTTAAAGGATATTTGTCGATATATTCCTGGATATGGTTTCCAAAATCAGAGATCAAAAAAGCCATATCTCCATCACACAAACAACCCCAGTCCTCGGGATTAGAAATTAGCTGCATATAGCTATCATAAGCTTCAAATAATTTCTTCTCAAAAGAGTATGGTGTAAAGAACCAAATCATAATTATTTAATTTGGTTCTAAATTAGCGGGAAGAAAAACAGGCAGAAAGGACAAACTTCTACTTTGCTCAGTTCTCTTTAAGAATAAAAAAAGCCCCGTTGCCAGGGCTTCTTAATCATGAAGGAAAAATGTATGAAAGATGCTACGAAAGGGACTTTGATTTTTTCAGTTTTGGCTTTTCCACAATCGAATCAGAAGTTTCTACAACTTCATCAACAACAGGAACTATTCCGTACAATTCAGCTTTCCCGGCTTCAGTAATTTCGAGATAGGGAAAATCACTTTCATAAAGCGCCTTAATCTTTTCAATCGGGATATTATCCTGGCTAAAGTCAATCAAACCAAAGAGGGTAGTGATTACCCTCCCTGGCTGAAGCTTTATGAAATTGAAGTAAAGTTTCCACATAATTCGGAAAATTACGCGCTGGCAACGGTCAGCGGAATATTACCGGTATAGGTGAGAATGTTCGCCGTTTTATAGGTAAACTCAGCCGACATCCCTGCACGGGCGGAGGTTGTTTTCCCGGTACCTGCCCCATCGGGTGATCCGGCATAAACAGCAGGACGGTTTTCATCACCCATTAGGAACATATTGCCATTCGAATCAACAACGATAAATACGAGGTTTTCGTTCTTGGCGGCATTCATGAACCCAAGGATCTTGGTTTGCAGTCCTGGATGAAAAAGAGTTAGATGCTCGACAAACGATTTGCCGTCAACTTCACCAACCGGATCAATCTTGAATTCACCGGTGTCGTCGGTGAGGTACATTTCCCACATCCGTTTTCCGGCTTTCATTACCAGGTCACCGGTAAGAACAGCTGCAGTTTCGAGAGTGGTTGGGGTAACAGGTTTCGTCGGAAACGCTGATACGTCGGCATGGTACCCGAAGTAAACCTTCTGGGTGATCCCGCCCATATTCTCCCCGTTGGGGAGATTTTTATCGATATCGGTAAAATCTATCATGTCAGATATTTATTAAGAGGTTTATATGATCATATGGGAGGGGCGTAAAATTTTACGCCCTTACCATACGATTATTTTAGATAGATCCTGATCCGGAAGGTCGGATATTCGTCCAGACGGCCTGATTAATACCAAAACCTACACCTTCGCTCCAGTCGGCCATTACAGCTACAGACCTTTTGACCTCTTCGAGTTTGAACTGATTTTTCTGCAACGTGGCAGAAGTCAGGTAAAGGAAGTTTTGTACTGGTGTACACCAGATATCGCTGGTCCCGACCATCGAAGCCAAAGGCTTAACATCAAGCGGGGTAAAGTCAATTCCACCATCGATCTGATCGGCCGATGTCTTGAAGTAGAAATGCTGGGCCCGTTTGTCCTGCATGTATTTTTTATACCAGGCACGGCTCATGAATACATTCATCTTGATCCCCTGGTAAACCTCGGTGATCTTGTCGGTGAATGCTTCCACCTGATCAAAAATGGTATCCTTATCCAAGGCACCGATATTGATCGAGTTAATGGTCCCATTGTCAACTCCTGCCTGAAGCTGTTTCTTCAAACCGTCCATACCTGTTCCTTCAGCACCGGCAACACCGGCTGCAGGAGCAGCATAAACGCCCTTGTAATACTCGTTCAGTTCCATATCCTGATCGATCTGGTTGGCATAATAGACCTCAATAAGCCATTGTACAAACGGCCACGATTTACGGTCCACGTTTTTGGCGGTCAGGAATCCCAACCAGGTAGCAACCAATTCATCCGGCATGAATTCGTCGTCAACTTTCATGCGAAATACCCGAATCTCATTCGGTGTAATGTCAACTCCCCCTTTTTGGGTAAAAGCCTTTTGGAAAGGCTGTACCAAAGTACGGAAAGTGGCATTGGCAAGACGGAAGATGGTATCGTCCGTTTTAATCGGCGTTGCGTAACCAGTGATTTCGCGCTGCGTGGTGAGTAATTTCAGAATCCGTTGTTTGTTCTGACCGGCATCGATGTAATATGCCCCATACTCGGCAATAATGTCTGAAGTGGTGATCATAGCTATAAATTAATTAAGAGTTCGCGTCAACTGCTTTGTTGTGAGGAAGTTTGTCGATGGCTTCCCAATCAACGTTATCCTGAATTTCATCGCTCTTTTGTCCGATATTCTGGACCGCAGCTATGGCTGGGCGTGCAGCCAGTAAGGTTCTTACTGCCTGGGCTTTTGCCTCGGGGGTTTCGGCTGCTGCAACGGTTGGGTCGATCGCGTTGAATGGATCGTAAGCGGTGGCAAGGGTTGCCTGAGCTGTTCCCAGCGATGCGGTAGCACTTTCGCTTTGCTGAACGGCATTGTCACGTTCAGTCACTAACTGCTGATTCAGTTCAAGCCTTTCCTCTACCGACTGCAGCTGCTCTTCATTCAGAAAAACACCATCTGCATTAGCTTCAAGGGCTTCAACGCTCAGCACAGAATTTAAATGTGCAAATTGTCTCATCTCTGTTTTAGAATTTATGGATTGTTGATTGTTATCCCCTGTTTCGGGTGGTTCGTTGCTAAAATTTGCCAGGGCCAATACGCTGTCAACTGCGGTATTGAAATCACCGATTGAATCAACCAGTGATCCAACTACATCCCCTGCATAATAAGTCCTGCCTTTAAGCTGTTCTACCAATACGATTGCACGATTGGATATTACATCCTGTTGAAATTTTTGGTTCCATGGATTTAAAATCCGGGATTTAACAAGAGTGAAATCGAATTCATTAATTGCTTTTTCAAATTCCTCATTCTTCTCATCACTTCCATCGGCATATATGGTAACCGAAATCTCACCATCGTCATTGGCTTCCGATTTAGCTTTACGCCCTTCATAAATGGCCATTGTTCCAATAGAGCCAACAAAATCGAGATTGCGTCCGGATATAATTTTCTTGCAATAGCAGGCAATATAATAGGCTGCAGAGCAAGCCATTCCATCAATCCAAACCACAATAGGTTTGGTGCATTTCTGAATAGCATCCGTCATTTCGGCAACTGCCGAAGCCTGACCGCCTCCCGATTCAATGACCAGGATATGGCCAATCACATTCTTATCTTCATCGGATTCGAGCAAACGACTGGCGAGCGTACGCGTTCCCCTTGGTCCACAAGTTTGGTCGTGTTTAGTCAATATGCCGCGAAGTGGAAGCACATTGATGATTTTAGCGGGAGGAGTTTCCGGCTGTTCGACTTCGAGTTCCAGTTCATTCGGATCTTCATCATCATCATCGTCGTCATCATCATCATTAAAATAATTCGGAATGATATCCCGCGTGATTGCCGATAATGCATAACGCAGATGATTGTCAGGTTCTTTTCCCTCCTCAATATTTAAGCCTGAAAATAACCCTCGAAAAACCGGATAAAGGGAATTCAAGGTCCTGGGCTCAATCTGCCAGGGCGATCCGATAACATCTTTTAGGAATTCATAATTCATAAACTTGCCTGTTTTCAGCAAGTTTAAGGCATAAAAAAAGCAACCTAAAGGACGTAGGTTGCTCATTCAGGCAGAAAATAAGGGAGTTACCTGCTGTTTAAGCGAAAGGATCGGTAATAAAAATAGCCCGTGCGGGTTGATTGCCCGAAAACGAAATAGCATAGTTATTCAGTCCTTCAGCTCCGGTACCTGAGGTGGCCTTGGCCGAAAACCGAAGCGGTACCTTGGTTGTGCCGGCCAGTTTATAATTACCATTTCCGTCCAGGTAAATCACCAGGTATTTATTCCGGCGTTCCATTTCGGCGATGAGCGCAAGGGTATCAGTAGTATCGCAGGGTACAACAGCCGTGAGGTCTGTCTTATAGTTTGTGCCCGCGAAGGCCCTTACAATATCTTCCTGGAATACTGCCGAATCTTCCTGCACATAAATATCCACCATATTGGCGTCCGAAAGGATCGCTACCGCGTTTCCCGAAACGGTGATATCGCTTTTGGGGATTGCCCATAACCGGAGTACTCCCCCCATATTCTCGGCCTGTTTGTTGATTGATTTCATGATTTTTTAAGTTACCGGAAAATGTCCCGAATTGGGGACAACTTCCGCACATTATTACTAATAAATTATTCGGATGTTACACTGTTTTTCTCATAGATTTTTACCCCTTTATCGGTGATCACGCCAACCTTGCACATGTTTATCCGGATTAGCCGTTCCATATGCTGGTAGGCATATTCGTTCAGATTGATTCCCTCACTTTCACGTAACCGGTAGAAATCCTTTTTGATTGAATCGAAGCTCCAGTACTCCTCTTCCATCATGAACCGCGTCTGGAAGTTCATAATCGACCGGTGAACCGGAGTGCCGTGCTGAACGTAGGTACTCACGACAGTCCTCATTAACCACTTGGCATGCTTCTCAAAGTATTTACCAAAGTTCACAATGTCGGTTTTCGTTAATTCCCAACCATTGCGGTAAAAATCACGTTCCGAAATCAGGATCTCGACCGAATGGGTTTGCTTGCAAAGTTCGTTGGTGTATTTATGTTCGTTGTCGTGGCAGGGTTTCTTGAGCATTCGCTTAAATAGCTCATTTTCGCGCGGGTGATTCCTGAAATCAACGGGATCCCCATAATTATTCTCAAGGAACCGTTTCACATAAGGTTTAACAGGTACTGTAACATTAAATTGCATAGGTGAATAGGTTTTCATGGATACTGAAAACCCTGTGTGGTGGGGAATAGACAAATATACTAAAAATTATCTTAATTGCGTATATACACCCAAAATGGATGGATATACGCATTGCATATATTTCCTAGTTAGCCACAATATTAACGGCTCACTTCGATAGTTGCGTCTGGATTTTCTTCACACGCTTTCAAATAAGATTCAACCCACGGCAAAAAATGTTCATAAGTTCCCCATCCATTTGTCGAATCAAACTTTTTAAATCTTTCAGGTTCTTTTTTCATTAAGTCAACAGCCAAAGCCAATTTACCTATAATATCTTTTGCTTTGGTCGCTCCAATTTCTTCTGGTCTCCAACAAGCTTCATAAATTCCAGCTTCACCAGCCATTTTATTAAGGTTGTGAGTAATATTTGAATCGTATAATGTTTCACGTTCAATTTTAGAGTGTTTATGTCCGCATTCGCAAGTACATTCAACTCTTTTTTCTTCTCCGATTAAATAAACATCTAAGCTCATAATTTATTGTTTTTAAAATGATTACTAAAAAATACTGTGGCTAACACCGTGTATAAGCAATGGCACGGAAAGTTAGTGCTAATTTGAAAGTGTGTACAAGTGCCACTGCTCATACACGAAACGTTAACGTTCAATTTCCTTCACAACTAAATATTCCCAGGCATCTCCATCATTAACGGCTCCTTCGCTGCCTGAATTGCCGCTTTCAAAAATTTAAACTTGATAATGCATCCCCAACTATCAACCATTAGGCTGACAGTTGGGTTGGTATGATTAAGAATTACGTAGTACATTATAATTGCATTTAATTGATTTACTGCAAATAAGATTATTCTTATTTGCACAACCTCCACATTGCGGACACACGATTTCATAATGCCATTTGCCGCAGATGGGACACATCAAACCTTTTGTTTCTGGCATGATTCCTGTTTTTTAGTTCGGGGTAATTTCGGTCCTACAGGTTTACCTCCGGGAATTGTTTCCTGGATATTCTCCAATTCAGGATGTGCGTTGTAAAACTGAACAGTTTTAGTCATTGCCCGGGTGACGATATCGGCTATAAATAAACGTTCTGCAGCCGGAAGTGTCGAGATCTTGTTGTCGATCTTCAGAAACTCATCAACCAGTGAACGGGTCGTTAGCATGCTCCGGCTGGCGAGCCTTAAAAACACATTGCTTTTCAGCCCGCCTTTTGTTGCCAATTTATCACGTTTCCGATGGATATCAGCAACTTGTTCCCTTATATATCTTTGGCACCGTGCATCGGCCAATACCTCTAAAATGGTATTGAATTTTGATTGAATCATATCGATTATTTATTTGGTTTTTAATTTAGTCCGGGTGCGACTTTAAGTCGCGCTCGGACTAAAAGGTTGATTAATTATTTAGTTTTAAAATGGACCACATTTCCATAGATCAGGTTTACTTCTCCAGTTTCCATAAAAGCAAATGATGTGCCCAGGTAAGTAATGTTATGATCGAGCGGAATAATTGCACTGAATTTTCCACGGTCGGGAAGACAAACTACAATGATGGCATCGGGATCGTAGATCGAAAGATTTGAATGGCGGGTTACAATAAAACCGGTCATTGCATTTTGAGTTCCGGTTAGGATACCAGTCAAGATTACTGACCGTGGTTTAACCGAATCTATCATGATGGTAAGCTTAGGTATTTGTGAATACCGATCTGGAATCGAACAACCTGATATTGCAAGAATAAAAAGAAGTGCAATTATGAATAAGCTATTTTTCATCGTCTTTAGATTTTTTGGGTTTATTCCAATGTTTTATTTCTGGTTCAGGACGGATATAACTGTATTGGATTAACTTTCGTGTTTCCGGGAACTGGTTCACCTGGATATAAATTCCGCTGAGTTTCTCAAGTAGTCCCATATACAGATCTTCTTCTAATAATGGATTAGTCTCCGCCAGGTGATGTTCCAAGGTTATCATCTGAACAAAAATCAAATCCTGATTAATTGTTTGCGGAAGGTCCGGAGCGGGGCGACATAAGCTGATTCGATTCATTTTTCAATTATTAATTATTCGAATATTTGAACGTTTAAGTTTTATATTCTGTTTTTTGCCCTGTTTTTCGAAAAATTTCGAAATTTCTACAGGAGCAACCCATTTTACTTACTTCGCTTACTTCGCTTACTTCGCTCGTGTTAAATTATTGATTAGTATAGTTTTATAGTCAAAAAAAAGCGAAGTAAGTAAAATTGTGTTGTTGTAAAATTTTAAAATCGAAGTAAGGCGAAGTAAGCGAAGTAAGTAAAAGTAAGCTCTTACTTCGCAATTTTGAATTATTAATTTATTGATTATCATTTA
>CAINOB010000075.1 GCA_903851365.1 uncultured Bacteroidota bacterium
GATTGTTGTGTTAATTTACCCTTATTAAAACCCAAAATTTATTCAACATGGTTTTCGATATTGAAATGATTCGCGGCATTTATAATTCCTATCCTACAAGAATTGGGCAAACCAGGCAATTACTAAATAGACCTTTATCACTGATTGATAAGATATTATATTCTCATCTTTATGATGGATTTCCTAAAGATCTATTCAAGAGGGGAACCGATTATACTGAGTTTTCCCCCGACCGCGTTGCCATGCAGGATGCTACTGCACAAATGGCTCTGCTTCAGTTTATTCAAGCTGGAAAAAGCAAAACAGCCGTCCCTTCAACTGTTCATTGCGATCACCTGATACAAGCAAAGACGGGAGCCGTTGCCGACCTTAAGATTGCCCAGGAAATTAATCAGGAAGTATTTGATTTTCTATCAACGGTATCCAATAAGTATGGCATTGGATTTTGGAAGCCGGGAGCAGGAATCATTCATCAGGTGATTTTAGAGAATTATGCTTTTCCGGGTGGAATGATCATTGGTACAGATTCCCATACTGTTAATGCTGGTGGATTGGGTATGATTTCTATTGGCGTTGGTGGGGCTGATGCTGTGGATGTCATGTCGGGGATGGCATGGGAATTGCTTTTTCCCCGATATATCGGAGTTAAACTGACAGGGAGGCTAAGCGGATGGGCTTCGGCTAAAGATGTGATACTCAAATTGGCAGGCATTCTGACTGTTAAAGGTGGAACTGGTTACATTCTCGAATATTTCGGCGATGGTGCTGAATCAATATCCGCCACTGGTAAAGGAACAATTTGCAATATGGGAGCGGAGATCGGAGCTACAACTTCAGTTTTTGGATATGACAACAAAATGGCTGATTATCTTAAAGCCACAGGTCGAAAAGAAGTAGCCGAGCTAGCTGATATGATCAAGGAACATTTAACAGGTGATGCTGAGGTTTATGCCAATCCCGGAAAATATTTCGACCAGGTGATTGAAATAGATCTGGACATTTTGGAACCCTATATTAACGGACCATTTACTCCGGACCGTGCCTGGCCGATTTCAGAATTTGCCAATGCTGTCAGGGAAAATGGTTTTCCTCAAAAACTCGACGTTGGACTGATCGGATCCTGCACAAATTCATCCTATGAGGATATGACCAGGGCCGCCAGCGTTGCCAGGCAGGCTGTTGAGAAAAATCTAAAAGTTAAGTCGGAGTTTACCATTACTCCCGGATCAGAATTAGTCAGATATACCATCGAAAGAGACGGTTTAATGGAGACTTTCGAAGAAATTGGAGGAATGGTTCTGGCAAATGCCTGCGGGCCATGTATTGGTCAATGGGTCAGGCATAATGCCGAAAAACAGGAAAGGAATTCAATCATAACCTCTTTCAATAGGAATTTTGCAAGCCGGAACGATGGAAATCCTCACACACATGCTTTTGTTGCTTCTCCAGAAATTGTTACCGCTCTGGCCATTGCCGGCGACCTGACTTTTAATCCGCTGACCGATCAGCTGATCAATGATGACGGCCTCTCAGTGTCCTTTGATGAACCAATTGGCCTGGAATTGCCGGTGAATAATTTTGCTGTGGAAGATAACGGTTATCAGGAACCGGCAAGAGATGGGTCATCAGTCAGTATCGACGTAAGTCCGGAATCTGATCGATTACAACTACTTAAGCCATTTGAGCCCTGGAATGGCGAAGATTATCTCAATCTGGGTCTGTTAATCAAGGCTTTTGGCAAGTGCACTACTGATCATATTTCCATGGCCGGTAAATGGTTGAAATACAGGGGACATCTTGGTAATATTTCCAATAACATGCTCATTGGAGCAACTAATGCATTTAACAAATCCATCAATCAGGTTAAGAACCAGATAAACGGGAAAAACATGACAGTTCCTGAATCAGCAAGAATTTATCAATCACAGGGACCAGGATCTATTGTTATTGGTGATGAAAATTACGGTGAAGGATCATCACGTGAGCATGCAGCTATGGAACCAAGGTACTTAGGAGTTAAAGCAATTCTGGTCAAGTCATTTGCCCGGATTCATGAAACGAACTTGAAAAAACAAGGTATGCTTGCCCTCACCTTTGCTAACAAGGATGATTACAACAAAATCCGGGAGAACGATACATTTGATATTCTAGGTCTTAAAAAATTCGTTCCGGGAGTTCCTTTGAAATTGGCGATACACCATCATGATGACGGAACTGAAGAAACCATTACTGTTAATCACAGTTACAATGACAATCAGATTGATTGGTTTAAAGCAGGATCTGCACTAAATCTTATTCGACTGAATCAGGCTAAGAGTTAACCAGAATGAGATTATATAAAAATCTATATATTTACAGAAACTAACTTTTACAGGACAATTATGAAGAAAATCCGGGTGGTAAATCCAGTGGTGGAAATGGATGGAGATGAGATGACCCGTATCATTTGGAAGATGATAAAGGATAGGCTGATACTACCCTATCTTGATCTGAATATTCTCTATTTTGATTTAGGCATTGAGCATCGGGACGAGACAAATGATCAGGTAACTATTGATTGTGCCGAAGCCATTCTTAAGACTGGTGTCGGAATAAAATGTGCAACAATAACACCGGATGAAGCCAGAGTTAAAGAGTTTGGACTGAAGAAAATGTGGAAAAGTCCGAACGGTACTATCCGAAATATTCTCGGGGGAACAGTTTTCCGTGAGCCCATCCTTATAAAATCGATACCTCGTTTAGTTCCGGGATGGACCCAACCTATCTGTATTGGCCGACATGCCTATGGTGATCAGTACCGGGCAACCGATTTCAGAGTAAAAGGCAAAGGAAAATTAACCATAACATTTACACCGGAAAACGGGATCCCTGAAGTCCACGAAGTATTTAATTACGAGGATGATGGAATAGCGATGGCCATGTATAATACCGATGAGTCGATCCGTGGCTTTGCTCATTCATGCTTTAATATGGCCCTTGATAAAAAATGGCCTCTGTATTTATCCACAAAAAATACCATTCTCAAGGCTTATGATGGTCGTTTTAAGGACATTTTTGAGGAAATCTATCAAGCAGATTATAAGCTTAAGTTCGCTTCCGCTGGAATTCATTATGAACATCGGCTGATTGATGATATGGTAGCTGCTGCTTTAAAATGGAGCGGAGGATATGTTTGGGCTTGTAAAAATTACGATGGAGATGTTCAATCCGATACTGTAGCTCAGGGATTTGGATCATTGGGGTTGATGACATCTGTTCTTGTAACTCCTGACGGTAAGACGATGGAAGCTGAAGCAGCTCATGGCACGGTTACAAGGCATTACAGAATGCATCAGGAGGGTAAACCAACTTCTACCAATCCTATAGCTTCAATCTTTGCCTGGACCAGGGGCCTGGCCTTCAGGGGCAAATTAGATGGAAATGCTGAGCTTATTAAATTTACTGGTGTTCTGGAGGAAGCCTGCATCGAGACAGTTGAAAACGGCCAGATGACCAAAGATCTTGCTGTTTTAGTTCATGGCGATTCTGTAAAATCAGAACACTATCTGACAACCGAAGGATTTTTTGAAGCAATAGAAAATAGATTACATACTAAAATATCATCCTGATTATGGGACAGATAAAGAAAAAATTCATTGATAGGGCCCTGCCAAAAGCTGAAATCGTTAAGAAACTCAGGAACGAATATGGTAATGTTGTTATTGGCGAAGTAACAATAGGGCAAGTACTTTCTGGTATGAAAGGTATTGTTGGTCTACTTACCTGTACCTCCAAGCTTGATCCAGAAGAAGGAATCAGGTTCAGAGGGTATACCATCCCGGAATTGAGGGATATGCTCCCAAAATTGTCACCTGAAGATGAGCCACTTCCCGAAGGTCTCTTCTACCTCATGCTGATGGACGAAATGCCAACTGATGAAGATGTGCATTATATTCAGAATGAATGGATTAAACGGGCTCATGTTCCCAAGCACGTATTTGATGTAATTGATTCACTTCCCAGGGATACTCATCCAATGAATCAATTTGTTACTGCCATTGTTGCTATGGCAGGAAGCTCTAGGTTCATGAAAGCCTATGAGGCTGGAGCAGCAAAAAAAGACTATTGGGATTCCACCTATGAAGGTGTTATGGATTTAATTGCCAGGATACCCCGGATTGCGGCATATGTCTACCGGCATACCTACCACAATGGCAGGCATATTGAGCCTGATTCCGACCTGGATTGGGCAGGTAATCTTGCACATATGATGGGATATGACAATGATGAGGTTAAAAAGCTCTTCCGGTTGTATATGACCATTCATGCTGATCATGAGGGTGGTAATGTAAGTGCTCATACAACTCACCTCGTTGGTTCAGCGCTCGCTTCGCCTTATCAGGCTTATGCAGCAGGAATGCTTGGTTTAGCTGGCCCACTGCATGGTCTTGCCAATCAAGAGGTTATCAAGTGGGTATTCGAAATGATGCAGGAAATCGGAACTGAAGATCCTTCAAAGGAACAGATTGCTGCATACGTTCTTAAAACGCTGGCCGATGGCAGGGTGGTTCCTGGATACGGGCATGCAGTTTTAAGAAAAACCGACCCGCGATACATCGCACAAAGGGAGTTCTGCCTGAAATACCTGCCAAATGATCCGCTTTTTAAAGTCATCAGCCGTATTTATGAGGTTGTACCGCCAATTCTCAGCACTGTTGGAAAGATAAAAAATCCGTGGCCAAATGTTGACGCGCACTCTGGTGCAATCCTTGTTCATTATGGAATTAAGGAATATGAATTCTACACTGTTTTATTTGCTGTTTCACGCGCATTGGGCGTTCTGTCATCATTGGTTTGGGACCGGGTGTACGGATTGCCCCTGGAAAGGCCGAGTTCACAGAACACACGCTGGTTTATTGAAAAAGCCGGCATTGATTCTCCTGTTAAATTCTAACTGAAACCTAATCTATTTTATTTATATGGACAGAAGAATAACAATTATCGGTGCCGGAAATGTCGGCGCTACGGTGGCACATGAAATTGCCAGACAGGATCTGGCCAAGGAGGTAGTGATTGTTGACGTTAAGGAAGGCACTGCCGAAGGGAAAGCCCTCGATATGTGGCAGACATCATCCATCCTTAACTTCGATTCACGGGTTATTGGTGTGACCAATGATTATTTAAGGACACGTAATTCATCAGTCATTGTTATCACTGCCGGCATTCCCCGCAAGCCAGGCATGTCGCGCGATGACCTGATAAAAACGAATGCTTCAATCGTCAAGGAAGTGACAGAAAGAGCCGTAAAATACTCTCCTGATGCCATTATTATCGTCGTATCAAATCCTTTGGATGTAATGACTTATGCAGCTTATCTGGCTGCCAATAAAGCGCCCAATAAAGTATTTGGCATGGCTGGAGTTCTCGATACGGGACGTTATAAAGCATTTTTAGCAGAAGCATTGAATGTATCGCCAAAAGATATACATGCCCTACTTCTTGGAAGTCATGGAGATACCATGGTCCCATTGAAAAGGTATACCTCTGTTTCCGGAATTCCGGTAACCGATCTGCTTGGTGATGATGTTCTTGACAAAATCATTGAAAGGACTAGAAAAGGTGGTGGCGAGTTGGTTAACCTCATGGGAACCTCCGCATGGTATGCTCCGGGTGCAGCTGTTGCTGCCATGGTTGATGCTATTATCCGCGATCAGCATCGTGTTTTCCCCGTTTGCGCTTATGTTGACGGTGAATACGGGCTGAAAGACATTTACCTGGGTGTTCCCTGCATCATTGGGAAGAATGGCATCGAAAGGATCATCACCCTTAACCTTGATGAAGACGAGAAGAAATTACTCATGGATTCAGCACAATCGGTGAAAGAAACGATGAATGTTCTTGATGAAATGAAATTGTTTTAAGTTTTAATTTCTTGCATTTTACAAAAGATCCCTGCATTAGCGGGGATCTTTTTATTTTTACCAGTCTGATCAATTATTAACCCGGATGGAACAAAAATATCGTGAGCTATCTGAATCGCTGGAAGGAGATTTGTATTGTGATATTTTGACCCGAACCATCTATGCTACAGACGCTTCCATCTATCGTGAAATTCCAGCGGCTGTGGTCTATCCTAAAAATACCGGGGATATCATTAAGCTGGTTGACTTTGCCCGTATTAACAAGCTTTCACTAATACCTCGTACTGCCGGAACCTCCCTTGCCGGACAGGTTGTGGGCCCGGGAATTGTAACTGAAGTATCGAGGTACATGAACCACATCATTGAGATTAATGCTGAGGAGCGTTTTGCATGGGTTGAACCAGGGGTTGTGTTGGATGATTTAAACAGTGCTCTCAGACCGCATGGGCTTTTTTTCGGACCGGAAACGAGCACAGCCAACCGTTGCATGATTGGAGGCATGGTGGGAAATAATGCTTGCGGACTGCACTCTTTGGTTTATGGCAGCACCAGGGATCATACCCTTTCTGTACAGGCAGTTCTCAGTGATGGCTCCATCACTGAATTTTCTTCACTAAACAGGGCAATGTTCATCGAAAAATGCCAAGGAGAAACTCTTGAAAGCAAAATCTATAATGAAATCAATGATATAATTGGCGATGATGCGAACCGCAAGGAGATCCGACTGGGGTATCCCGATCCTCATGTACCAAGGCGAAATACCGGATATGCTCTCGACCTCCTTCTTGATACAGAACCTTTTTCTGAATTCAGCCAACCATTTAATATGTGCAAGCTGCTGGCCGGCTCAGAAGGAACACTAGTCTTTTTTACCGCTATCAAGCTCAATCTGGTGGACCTCCCTCCAGCTCACCAGGCGCTGATATGCGCTCACTTTGATTCACTTACTGATTCAATGAACGCTAACCTTGTTGCGCTACAGCATGAACCAACAGCTGTGGAACTTATGGACAGAGTCGTTCTGGAATGTACCAAGACAAATCACACCCAACAAGCCAACAGATTTTTTCTTGTTGGAGACCCCCGAACGATTTTAATCATCGAATTTGATGAGCATACCAATGAAAAGCTTAATATTAAAATATCTGAAACCATTGCTGATCTTGAGAACCATGGTCTGGGATATGCTTTCCCGGTAATTTACGGGGGTGACATTAAAAAAGTATGGGAGCTCAGAAAGGCCGGGTTGGGTTCGCTGGCAAATATTCCAGGTGACCAAAGGTCTGTTACTGTTATTGAGGACATTGCAGTACCAGTAAAAAACCAGGCGGCCTATATTGCAGAGATGGAGGAGCTTTTTGCAAGGCATGGACTTACCTGTGTTTTTCATGCTCATGCCGGAACTGGGGAACTACACTTAAGGCCACTCCTTAACCTTAAGGATACTGCTGATGTGGAACGCTTTAAAGCAATTGCGGCGGCAGCATTGCCAATAGTTAAGAAATACAAAGGATCACTGAGCGGTGAACATGGCGATGGAAGACTTAGGGCAGCAATGATTCCGGCTTTTCTTGGAGAACATAATTATCAATTAATAAAGAGAATAAAAAGCACTTTCGATCCGGACAACCTATTCAACCCAGGGAAAATCACTGCCGCACCTCCGATGGACAAATTTCTAAGAAATGAACCTGGAGTTGCAACCCCGGAAATTGCGACATTCCAGGATTTCTCCGAAACATTGGGTATAGTAAGAGCTGCAGAAAAATGTAATGGTAGTGGAGATTGCCGAAAATCACCATTGACCAAAGGTTCAATGTGCCCATCCTACCAGGCGACACTGGACGAACGAAACTCCACCAGGGCCAGGGCAAATATTTTACGGGAGTTTCTTATAAAGCCTAGCCTTCAGAATCCATTTGATCATCCTGAGATTTTTGAGATACTTGATTTGTGCCTTTCTTGCAAAGCCTGCAAGTCGGAATGTCCATCGAATGTGGATATGGCTAAATTAAAGGCCGAATTTTTGCAACATTGGCATGATGCACATGGATTATCCTTCCGGACACGGTTTATCGCTTATATGCCTTCGGTTTATCGCCTAGCTCAACCATTCGCTTCCCTTGTCAACAGTATGATGCGGGTTGATTTCCTCTCCCGTACCTTTAAAAGTATAATCAGCTTCGCCCGCGAAAGGTCAATTCCTTCGCTATCTGAAAAATCCCTGAATCGTTGGATTAATCGCAACCTGTTAACGATCAATCCCTCGGAGAGCAATGGTAAGGGGTATGTTTATCTTTTTACTGATGAATTCATCTCCTACCAGGATTCGCTTATCGGAATAAAAACCATACAGTTATTGACCAGGCTTGGTTATCCGGTAAAAATTGCAGGACCGTCTACCAGCGGACGTACATTTATTTCCAAAGGGCTGCTTCGGAAAGCTAAATCAATTGCAAGACAGAATGTTAGTCTTTATTCTAACCTTCTAAGCGGGGAACATCCTTTGATTGGCATAGAGCCTTCAGCTATTCTGGGCTTTCGTGATGAGTTCCCTGATCTTGTTGGCGACGATCTGAGATCCGAAGCCATTAAGGTTGGAAAATATTCGATGCTTATTGATGAATTTCTTGAACAGGAAATGAAATCCGGAAGAATTTGTCAGGATGATTTTAAAGAAGACAAAAAGGATATTCTTTTCCATGGACATTGTCAGCAGAAGGCTGTCGCATCTACTTCATCAACACTTTACATCCTTAATTTCCCGGTAAACTTTAAATGCGCTGAAATTCCATCCGGGTGTTGCGGAATGGCTGGTTCATTTGGTTTTGAAAAAGAGCATTATGAACTATCGATGAAGGTTGGTGAATTAGTCCTTTTTCCTAAGGTACGTGAGGCTGATGCGAACACGCTGATTTGTGCTTCAGGAATATCATGCCGTCATCAGATCCTGGATGGAACCGGCAGAAGTGCACTTCATCCGGTCGAAATCCTATTTGATTCCCTGAAAGTTAACTAGGTTCGCTTGGAACGGCGACCATGCCGATGTCCGCTCCTTCGTTCATTTCGACGTTCAACACGACGATCATGCCGGTCGTTTCTGTCATGGCGGTCTACTGGAAGATAGAAGTTAGCCGGGTATTTTGCCTGAATCGTCGAATAAAATATGGCTATCTCTCTCATATCCTTTTCTATATCTGCACCCGGGTAAAATACCGGTCCAACCCCCACAACTTTTCGCCGGTAATCCATGTACCCCAAAACAATTGGAACACCAGCCTTCTTCGCAATGTGATAAAATCCTCTTTTCCATACCATTACTTCCTTTCTGGATCCTTCGGGAGCAATAGCCAGGTAAAATTGTTCTGAGTTTTTCAATTTTTCTCCAAGATGGTCCACCATGTTGCCATGTTTTTTCCTATCAACGGGGATACCACCAATCCAATAAAAAACCCATCTGAAAGGGAATCTAAAAAGTTCTTTTTTAATGAGGAACTGAATATTCAGGCCATAATACAACTTGTAGAGCATTCCAAAGAAAAAATCCCAATTGCTTGTATGCGGGGCGCCGATAATTACGCATTTACTAAGTTCGGGGATCTTTCCTTCGAGTCGCCATCCGGTTATGGCTAAAAATATTCGGGCAAGAAGTTTTTGTAAATTCAATTTTTTGATCCTCCAGCTTAAAATCCTTTTGCGGTATCATCTCCACGCGGGTCAGCTCCACCTTCCATGGTTCCATCAGGCCAGATAAGAATGGCATCCACGCGGCCTATATTTCCTATTTTTTTCAGATGCTGGCCCATGCCAAGCAGCCTTGAAACAGAAACAGTATCAATCGCCGAAGGCTCATACTGTATAAGGTCAGGTAGCCATTGATGATGGAAGCGTTTGGCTGTCACAGCTTGCTGCATGGTCATCCCGTGGTCGATAACATTGAGCATTGTTTGAAATACGGAGGTTATTATCGTCGATCCGCCTGGACTTCCTACCACCATGAAAAGCCGGCCATTTTTTGTTACCAGTGTCGGAGTCATGCAACTGAGCATCCGTTTACCCGGTTCGATGGCATTTGCTTCATTGCCAATCAGACCATAAACATTTGGAGTTCCGGGTTTTGAACTAAAATCATCCATTTCGTTATTAAGAAAGAATCCCCCACCCTTTACAACGATCTGATTTCCATAACCGCCATTCAATGTGGTAGTTGCTGAAACCGCATTACCCCAGCGATCGGCAATGGAAAAATGAGTCGTTTCAAGACTTTCTGACTTCCCGACTGATCCGGCCCTAACCGAATCAGACGGTGTAGCCTTGTTTGGCTTTATCTCTGAAGCACGTTTCAATAGATATTTTTCATCGGTGAGTTTCTCAACCGGAACACTGACAAAAGTGGGATCACCAAGGTATTCAGCACGATCAGCATATACCCTTTTCTCAGCCTCAACCATATAATGGATTGATTCAACGGTATTATGGCCTGATGACTTGATATCGAATTTCGAAATTATGCCCAACAATTGCTTTAGTGCAACTCCACCGCTGGATGGCGGCGCTATTGAAAAATATTCATAATTACGGTAAGTTCCTTTGATAGGCTCTCTCCAGGCTGATTGATAATCTTGAAGATCCTTATAAGTGATGAGTCCCCCATATTCCTGCATTTGCCCGACAATATAATCAGCCGTTTGCCCGGTATAAAATCCGTCCCTTTTCTGATCCCTGATTCGTTCGAGAGTAGCGGCAAGTTCGGGTTGAACTAGCAAGTCTCCTTCCTTCCATAAAGAATCTTTGACAAAGACAGGTTTCCAGCTATTTCTTTCCAGAATCGACTTCTTGATTGAATTCAAATCGGCAGCCTGCCTCCTTGTGATAGGAAAACCTTTTTTTGCCAGATCAATAGCTGGTTGAATAACCGCGGTCCAAGTCAATGATCCCAGTTTTTCATGTGCCTTAACCATTCCATCAACCGTTCCTGGAACACCAGAGGCTAATATTGTTTGCGTGCTTAATCCTTTTACTACCTGTCCATCAGGCCCTAAATACATATCCCGCGTTGCTGACAGGGGTGCTTTTTCCCTATAATCAAGGGTGTAAACTTTTTTTGCAGATGTCCTTATGACAAAGAAACCTCCACCTGCAATATTTCCTGCAGCCGGATAGCAAACAGCCAGAGCAAATTCAACAGCCACAGCTGCGTCAACCGCATTTCCGCCCTGACGGAGAATCGACAATCCAATATTTGTTGCTTCAGGATGTGCCGTTACAACCATGCCCTGCTTACCAATAGGGCCCATGCCTTCCTGTATTGATTTATTGCATGCACCAGCCAAAATCAAAATAAATAAGCACAGAGAAACCTTAGTCAAAGCATATGACTTCATAGCATTATGATTTGCACTAAAATTACTAATTTCTTCCTACGAGATTCAGTTCAAAACCTGCTTTAAACCATGTTCCTGGTTGCGGAATCCCTCCAAGATCAAAGTATTCAGTGTTGAGAATATTACTGCATTCTGCGATAAATGTAATTGCTTTAAAATTATAGGCAAGTTTTAAGTCTATGGTTGCAAATGGCTTGTAATCAACTTCAATCATATTTTGAACCGCATCAAAGGAAGTATAAGTTCCATTTCTTTCCTGCCATACAAAGCAAGCAGTAATGCGAAATGGTTTACCAATTTTCAGGGTCACACCTGCTGTCATTTTCCATTTCAAATAATCCAGAACATATTGCGAGTCATAGTTTTCTACGCCATGATGCTGAAAATAGTATCGATAACCGAATTCAAATCGCTCGATTATTTTCGAAGCTGTCAAATCTTTTAAAGGAGTCCAGTTTAACCCGGTCTCTAAACCCCAGGTGCTTATTCGGCCAAGGTTTTCAGCATGCCAGATTTCTTGCTCTTTGTTTCTAACCCAATCAATGGATTGCGTGGCATACCGATAAAATCCCAGCATCTTAAATGTCAGACCTCCCTTTTGGTACTCAATTCCTGTCTCCGCATTCCACGCTGTTTCTGGCAACAAATTTGAATTTCCACTGTTTGTGGGTGATTGATAATAGAGTTCCGTGAAAGAAGGCAGCCGAAACGCGCGATCTAAAGAAATATAAGTGCGCCAATTTGCCGGTAGTGAAATGCTAATATCCAGACCGGGATAAACCTGAAAATAGTTTTTTGTGGCCTGAATTTCATGTAATACTATCCCCCCATTCCATGTCACGAATCCTGTAATCAGCTGATTTTCTGCCGATAAACTTAAATGACTTCTGGAACCAAAATGATTGTATACTGTTCCATCAACACCAGTAATAGGTTTAGTTTTTTCAGTAAGGTCTCCCAAAACCGTACTCCAGATAGACTCATGTCTGAATTCAAATTCCAGGGATGTTTTACCCAAAGCACTTGTAAACCAGGCATCTGACTTGCATCCAGCAATCTGAGAAAGATGATAATTTGGTGATTTGTACCATTCAGGTGGGTCCCACCGAAAAAGCGAAAATTCATCTGTGTGAATCCTGTAGTAGATTGATTCGCTGAGATTTAATTTTCCTTTGTAAACAGCTTGCAAGTAAGCAAAACCTGAACCAGTACGTTCATATTGATTTGGGTATTTTAGAGTATAAAAGCTATTGGCCCCAAAAGCTTTCTTTAATCCCCCGGCCATCAGGGAGACCTCAAAACGCCGATGCGTATATCCGGACTGGAAAAAGCCATTCAGTTTATTATAATCAGTATTGACTCTGTAACCATCACATCTCGAATAAAGAATACCTGATTGTTGCCACCATTTAGGCGAACGGTTCGATGAATTTATTGAGGTCTCAAGGTAACCATTCTGCCCGCCAGTCAGGGATGCATGAACTTTTTTCCCTTTCGGAATTCCAGTCACAATATTTATTGCACCGGCAAGTGCATTGGAGCCCAGAGATTTTACGTCGGAGCACGGCAATACTTCAATCTGTTGAATCATTGTCAATGGTATCGGAATATCCAGCTGAAAATGACCTGTTTGAGGATCATTGAAATTTATTCCATTAACTAAGACGGAAGTTTGATCAAATGAACCTCCCCGAAAACTGATATCAGCCTGCACCCCACCAGGGCCACGTTGCCTGATATCTAAATCCGGTATATATTCAAGTAATTCTTCAAGATAATGTGTAGGGGACGATTCAATTTCCTGGTGCGAAACAATTCGGTTAATCTTAATTAATTGCCTTGCCTTTTCGGGGATCCGTGAGGCGGTAACATTGATCTCTTCCAGTGAAATCCGGGTGGTATCTGAAACCTTTGTCTGTCCGAAAACAGACGAAACGGAAACACTGAATATCAGGATTATTCTTAAGGTTTTATCTTCTTTTCTCACCCGCAGCTTTAAGGGTATTCTGCAGCAATACTATTCTTGTCATGGGTCCAACTCCACCGGGGACTGGTGTTATAAATGAGCATTTTGGAGCAGCTTCCTCAAAATTCACATCTCCCGATAACCGGAAGCCGGATTTGGTAGTTAGAGATGGAACCCGGGTAGTACCAACATCAATAATCACAGCACCCTGTTTAACCATATCACCCGTTAAAAAAGCGGGTTTGCCGAGAGCTGCAATGAGAATATCGGCCTGAAGGCAAATTTCCTTTAACCCTTTGGTCTGGCTGTGGCATAAAGTTACTGTGCAGTTGCCAGGCGATGATTTTCTGGATAAAAGAATGGAAAGTGGAGTACCTACTATATTACTTCGTCCAATGATAACACAATGACGGCCAGAGGTTTCAATCTTATAGTAGTCGATAAGCTGCAATATACCAGATGGAGTCGCAGGAAGGTAAGAAGGCAATCCCAGAGCCATTTTTCCAATATTCAGAGGATGAAAACCATCTACATCCTTTGAGGGATCAATGGCTTCAATGATGCTGTTTTCATTGATATGGCGAGGCAATGGTAGTTGAACGATAAACCCGTCAACCGATGGATCTCTGTTAAGTTTATCAATCGCATCCATTAATTCTGATTGAGCAACATTATCAGAAAACCGAATGAGGGTGGATTGAAAACCAACTTCATGGCAATCTTTCACCTTTGCGGCGACGTAGGTTTCGCTGCCACCATCGTTACCAACAAGAATAGCTGCTAAATGAGGCTGCTTTAATCCCAAAATGGATCTTTGGGTGACCTCATCGCGGATTGCCGATTTTAGCTCGGCAGATACCTTTTTGCCGTCAATTAATATCATGATAGTTCGATTACCTTCTACCCATAGGGCCGCCGGCCATTCTTCCTAAATTTTTGCCGGTAGCGACCATTTTCATCATTTTCCGAGTCTCATCGAATTGCTTAAGCAATTGATTTACAGCCTGAACTGTAGTACCGCTTCCTGAAGCGACCCTTTTTCTCCTGCTTCCATTTAAAATGGCAGGATTCTGTCGTTCATCTGGGGTCATGGAGTGAATGATTGCTTCGATGCTTTTAAACGAATTATCATCCATGTCAAGGTCCTTTATGGCTTTCCCCATACCAGGAATCATACTTGCCAATTCCTTGATATTACCCATTTTCTTAACCTGCTGAATCTGCTTTAAGAAATCATCGAAATTAAACTGATCCTTAGCCAGTTTACGTTGCATCTTAATGGCTTCTTCAGAATCGAATTGTTCCTGGGCTTTCTCAACGAGAGTAACAATATCGCCCATCCCAAGTATCCTGTCGGCCATTCGTTCAGGATAAAAAATATCAAGTGCGTCGAGCTTTTCACCTGTCCCGACAAACTTAATTGGCTTATTAACAACGCTGCGGATGGAAAGAGCAGCACCTCCCCTGGTATCTCCATCCAGTTTAGTCAAAACTACCCCATCGAAATTAAGACGTTCATTAAATTCCTTGGCGGTATTGACCGCATCCTGACCGGTCATTGAATCAACAACAAAGAGGATCTCTTCCGGATCAACAGCAGCTTTAATAGCAGCAATCTCCTTCATCATTAATTCATCAACGGCCAAACGACCAGCTGTATCGATAATCACCAGATCAAAGCCATGCTGACGTGCATGCCTGACAGCATTTTTTGCGATGGAAACAGGATCAAGAACACCATCTTCAGTATATACCTGAATTCCTGCCTGTTCTCCGATAATCTTCAACTGCTCGATTGCGGCAGGGCGATAAACGTCACCGGCCACCAATAATGGCTGCCGTCCCCGTTTTGTTTTCAGAAAATTACCCAGTTTCCCACTAAAGGTCGTTTTACCTGATCCTTGTAGTCCAGCCATCAATATTACCGTTGGATTCCCTTTCAGATTAAGGTCGGTTTTTTGTCCGCCCATTAATTCCACTAGTTCATCATGAACGATTTTAACCATCATTTCTGATGGTTTTACCGCTGATAACACGTTCTGGCCGAGCGCTTTTTCTTTTACAGTAGTTGTAAAATCCTTCGCGATTTTAAAATTCACATCGGCATCCAACAAGGCTCTGCGGACCTCTTTAAGAGTTTCCGCCACATTTATCTCGGTAATCCTACCCTGGCCCTTAAGCAATTTTAAGGAGCGTTCTAATCTTTCGCTAAGATTCTCAAACATAGTTAAATACAGTTATTTTACATCCTATCTGGAATATCGATTCCCAACAATCCCATTCCATCCTCAATATGGTTGGCAATAAACCTTGATAATGCCAGCCTGAAATTCCTTTTTGCCTGATCAGGTTCTTTAACTATCGGGCAAAACTGATAAAAATGGTTGTATTCCTTCACTAATTCATAAAAATAGTTGGCCAAAAGTGCCGGAGAAAGCGACCGGCCAGCCTCTTCGAGAATATCGGGGTATTGGTAAATTCTTTTAAGCAGGTCATGTTCGCTAGGGTCAAGCTCCTGAACCTGGGAAAGGTTAATCACTCCGGTTATGCCTGATTCGGCTGCCTTACGTTCCACTGACCTGATTCTGACACAGGTATATTGAATAAAAGGTCCGGTATTCCCATTAAAATCAATAGATTCCTCAGGGTTAAACATCATCGTTTTTTGAGGATCCACCTTCAGAATATAATACTTCAATGCACCTAAAGCGATTCTGTAGTTGACCATTTCTTTTTCCTCGGGTGGAAATCCTTCCAGCTTGCCCAATTCAAGAGAAACCTTTCGTGCTGTATCGATCATTTCCGTGATCAGGTCATCAGCATCAACAACTGTTCCTTCACGTGATTTCATGCGGCCATGGGGCAACTCAACCATACCATAGGAAAGATGATAAAGCTTATCGGCCCATGAAAAGCCCAACTTTTTCAGTACCAGTTTGAGTACTTTAAAATGATAATCCTGCTCATTACCAACTACATATATATGCCTGTCGAAAGCAAATTCTTGGTAGCGCTGGTGAGCAGTCCCCAAATCCTGAGTCATATAAACACTTGTCCCATCGGACCTCAATAACAACTTCTGATCTAACCCGTCGGCAGTCAGATCGGCCCATGCTGAACCATCTTCTTTACGAAACAGGACACCTGAATCCAGCCCAGTAGTAACCAAATCCTTGCCAAGCTTATAAGTCTCGGATTCGTAGTAAAATTTATCAAATGAAACCCCCAACTGACGATAGGTTTTCTCGAAACCGGCATATACCCAGTTATTCATTCTTGTCCACAGCTCAATCGTTTCAGGATCATTATTCTCCCATTTGAGAAGCATTTCCTGAGCTTTCCTGATTATTGGAGCTTCAACTTTTGCTTTTTCTTCAGTTAATCCATTGGATATGAGTTCCTTAAGTTCGATTTTATATTCTTTGTCAAATCGAATATAGAACTCACCAACCAGTTTATCACCCTTCATTCCCGATGATTCCGGGGTGATTCCATTACCCCATTTTTGCCAGGCAAGCATTGATTTGCAAATATGAATACCCCGATCATTCACCAGGTTAACCATTTTAACGTCATTGCCTGATGCCGCAATGATCCTGGATACGGCAAAACCTAATAGATTATTCCTAATATGGCCAAGATGTAAAGGCTTATTGGTGTTTGGAGAGGAATATTCAACCACAACAACCGGTGAGTCAATGGTTACCATTTTATGGCCATAGTGGGTTGCGTCTGCTATTCCCTCGAAGAATCCGACCCAAAATTGATCAGAAAGCGTTAGGTTCAGAAACCCCTTTATTACTTCAAAGCCTGAAATCTCCGGGAGATGAGCTCTAAGATAATCGCCTATCTCCATTCCTGTTTCTTCCGGCTTCTTCTTTGAAACTCGGGTTAGTGGGAATGTCACAACGGTATAGTCACCATTTTGGTCCTTCCGGGTACTTTGAACCTGAATGTTTTCCTGCTTTTCTTCGCAATTATACAAATCATGGATTGCCAAAGCTGTAATACGGGCAATTCGATTTTCAATACGCTCCATCTATTCAATTTAAGAGCCGCAAAGATAATAAAGATCAGTCAATTGAACTTATTGAGCCAAGCTTGTATAAATCAAGAAGTAACATGGAAGGTCGAGGACCGCAGAGCCTCTTTTCAATACTTTTACGCCGGTATTTGAACCAGGTAGCAGCGAGACCATCTAAATGATATTTCCTTAATCGTTTCCAGGTAATCAGTAAGCTTAAGTCTTTAGCATGCTCCTGTGTAAAGGAATTCCTGGCTTCAAGGTTCCGCAGGTTTGCACAAGACTCCTGCATTTTAGCCAGATAACTCATGGCAGATTCGAGCCCGAGATGAAATAAGCCATTATTCAGGTGCAGGATGTTAATTCCCCTTTTATGCAGATTGATGCCAAACATCGTGTCCTCATGACCATATCCATTGACTGTTTCGTCGAAACAAATATTCTTGAAAACTTCGGCTGGAATTAAAAAATTAAACGTTGAGAAGGATGCCCAAGGTCGTTTCTGCCTACTTTTTGCATCGGTTTGTTCCCTTTGCCTGCCATACTTCCAGCGCAGCATGAATTCAATATTCTCAGGCGGCTGATGTTGGTACAGGGTTCCACCACATAGCACTGTATCATGACTTAAATTACACAGGTAGTTTTTAATGAAATTATCATTGGCCATGCCAGCATCTCCATCAATAAACAAAAGAAATTCGTATTGAGCTTCCCTGGCTAGAAAGTTCCTGTTTGCACTGCGGCCCAGTGGTGTATCTCTTTTGAAATATCTCACTCCTGGAATTTTTTCAACTAATGGTGCAATAATTGAAGATCCAGCCTCTGCGCTATCGTCACTTATCAGGATTTCAAAGGGTTTGCCGCATTCAAGGAGTTGGCCCGCCAGTGACTCAGCCAGGCCAATGGGATTCAAATTCATTAATGGGATTAAAACAGACAGCATTATCTTATCGTTTCGTCAAATATAATTATTGTCTCTCTATCTTTGCCGGAAAAAACAGCATGAAGGCAATTCGGTTTTCATTCCTTTTCATCGGTATCATGAGCTTTTTCAGCATTTCCCTGTTTTCTCAGGGTTATAGAATTTCATTGTCGGTGCCCGACCTGCCCGCCAAAGATGTAATCCTGGCGCATCGCCTTGGGCTGAAGTTTTATACGGATGATACAGTTAAAACGGATGAGAAAGGGAAAGCGGTATTCGAAGCTTCCAAGCCGTTACCCGGTGGGATGTATCAGCTGGTATTTCCCGACAAAAAATTTGTCGAGTTCTTTGTAGATACCAATCAGGTTTTCAGCGTATTTACCAAGCTTGGAGCTCCTACCGACAGTCTAGTATTCACAGGTAGTACCGAAAATACTAGATTCCTTGACTGGCAACGGAAGTTAACAAAAAACAGGAGCCGGATATCGCAGATTCAGGCTCGCATTAAACAGGGAAATCTTTCATCCGACAGTTCCCAATTACTTAATTCCGAACTAAAGCAAATCCAGACAACCAATAGTCATTTGTGGGATTCAGCAATTCATGACCTGGCCGGAACACTTCCAGGAAAATTTATTCAAGGGTTGAAGCCTGTTACTATTCCTGAAAGCTTAGGAAAACAAGGAGATAAATCAAGTCAGGCTAAACAATATCAATACCTTAAGGATCATTTTTTTGATGGAATTGATTTTACGGATGAGAGACTCCTGAATACCCCACTCATCGAAACCAAACTTGACCAATATTTCAAACAGATTGTCACCCCGATTATTGACAGCATCTCGGCAGATGCTAAGCGTGTTATAGAAAAGACAAAGGGCCATAAGAATATGTATCAGTTTGTAGTTCAATATCTTTTTAATTTATATTCAGAACCGGAGATTATGGGCACAGATGCAGTATATGTCTATATTGCTGAAAACTATTATCTTACAGGTCAAGCCCCATGGATCGACTCGACTAATCTAAGAGGTATAAGTTCAAGGGTAAACGAATTAAAACCTCTGCTGATCGGTAAGGAGGTACCCAGGTTGGCAGGATTAGTAACCAATGAGAACCAACCCATTGAATTTATAAATATTAAGTCGAAATATCTTATTCTTTACTTCTGGAGCCCGGATTGCAGCTTTTGTAAGGAATCGACACCGAAATTTATTTTAGAATATCCTGACCTTAAGCAGATGGGTGCTGAAGTAATGGCTATTAATACAAGGACTGACAAAGCTACCTGGAGTCAATTTATTACTGATCACAAATTAAACTGGATAAATGTTTTTAGTCCGGAAAACATCAAAGAGATCATTGAAAAATTCCAGGCTTTTAGTACGCCAACGGTGTATGTTCTTGATGAAAGCCGGCACATTATTGCCAAAAGCATCTCATTCGACCAAATAAAACCTTTTTTGACCAGGTATATTGCAGATCACAAATAGTTGACTAGCTTATTTTAATATCAGCAGTTTAGTAGCAAATTCATACTTATCTATCATCAGTCTGACTATATACACTCCTGCCACAGGCGGAACTATCCGGAAGCTTATCTGATTTTCATTTTTAGTAACATCAGCAACCACCTGTTGTCCCTTGATATTAAATATCGAAACATCAACAGAGCTGAATACCAGATTACCAAGGTCGAGCGAAAATTTTCCATCATTGTAGTTCGGAAGGATTTTTATCTCCTCTTTATACGAGTTCATCAGGACCGACGTTTCGATAGACAGATCCAAAGAGGTATGAATACCGGCATAGTCATTAAAACTCTGCCATTGAGTGCCGCTAACCGCAAATGCAGTGCTGGGGCCAGGGCTTCCACGGTCGATGGCCATTTTAGAGACAAAGGTCCCCTCTGACCAGGGACGCACCTCAAATCCCACATAAACAAGGGTATCAAAACTCACTGGATTCTTAAGCCACTTAGTGAATCTGCTATTTTTCAGGAAATTGTTTATGAGTAAAGAATCCCTAACAATCACTTGCCTGTTAGCGTTCCAAACAACGACAGGCAAATAGTAGTTTCGTGACCAGTTTGATCGTGCAGTAATCGGAAGGGATATCCCGTGAATTATATAGGCGGTATCCGATGTATTTCTGAAGGCTTCAGCATAAGCCGTAACACCTTGGTTATTGGATCCGGGAAGATATCCCAGCTGTCCCATCTTTGTATAGCCGGTATGCTCATCTGCAGCAACATTGTTAAAAGAAAAGGAACGGAAAGCAATAACATCAGGAATCACTTTAATCTGATTGTAATGTATAAGAGTATCTGAGAATCCCGGATATTCAACTATCTCATTAACGGAATATTCTCCTTGATTTAAGAAACTAAGTTCATAATTACCCCCCGAATTAACTGGGGGCGAAGCTCCTGATATTGACCACGAACGAGCTAGAGGTGCCCCTGTACTCTGGTCTGTCAACGAAATATGGCGCCCTGGGATGATCCTGCTTTCGCTTAACGAATAGTTTGGATAATCGGCAACAGTGATAGTTTGTCTCAGGGAGTCGCTTCCGAGATCATTGCTTACCGTGAGGGTTACATGATAAGTACCCGGTAAGGAAAATTTAACAGGCAAAGGGACCTGGAGGTTTGAAACAGATGGATTACCGTTTTCAAACGTCCATCTCCAGGATTTTGGCAAGCCTGTTGACAAATCGTTGAAGTAAACTTTACGACCAACCTGTATTTGGTCAGGCCGGATGGTATAATTTGCCACCGGGTTTCCACCTGCATATGGGTCAAAACCGTTGACAACAAAGGCCCCCGTTTCGTTTGGATCAAGCCAGTGTTTCAATTGACTCGTTGAATCAGGGTACTTGTCCCAACTCACTGAAAACATTTGAAAAAAATCATTCTTATTGTAGGAGCAACTGGCATCGCCCCCGGTAAGGTCTCCAACAATTCTATGATCAATATTAAAAAGTGGAGAACCCGATGAGCCAGGCTCTGTGGTACCTAAATCCCAGTCGCTTATATTCCAGTGAGATGCATCGTCATATCCACCTCCAAAACTCCCCACAAATACTTTATGATAAGATTTCGATATTTTTTTTACATCTCCGTTTGGATGATGAATACAGGTGACTGTATCAAGATATGGATAGATTTTACGGTCCCATCCAGCGTAATAAGGTTCGTAATTTCTTGGTGGTGTTGTGGTTAGCTCAACCAAACTAAAATCGACTTTTGCAGTTGTAGCCAGGAGTTTCGATCCTGACAGGGTTTGATAGGTTCCGCTGCCACTGCCACAGGTCGGGCGTTCATATTTAAAGAAAAAAACGGTTTGCTCTGCATGGGCTTCAGTGCCAATTGTGTGATTAGCTGTCAGTAAAAGTGGTCTCCCATCATTTCGTGTATTATTAATAAGTGCACCTGAACATAACCAGACACCACCTCGAATGAATTTCACCACCGCCCTTTTTTCTTTCTGCCAGCTGGCGCCCGCCGGGCAATTTATGTCAACATTGCAATCACCGGAACCATAAAAACCTTTAAAATCGTGAGAAACCTTTGAAATCTCAAGGACCGGCATAAATTCAGGATTTGCAGGCAAATTGATCTCAACTACTAAATTATCACCAGGGATTGGAGCCGTTGCAAGCACGCCTGAAGGAGTTTGGTTCTTATTAGTAAAAGCTCCATGAATCGTTTGATAATCTGGTGAATATATATATACTGATGCGCCGGCTGGCAATACAAACCTTTTAAATATCAGGTTCAATGATAAAGCACCGTGCGAATAAAGAGACAGGCGCCAGATTCTGGATCCGTTATTGAGTGTTTCCCAGGTTCCATTATGTTCAGCTGTTAAAAGTGTGTCAAATGGAAAAGCAAAAACCATTGACTTCAATTCCCTCGGAAAGGTTGAAAGGTAAGCTTGAGCAGCAGCAACCGTAATTCCTGGAAAAACAACACTCTCTGGTTCAGATTTAAGTTTAAACTGCCTGCTCCACGGGTTTCCAGGAAATTCAATCTGAGCTGAAAGAATAATAGGAAAAAGAAGTATTAAGGTAACCAGAAGCGGCTTTTTCATGAGATCCTGCTAAATGAATGACGCCAAAATTAGAAATAATATGGCACTCAACAGTCAGCAGCCAATAAAAGCCTATATAGACGCATGCAAGCGCCTATCCTTTAATTAAAGACAATCTGACTGGGTCCGATGCCTACTTCTAATGAATCCAGTTTAATTCCATTTGCCTGATAACGAAACATCCATCCGGACGTTGTAAATGAGGGCGCAAAAAGTGAGTAAATCTGGTCCGTAGAAGGATCAACACCAAAACCATAAAAGTTACCCTTAATCATAGGATCACCTGCTGTACTTCCTTTGCTGATCGAACGTGAATATATCCCACCAGATTCCAAAAATAAAATCCGGTCCCTGCTTTTATTTGTACCCATATGCAGAGGCCAGTAAAAATCGCCGATTGCCCCGATATCCTGAGATTGAAGAATACTTCCTGATTGAGGATTTAAAGCAACAAGGGATGAAGCAGTTTCTATCCCAATGGTCCAATCAGGATTCCAAACCACCTTCCCTATGCACAATACCCACAGCTGATCATTTTTATCGAGCAACAAATCAGTCGGATTCATACCAACGTTCCATGTATGGATGACCTTGTCGATTCCCGAATCAATGACGGAGAGTGTGCTGTCGTTACCCCACCCGCCTGCGTTTGCCACTATTACCGTATTTTTAAACTGGACCATTTTTCCTGAACCTGATCCGCAGGCAATGGTATCAGTTATTTTAAGCGTTTCTAAATCAACCACAAACACGTGTCCGTTTGAATTACCATCGGTGAGATATCCCTTTTTGGAATCCACTGCTAAGAACGACCTTGGATATTCCAATCCGTTAATAACTCCAAGAGACATAAACGTTTTGAGGTCAACTATTTCAACTTTTTGAGAATTTGTTACAATAATGAATCCTTTATTGCCAGCAACGGCAAATGATTGAACCACATCACCTAACGGACGGCCATTCACGGCCTCAAATACATGGTTTATCATCTTCGAGGAATCGATGTCGAAATAGCTAATGGAACCATTGCTGTTATTATAAGATCCCTCATTGCTGATATAGGCTCCATGCATGAATCCTGTATCTGTGATAACAGGATCTTGTTTACCACAGGAGGCTAGCAACATGGTTCCCATAACTATCAATGATTTCATTTTAAGGTTTCTCATTTCGTTTAGTTTTATCATTAAAAAAGTAGTTAACAGACAAATAGAATGATCTTAATGGAGCAGGATATGCTCGTATCAATTGATAATCCGAATTCAAGAGATTGGCAAGATTAGCGGTAATGACTATTTTATCCCTCTTTAAATTAAATGTATATCCTATCGTTAAGTCAACCAGATGATAAGGATTTAGATCCAGCCACGGATCATGGTTGTCAGAAGTGAACCGCCGTCCGGTAAACTTGTAGGTTAATGAAGCATTGAGTCCGTGATAATTCAACCCTCCCTGAACACGAAGCAAATGAAATGGCACATAGGGTAATTGCCTGGCGTATCTGGTTTCAGTTGAGGAAAGATTCATATCACAACTCTCAGTATATGAATACATCGCCTTAAAAAATAAGTTCACAAATCCAATTTGCTGATGGTTGGTCATATCGAGCTCAAAGCCCCTGCACCTGACCTGCCTCACATTCATAGGTGACCAGTACGTTCCCACCGGCACCCACTGTATCCAATTATTTATGTTTTGAATGAATACTAAGGAGCTAAGGCTAAAGCTTGATTTTGTTGAAATTGCAGGATTCCATTCTGCACCAAGGTCATACCCTGTTCCAGATTCTGGCAGCAGTCCGGGATTTCCACCTGGTTGCCAAAACCTGTCATTTAATGTCGGGAATCTGAACTTATTTGAAATCTGACCTTTAAATGATAAGGCATGATCCCGTGAATAATACTGAATTGAGGCAGAAAAGAGAGGCCTGGGACCAGTCATGGTATAGAAAACCTGGCGATAGGAAAGACTAGCAGTAAAATATTTTAACCTATACTTCAAAAGGCTGAAAAAAGCCGCTTGCGATTCACTAGCAATGGTTTTATAGGCAGCTACTCTTGCAGACTGGTATTCAAAATCTCCACCGTTCTCAAGGGTGATATGATCATTTATGTTCCAGCGATGATTGAAGTTTAAGTAAGTATCTGATGATCTGATGCCAGAGTGTTTTGACACAGAATCAGTGCCACTTCGGGTTTCGCCGTAATATAAGCTGTCGGTCAGGAATGCTGCAACGACTTCCATTGAAGATTTCCTGAACGTTTTTGTTGCTCTTACAAATTGCCTTATGCTTTGGTCCTTCTGGTTGGCAACATAAAAGGGAGCAGAGCTCTCTGATGCAGGAAGTTGCTTGTCCCTGATGTATCCCCATATTCCAAGTTGAATGATCCAGTTATGAGCCAGCTTAAAGTAAAAATGTTGCTGGACAGCCATCAGGTTCATTGAGTCGTTCATTCGGTTTTCGACAGGATTACCAGCTTTAAAAGCATTATGGTAGGTATAATTATTGGGGCTCGATTGGAGAAGGCCGGTTAGTTGGTATTGTATGGACTCACTTCCGGTGCGCAACCCAAATCCCGATTTAAAGTGGTTCCATGAACCGATCTCTCCTAATAAATTAACTGACAATCGGTTATCCCAATCCGGTAAATTGCATAGATTGATTGAACCGCCAAAGGTTCCATTACCGAAGAGGGACCCGCCTGCACCATAAACAACTTCAATCGCGTCAGCCATTCCACCCGAGAGCAAAGAAAGATCAATGCTTCCTGTAGTAGGACTGTTAACAGGAATTCCGTTCCAGTTAAATTGCGTTTGTGAAGGGGCTGATCCTCTGAGTCGAAGCGATGTTAGAGACCCCTGCCCACCGTATTGTGTAATATTGAGGTTGGTTTCTGCTTTGAGAATATTAGCCAGATCGGCAGCAAAGTATTTTGTTTTTAGAAGGCTATCTATGCGAATGGTATGCAGGTCATTACTGTAGGAACTTTTCCTGGAACCCAATATTTTAACCTCATTAAGCTGAACCCCTTCAGTTTGGGCAAACAGATTGCTATTGCCAAGAATAGGGCAAAACGATAAAAACAGGAACAATAAATTGGTATAATTCAATCTGTGCATCTCCTTAAGGTTTATTCCGAACCCCATTGGTTAATATTTGCACAGGCAGGTCTTCTGACTTGCTCCATTCATCTGGCGCCTTCCCATTCCTGATTTGGAACAGTGGCGGGTTGCCAGAGCTCTTTGTGGAGCTTACAGCAGCGGAAACTGTTCAGGTTTTTCACCTGATTCCCTCTTCTTGCGGTTACCGGATGGTGACCGCAAACCTGTACGGTGTAAAAGTACTGATAATTTCTGCGTATGAAAAAGCGAACAACACAGAAAACTGTTCTATTTTTAAACAAACGTTAAGATATGGATCTTGCTTCTGTTTATCAGCGCATTGAGTTTCTGAAAAGGGAATTAAATGAACATAATCACCGATATTATGTTCTGAATGAACCATCGATTTCCGATTTCGAGTATGATCGGCTGATGCAGGAATTGATTAGTCTCGAGAAGGATTATCCCCAATTTGCTGATTCTTTATCTCCCACACAGCGCATTGGCGACGACCGTAATCAGGAGTTCGTGCAGCGTGAGCACAATTTGTCGATGTATTCTTTGGGGAATACCTATAACAGGGATGAAGTCATTGAATTTGACAAAAGGCTGCAGAAGCTCATTCAGGGGCCAATTGAGTATGCTTGCGAGCTTAAGTATGACGGTGCCGCAATAAGTCTTACCTATGAGCATGGCCGCCTTATACGTGCCCTTACAAGGGGTGATGGAACCCGGGGTGATGATGTCACCGCAAATCTGAAGACGATAAGAAGCATCCCACTGACTATTCCAGTGGAATCCTGTCCGGCACTTTTCGAGATCAGAGGAGAAATAATTTTGCTGCGGGACACTTTCAATGCCCTCAACGAAGAAAGACTTTCAGAAGGAGAGCCGCCATTTGCAAATCCCCGGAATGCGGCAGCCGGTACCTTGAAGATGCAGAATTCATCCTTGGTCGCAAAACGAAAACTTGATTGCTTCCTTTACAGCCTCGCAGGCGAAGCACTGCCTGGTGCCACTCATAGTGAAAATCTATCATGGGCCAGGCGTGTCGGGTTTAAAGTTCCTCCCTACCTGGAGGTATTCCAGGATATTGAAAAGGTATTAGCCTTTATAGATAAATGGAAAGACGCCAGGAAGAAACTCCCCTTCGACACTGATGGGATTGTGATAAAGGTTAATTCATTGGAGCAGCAAAATCAGGCCGGTTTTACTGCTAAAAGCCCAAGATGGGCTATTGCATATAAATACCCGCCTGATCAGGCTGAAACCCGTTTAGTTTCTGTCGATTTTCAAGTTGGACGTACCGGCGCCATTACCCCCGTAGCAAATCTGGAACCGGTTTTGCTGGCAGGAACAACAGTAAAGCGGGCCTCATTGCACAATGCAGACCAAATACAGATTCTTGATTTGCATATTGGTGATTTTGTTTTGATCGAGAAAGGAGGTGAAATTATTCCCAAGATAATTGGAGTTAACCTCGCAAAGCGCGATCTGTTTGCGACACCAGTGATTTTTATTACAACCTGCCCTGAATGTGGTACTGCCCTTACCCGAGATCAGGGGGAAGCGAAACACTTTTGTCCAAATGAAGATTTATGCCCACCCCAGATCAAAGGTAAAATTGAACACTTCATCAGTCGTAAGGCAATGAACATTGATAGTGCTGGCATTGAAACAGTTGGCCAGCTTTATGAAGCCGGGTTATTGAAGACAATTGCCGATCTCTATGACCTCACCTATGATCAGCTGATTAATCAGAACCGATTTGCAAACAAGTCGGTATCAAATCTGATTGCAGCCATACAGGAATCTAAAAAAATTCGGTTCGAACGAGTTCTTTTTGCACTCGGGATAAGATACGTTGGGGAAACTGTGGCTAAAAAATTAGCTCGCACCCTTGGCAGTATTGATGCAATTATGCTGGCATCCAGGGAACAGCTTATTTCGGTTGATGAGATTGGGGAACGGATTGCCGATAGCCTGATCTCCTTCTTTGCAATGGAGAAAAACAGGGAGGTGATTCGAAGGTTAATGGAGCATGGTGTGCAAATGAGCCAGGTCATCGAAGAAAATGTTAAACAAATCCAACCTCTTTCAGGGAAAACTGTTGTAATATCAGGAACGTTTTCGCGTTACAGTCGTGATGAATTAAAGGAGTTTGTTGAGAAATTTGGTGGTAAAAATGTTTCATCCGTTTCTTCAAAAACAAGTTTTATTCTTGCCGGGGAAAACATGGGACCTGAGAAATTGAAGAAGGCAAACGACCTAGCGATTCCACTCATGGGAGAAGATGAGTTTATAAATTTATTAAGTTTGTAGCATTATGATAGCATTCATTCAACGGATATTTCTGATTCCCAGGCTTTTGGCTTATTTTCACCGCATGCGGTCCCGCAAAGCCTTTATTCCTTTGAAAGAGGCAAAGACCATTGGAATTCTTGCAGACCTTAGAAAACCCGGCAATGTTCCAACGGTTGTCCAGTTTTCAAAAGCAATTCACAAGCAGGACAGACGATGTCATTTATTATTGATTATTCCGGATAAAAGGAAAGAGCTCAATGCTTTTGATTATGAAAAGAACTTCCCCGGTATGCCGGTTGAGCTCATTTGTCAGGAAGAATTAACCTTTTTTAAGGCCCCAAAAAAAGAACAGTCAAAACCTTTTATTGCCAATAATTACGATATCGTCTTTTTTCTTGATACTGAAGACAATTTCACTCTCCAGAGTGTTTTATGGCAGTCCAAGGCAAAAATGTTTGCCGGACCCGAAGGTTTTTGCAGAGGTGTATTTGATTTCGAGATTGGGCTGAAGGAAAGAACGGATCTTGCCTATTTAGCCGATAATTTGATCAAGTACCTCCAGACCATCCAAAACCGGCACGAAAATCAGCCTGAAAAAGAATCTTTTAAGCTATTTTAATATGAATACAACCCCAATTCGTGGTGCCGGGGTAGCCCTGGTCACCCCGTTTTCCAATGATGGTAGTGTAGATTATCCTGCATTGAAACAAATTACTGAGTTCACAATATCTAAAGGCATTGACTTTATTGTTGCATTAGGAACTACTGCTGAAACACCCACCTTGGATAAAGATGAAAAGCATGAAGTCGTTCGCACGATACTTGAAACAAATAATGGCCGGAAGCCAGTTGTTTTAGGAATTGGAGGAAGTGATACACGGGCCGTCGTCAAACAGATTGGTGAGCAATCCTTTAAAGGAATTAACTACCTCTTAAATGTTGCCCCTTATTACAATAAGCCCAACCAAACCGGACTTTACAAACATTTTGAAGCTGTCGCCGATTCAAGTCCGGTGCCGGTGATCATTTATAATGTGCCTGGCAGAACTGGTTGCAATATCTCTGCTGACACCACTCTCAAGCTCGCTCAGGAGAAAAGTAACATTATAGCGACTAAGGAGGCAAGTGGCAATTTCGATCAAATAATGGTTATTCTGCGTGATCGTCCGAAGGGTTTTGCAGTATTATCAGGTGACGATGGCATCACTTTACCTACTCTTGCTTTAGGTGCTGAAGGAGTAATTTCAGTTATCGCAAATGCATGTCCTGATCGGATGGCACATATGGTTATGATGATGAAGGAGGCCAACCTTATTCAGGCACGGAAACTTCATTACGAATTGCTTGAGCTTGTTCAAATGATCTTTGCTGAAGGAAGTCCGGCTGGTATAAAAGCTGCTTTGAAGCATATGGGACTTTGCAACGACATCGTAAGATTACCATTAACGCCGGTATCAGAAGCATTAAACCAAAGGATCAGGGAATATCTTAAGAAAATGTAATCAGGCTAAACCCTGAATTTCATTCCTCCCATGACATTGTTTGTATTTCTTGCCACTACCACAGGGGCATGGATCATTTCGGCCGATTTTCTTTTCGACTCTAACCTGCTGAATTTGTTTGGGAGCAGGCGGAGTACCATCAGGAACGGTTGATGACCCTGGGCTATACGAAGGCATATCGGTTTTACTCGTCTGATATTTACTCATATCCAATTTCTTGCGTGCCTGGGCCTGCTTAACCTGATCAGGTTCGCTTATTGGTATCTGTCCTTTCATCAGCATGGAAATGACTTCCTTATTCACCTTGTCGATCATGTTTTTGAAAAGGTCAAACGATTCGAGTTTGTAGATCAACAATGGATCTTTTTGCTCATAACTGGCATTTTGGACGGATTGCTTTAAATCGTCCATTTCCCTCAAATGTTCCTTCCAGGCATCATCAATAGTTGCGAGAATAACTGCCTTTTCGAAAGCTTTAACGAGTTCACGGTTTTGAGTTTCATAAGATTTACGCAGGTTGGTGCTGATATGGATGGTTTTTTGACCATCAGTAATAGGCACCATAATATTTTCATACTGGTGAGCTGCACGCTCATAAACGTCTTTAATGACGGGCCAGGCTTGCTGAGCCATAAAACGGTTTTTCTTTTCAAATACTTTCATCAATGATTGATGTAGCTGCTGGCTCACTTGTTCATGCTTGAGCTCCAGAAACTCATCTTCGGTTACCGGGGAATCAATGGCCAGGTAGCGAATCAAATCCAGGCGGAATGATTCGAAGTCCTCATTGTTTTTATGTTCCTCAACAATGGAAGAGCTCAGGTCAGATATCATATTGGCGATATCCATCTCAATCCGTTCACCATAAAGTGCATGGCGGCGACGCCGATAAACCACTTCACGCTGATTATTCATGACGTCATCATATTCGAGCAATCGCTTCCTGATGCCGAAGTTATTCTCTTCTACTTTAGTTTGAGCGCGCTCAATGGACTTGGTGATCATGGAATGCTGAATCACTTCACCTTCTTTCAGCCCCAGACGGTCCATCATCTTGGATATCCTGTCGGAACCAAACAATCTCATCAGGTCATCTTCAAGAGAGACGAAGAATTGAGAACTACCGGGGTCGCCCTGACGCCCTGCCCTACCTCTAAGCTGACGGTCAACTCGCCGTGATTCATGGCGTTCAGTTCCAAGAATTGCCAATCCACCGGAATCTCTGACTGCCGGATGAAGCTTAATGTCGGTTCCCCTACCAGCCATGTTCGTGGCAATCGTTACTGCACCTGGTTGACCAGCTCCGAGAACAATTTCAGCTTCCCGTTGGTGAAGCTTGGCATTCAGTACGTTATGTTTGATTCCACGAATCTTTAACATTCTGCTAAGTAATTCGGAAATCTCGACAGATGTAGTTCCAACAAGCACGGCCCGGCCATTATTAACAATGGTGGCAATCTCATCAATTACTGCACTGTATTTTTCTCTTTTTGTTTTGTAAACGAGGTCTTCCCGGTCATCCCTGATGATTTTTTTATTGGTTGGGGTGACAACGACTTCAAGTTTATAGATACTCCATAATTCACCGGCTTCCGTTTCAGCTGTACCGGTCATACCGGAAAGCTTATGGTACATACGGAAATAATTCTGAAGGGTTATTGTTGCAAATGTTTGTGTTGCAGCCTCAACCTTAACATTTTCCTTTGATTCAATAGCCTGGTGCAACCCATCTGAATATCTGCGGCCTTCCATGATACGGCCGGTTTGCTCGTCAACGATCTTCACTTTATTATCGATCAGGACATATTCAACATCCTTTTCAAAAATGGTGTAAGCCTTAAGGAGCTGGTTAATGGTATGAACACGCTCAGATTTTATCGAAAACTCCCTGATCAGATCATCTTTCCTGCGTAACTTTTCAGCATCGTCAGCAGATGTCCTTTCAATCTCAGCCATCTCGACTCCGATGTCCGGCAACACAAAGAATTCAGGATCCTCCCCTTCACCAGTTATCATATCGATACCCTTTTCCGTTAGCTCAACTGAGTTGTTTTTCTCATCGATAACGAAATACAGGTCATCTGTAACTATATGCATCTGCTTGCTATTCTCCTGCATATAAAAGTTTTCGGTCGAATGCATGAGGGCTTTCATTCCCTCTTCGCTCAAAAACTTTATTAAGGATTTAGTTTTCGGAAGGCCCTTATGGGCTCTTAACAAAAGCTTACCTCCTTCTTTTTCATTGTTCTCAGCAATCAGCTTTTTGGCGAGGGAAAAAGTTTCATTGAAAATATTTCTCTGGGCATTGACCAGTTTTACTACTCTGGGTTTTAATTCACCAAATAGTTGGTCATCTCCTTTTGGTACTGGTCCTGAAATAATAAGGGGAGTACGTGCATCGTCAATAAGCACGGAATCCACCTCATCCACAATAGCGTAATTATGACCTCTTTGCACCAGATCATCTGGAGAAATGGCCATATTGTCACGGAGATAATCGAAACCAAATTCGTTGTTAGTTCCAAAAGTGATATCGGCCAGATAGGCGGTTCTTCTGGATTCTGAGTTTGGCTGATGCTTGTCGATACAGTCCACTGTCAGCCCATGAAATTGGAAAATCGGCCCCATCCATTCGGAGTCACGTTTGGCGAGATAATCGTTCACTGTAACTATATGTACCCCTCTTCCCGGCAGTGCATTTAAAAATACCGGAAGAGTAGCAACGAGAGTTTTTCCTTCACCCGTGGCCATCTCTGCAATTTTCCCCTGATGAAGATTTAATCCCCCGATAAGCTGAACATCATAATGTACCATGTCCCAGGTGATTTCATTTCCGCCGGCAAGCCATTTGTTTTTCCAGATGGCTTTATCTCCCTGTATAATGATACTGTCACGCTGGGCGGCCAGATCCCGGTCATACTCACGAGCGGTGACAGTTAATTCTTCATTTTCTTTAAATCTGCGCGATGTTTCTTTAACGACAGCAAAAGCTTCAGCCAGCAACTCATTAAGTTTAACCTCCAGCTTTTCCTTTATCTGTTCTTCCAGTTTATCAATATGAGTAAACGTTTTTTCCCTATCCTCCATAGGAATTTCATCGGCTTCGATTTTCGCTTTGAGATCATTGATTTCCTGCTCTTCCACCATGATCCCTGCTTTTAAAGCGTTTCTCATGGTGACTGAACGGTCCCTTAATTCATCATTAGAGAGTGCGCCTAATTCAGCCATAAAGGCATTTACCTGCTCAACCACAGGCAACGCATTCTTATAATCCTTATCAGATTTATTACCAAAAAAACCTGATATCAAACTGTTTATTAACGACATCGTAATTTGTTTCTAATTTATTGAGTCAATTCATGAGCCAAAACAGATCTTCTGAATAAATGTCAGTCTGTTTAATCGAAGTCAAGGCCAAGAGATTGCCGGAATAGATCGAGATCAGGGTTTTTCTTTTGGAGGTGCTGATATTTCTCCTCTTTTGTATAGAGTTTTTTTTCAGACTGTTCCTCAGCGATATCTGTCTGCATATCTAAATCCCGATGGCCCGATTTATCCCGCAGAAATTGCAGAAGTTCAGTTTGAATACTGCGAATGGCCTTTTCCTGTAAAGTGTTATTAAGTTTCAGTATGATCTTTTTATCTGCAGAAAGTTCCGGCATTTGTGAAGTTAGAGTACTGTACAACCTGGGTTGATCGTCTTTTAACTGTTGCGCAAATTCCATCCAGCAAGATATCAAAACTTTGTCCGTCAATTCTTCTGGCTCCTTCTCTACTGGCTTCGAAACAGATGCCGTCTGCGAGGCTGCCTGCAATTCATTAGGTGTAGGTCTTTTAGCCTGCAGATCACTCAGTCGCGTCATCTGACCAATGGGGTTGCGAGTTGGAGGAGTTGGAGTTGGAGTTGGTATTGGAGTCGGAGGGGTCGGTTCAGGTGCTGCAACTGATACAGCAGCGGCAGGCTGACTGGCTGATGTCCCTGTAAAAATGTCAGAACCGGCTGGAATTCCCTGAATTCTGGAAAGGCTCATTAAAGCCAGCTCTATCATTAACCTGGGATCTTTCGCCTGTTTGAATGACAAATCACAGTCGTTTAATATTTTCAAGCCTTCATACAGGAAGTTAATGGAGCACGATTCTGCTACCTGCTGGTACTTGCGGCCAATTTCTTCACCAACTTCAAGTAATTCAATGGTTTGTGGGTCTTTACTAACAAGAAGGTCCCTAAAATGGGTTGAAAGTCCTGAAATGAAATTATGTCCATCGAAACCTTCCTCGAGAATTCTATTGAAAACAAGGAGGGTTCGTTTAAAGTCTCCATTGAGGAAAAATCCTGTTAACTGGAAAAAATAATCATAATCCAGCACATTAAGATGATCGATAACTTGCTGATATGTAACATGATTTCCGCAAAAGCTAACCACCTGGTCAAAGATGGAGAGTGCATCTCTCATGGCTCCATCTGCTTTTTGGGCGATGATATTCAAAGCAGAATTCTCAGCTACTATACCTTCTTTATCAGCAATTAGCTGTAATTGACCAATAATATCCCGGATCTGGATCCTATGAAAATCAAAAACCTGGCAGCGCGATAAAATTGTTGGCAGGATTTTGTGTTTCTCGGTTGTGGCCAGAATGAATATGGCATGGGCAGGAGGTTCTTCAAGCGTTTTCAGGAAGGCATTGAAAGCAGCCTGCGATAACATGTGAACCTCATCAATAATATATACACTGTATTTGCCGGTTTGAGGAGGGATTCTCACCTGATCGATCAGGTTTCTAATATCTTCAACATGGTTATTGGAGGCAGCGTCGAGTTCATGTATATTAAATGACCGGCTTTCCTGAAAAGTCTTGCAGGCTTCACAAACATTGCATGCTTCGGTTTCAGCGGTCAGATTCATGCAGTTGATTGTTTTGGCAAAAATCCTGGCACAGGTAGTCTTCCCCACCCCTCTTGGACCGGTGAACAAATATGCGTGAGCCAGATGATTGCCTGCAATGGCATTTTTCAGGGTACGCGTTATCGAAGGTTGACCAACAACAGTTTCAAAACTATCTGGCCGATATTTTCGGGCACTTACAATAAATTGCTTTTCCATTTCTGGCCGTTTTGAGCTATGCAAAAGTAAAAATAAGCTGCATAAATTTGCGCTTAATTCTGTTATAGGCAAATCCTTTGCAGGAATCAGAATTATTTCTAACTTTGCCGCCCAATAATGAGATTTATAATTATTAATAACACATGATGAATCAGTACGAAACCGTTTTCATTGTAACTCCCGTTTTGTCTGAAGAACAGATGAAGGAAACGGTTAAAAAGTTCTCTGGTTACCTTGCCGAAAATGGCGGGGAAATCGTGCACGAGGACAACTGGGGCCTCCGTAAGCTGGCATACCCGATTCAAAAGAAATCGACGGGTTTTTACCATCTTATTGAGTTCAAGTCCGGTGGAGAACTAATTAACCGCCTCGAGGTGGAGTTTCGTCGTGATGAGAGGATCATCCGATTTTTGACAGTAAAACTCGACAAATTTGCTGTTGAGTATAACCTGAAACGCCGTAAACTGGCAAGTAATGAACCAACC
>CAINOB010000076.1 GCA_903851365.1 uncultured Bacteroidota bacterium
ATCAAAGAATCCGGCGTGAACCACACTAATCATTCCGGTGCATCCCCGGAAAGTTTCCCAAAATCCGCCCGACGAAACCAGGGTGCAGTTAACGAATAAATCATCAGGCAGGTTGGTAATCCCCGAACAATAGTTAAAAGTTTGATAAAAACCTTGGGTGGTAACTGCCGTATTCGTAGAAAATAACCCGGCCGGGATGCTGGTGATTTTCGTACACATCTCAAAACATCGTTCGAATCCGCTGGATGAAACTGACGTATTGTAAGTAAATAATCCCGTAGGAATTGCCCCCGAAATATTTGTACAAGAAGCGAATGTCATTCTGAATGCCGAAGTTGAAGCCAGTGGATTGAACGCAAATAGCCCTTCCGGAATAGTCGTTAATGATGAGCAACCTCCAAAAGTGTAAAGGAATGCTCCGGTGGTAACTGCGGTATGAAGTTTGAATAAATTTGCAGGGATGGAAGTTGGTTTCGAACAGGAAGAAAAGGTGCTTCCAAACCCATTGGTTAAAATTCCGGTACCCCTGGCTGGGATCATACTATTTGCAGGTCCAAAAGATTTCAAATTCGAACATCCTGCGAATGCACTATTTAAAAACTTAAATCCTTGGAATCGGGTTCCACCGCCCCATGAAATAATATCCGTGAATTTCAATTTATCAGTAGCTACCCACCATGTACCCCATCCCTCGCAAATCCCGGTAATAGTGACTCGGTAGGTTCCGCTAGAAGCATAGATATGACTTCTGGTTGAATCAGTGTAAGCGGCAATATAAGAAATAGCTGATCCGTCACCCCAATCAACAATGCAATTATAAAGTAGTGATCCTTCAGTTCTTGAATTTACTAAAGGAAGAGTAATAGTCCTGGCGGTGGCATCCCCGGAAACTGTCCATTCAGTGATGAACGGTCTGTTTCTTGCAGCGATATAAATATTTCTTCCCATTAGGTGCGAGTGATTTTGAGTTTTCCTCTTAAAACCGTGGGTACTCCGGTATATCCGGTTGTGGTTGTTATGGTAATTCTATCCCCGGCCACAACGGTATTGGCTCCGGTGGAATTGGTTTCATCGACAGTGGCGTCTGCGGTTACCGCAGATAGGCTTGTCACGGCAACCCCATTTATTTTAACGGCAATACCGGTTAAAGTACCGGTATCAGTTTCAAGGCTGGCTGAGTTTATAGTATAAGGAAAACTTGCCTTTATATCGAGGGTATAGCTTTGAACAGTACCAAAGAAGATATCGGCAAATTCAAAATTAAGGTCATCGACCAAGCCGACAGCTCCCTGATTGGCAGCATTTATGGTGATCACGCTGTCATTGGTGCGAACAATGCTGGTTATGTTGGTTCCGGCAGCAAGCTTGACACTATCCTTGGATCCGTCAGAACCAAGAATTTTTAGGTATGCCCCGCCGGTACCGGAATGTGCCATCATGGAATAGGTGGCTCCACCGCCTTCAGCGGGAGGCAGGTCAGCCAAAACCATTTTGACATATTCTGTGGTGGCCAATTTCTTGGTACTATCGGTAACCAACTGTGTTTTGGCGAAAAAATCATTTACATAATCCTCGTCATTCTCCGATGAAAAGCCTAAAAACCCTTTGCCTTTCATTCCGGCGAGTCCTGAGTACAGATATATATTTCCTGATATTCCGGGAGCTGCGCCGGTGGTGATTCTTACGGGTGAGGATACTGTTAGCCCCTCCGGGATTCGGTCAGCGGTTTTGATCAGGATGGAATCGGCAGGATCATCCGTAGAAATCTCACCGCCTCCCTGGTACAATTTTAAGTTCACCGGTCGGAATAGGTGACTGTGTTTGAGTGAATCAGAAGTATTTACACTGGTATCGGAAACCGTATCAGGTGATGCCCCGGATCCTCCGGTTACCCCGGCAGCCTGATACTCGATACAATTCCAATAGCCAAAATCAATTACGTTTTCGATCAGGTATCCACCGCTGGATATATGCGCCAACCGGCACATAAACCAAAAGTTTGAACCTAACTGATCCCCTTCACCAGCCACGGTAACGATATCGCCTACATTATAAACGGTTGAAGTTTCCCAGGCTGGCTTTGAGAATAAGGTATAAGGGGGCAGATAATCAGTTACCGGTACCGCTGCGGTGATGGTATCGCCATCAGCTTTAACTATTCCCTCGATGGCTCTCACATAGGGATCAGTTTCTTCGACCAGACCTGAGGAATTCAGCTGCATGATTGTAGCTAACCCTATAAGTGCCGTTGTGATTGATTTCGTAGCAAGTGTCGGGAGTTTTGCCACCCAAAACGTACTATCGGATTGGCAATAAATCATGCTACCAATGGGGAGATTGTGGCCGAAAACAGTAACCCTGTCATTAACACGGAGGTATTTCAGTGGGGTTACCTGGCAGTCACCAGCGAGGGTGAAAGAGAGGATTATGGTTAAAAGCAGAATGATTCGTTTCATTTTGATCCTCTGTTAATGGTAAAAAAATCGTACTGATACGTGGGAAATGGAAAGCTGATCCGGCAAGTATTTATTCCCGTCCACTCCGATCCGGGAATCAGCGAACCATTATAATACACCTTGCAATTCGCATTCAGAAAGATGGTTGTCGCAATATTGGTTTCCCCGTTGGTAGTGATTTCACGCGTAAATGTTTTATCTGCCTTGGTCAGGTAGTGGATCACTCCCAGGCTGTCAATGGCTTTGAGTGTATCCCGGTGGTAGAATTCCTTCAATCCGGTGGCCGGCCACGATGGTATTTCGTTGACTGAGCTATGCTTTATGGTATCGGCTGATATCCGGTTTCCCCGGAGATTTTGCTGAGAATAGCAGCTGGTTAACAGCAGGCTCAAAATCAATGTGGATAGTATTTTTTTCATTCGTAAATGATTTATTGTTTCAAGGTAAATCGGCTTGTACTCATGGAGCCCTCAAATTATTTTCATTGCATTTTGCGAGCTTAAATCATGAGGGGTTCATGTTACAATGGTTGCTACATAGGTAAAGGTCACAGCCTTATCGAAATTCACAGAAAATCCATTAATGGTTTTGGAACCTTCGACCTCCCGTTTCCAAATAAAATCATCATCATCAGTATATCCGGGAAGTGGGGCAAGCGTATAAGCGATACCCAAAGGAAAGGGTGTGTTGAACGTAATCACTTGCAATCCTGCAGGAACAGTAACTGTATCAGACCGGATAAAACCGGAGGTAACCAATTCGCCATCTATGCCTGCCAGGGAATCAATGATATCGTGCAGGAATTCCTGCATATCCATTCCATCGATTGACCGGGAGTGATTATCATGAATCCGGTCGGTGATCATGTTTTTGAGCGTTTGAAGGGGGTACCAGGTCATAGGTTATTCATTTGGAAAGTCATTTGCGAAGTCATCGGCAAAACTCTGATAGGTAATCTCGCG
>CAINOB010000077.1 GCA_903851365.1 uncultured Bacteroidota bacterium
ATATCAATGCAATAATCATGGTATGCTTATGTGATTGATACGGCGGGAACCCGGGCATTGCCGGTTTGGCATAAAGTTTGAACTTCGGATAAAATTTAAAATGAAAATAAAAACTATGAAAAAACACCTGTTATTTCTGCTATTAATTGCTTTCCTTGAATCGGTCAACGGACAGGAAATCGGGCTTAATTATAATTACACAACCAACTCTTCAAGGCATTTTAAAACAGCCACCGGTTACGACCTTGTTTTGTCAAAAACACTTAAATCGGAAAACAAACTGAGCCTGATACTATCCTATATAAGAAACCAAAAGGGGTACGATAATATTCAGCCCGATATAACCTCTGCCTATGCAAATCCTCCATTTTTTATTGATAAGGTAACACCTGATAATACCAGGTTCTCATTTTCAGCATCATATGGTTTTAAACTTCTTAACCGTGAATCAGTAATAATGAGGCTTGGTCCGGTGTTTGGGATGAATTATATAAAAATTAATGAAGTGGTGCGCCGGTTCGCTTATCAGACTATCGATGAAAGCACTTTTCAGGATAAAGAGAACAATTACAATAAGTTCGGATTAGGCTTCCTTCTCGAATTTGAGATAAGGAATGTAGTATTTAAAAATCTTGGATTGATCTATTCTGTCAATCCTATGGTACTTGATAATAACGATATGGCTCAAAGCACCAGCGAGTCGCTGACCAATGTTTTAAATTTCAGGTTTGGGCTGAATTACCATTTTGGAAAGAAGCAGGAATAGCAGGTCCTGATTTTATCTCCTCATTCTTAAATACTATCGGATAATATTTTTCTAAGCCAGGCTGACAATATTTTAACATACTCTATACCAACATGCACCTTTTTTATGGAATAGGGAATTATTTTATTCAGAATTTTTAACTTTGTTTATAACCAAAAATCAATACCATGAACACTCAACCTGAACAGTCACATTATTCCCGAATTACCCGGCGCAGATTCCTGAAACAATCTTCCCTCCTTGGTGCAGCAGCAACTGCAAGTGTTTTGTTTCCATGGAGTGCTTACCCTGCAATGGCTGACGGATTTCCAGTAGCAGATACAGTTTATGGAAAAGTCAGGGGAATGGATGTAGCAGGGATAAAAACATTCCGTGGCATCCGGTATGGAGCTAATACAGCCGGAGCAAACAGGTTTATGCCCCCTGTGAAGCCAAAGAAATGGATTGATGTTTATGATGCATTCGCATATGGTCCTGCTTCGCCTCAGACTCCGGGTGATCCGAGAGATGAATATACACAGGCTGTTAATTGGGACGCTCATGTAAAGTCAGGTATCAGTGAGGATTGCCTGGTATTGAATGTCTGGACTCCGGCACTAAAAGATGGCGGCAACCGTCCGGTCTTTTTTTACATACATGGCGGCGGATTCACAAGCGGATCAGGTGGCTACCCGTTCGACGGTGATCCACTGGCACGTCTGGGCAACGCAGTGGTGGTAACTGTGAATCATCGCCTTGGCCCAATGGGCTTTCTGGATCTTGGCCAACTTGGTGGCTCTCCCAAATTCGCAACTTCATGTGCTGTCGGAATGCTCGATCTTGTTGCCGCACTCGAATGGGTACGCGACAATATTACAAACTTCGGAGGTGATCCGGGAAATGTGATGATATTCGGTCAGTCTGGCGGAGGATCAAAGGTCTCCACCCTTATGGTGATGCCTTTGGCGAAAGGGTTATTCCACAGAGCCGGTGTACAAAGCGGCTCAACAATCACTCTCGGTCCACGCGAGCGTGGAGTCGAACAGGCAAGCCAGCTGTTAACCGAACTGGGAATCAGTAAAAATAAACTGGAAGATCTTCAGAATGTACCATGGAGTACAATTATCGAAGCGCAGGCTAACAGGGGATTTGGTCCCGTGGTCGATGGAACAATTATTCCAAAGAACCCATTCGATCCGGCAGCTCCTGAAATTTCAGTCGATGTTCCTTTGATAGTTGGTTACCTCCGCGAAGACTCCGGAATAAGGACTCTGGCTGCTTCCGAACTTACAGATGATGCCCTGCAGAAATGGATACAGGATACTTACCGCGATAACGCAACGCTTGTGCTCAGCACCTATAGAAAAGTGTATCCCAATGCAACACCATTTCAGATCCAGTCAAGGATCAGAACTGATTCCAGCACACGCCGCCGCGCAACAACTATGGTTGAACGGAAATCAGCCCAGAATAAAGGTAACGCCTACCTCTATGTAATGGAGTGGGCCTCCCCTTCTTTCGAAGGGCGGTTCGGAGCTGTCCATGGCACAGACCTGGGATTAGTATTTGGTGATCCGCGCGATCCTATCGACGGCAATACCGTAGAGGCTCGCAAGATGGCGGAAATAGTAGGCTCAGCATTTGTGGCGTTCTCCAAAACCGGAAATCCAAACTGCAATAAAGTACCAAACTGGCCGGCATATAACATTGAGTCCCGGGCTACTATGATCTTTGATACAGAGAGCAGGATGGAGAATGATCCAACCAAAGAGCTGAGATTGCTTTGGGAGAAAATTTAGGATTTCCCAAAACCCCTGTTAATCCAATCTGAGAAACTTTAACCAATGCGGGGTTTTAGCCGTTAAAGGCTACATTATAACTTAAAATAAAACCATTTCATCCTCATCGGATCAGCCACTGATAAAAAGCTAATTCCGGTGAGATTTGCTTGCAGGTAACAGAATAATTCTATATACGCCCCTTTTCAATCCCCTGTTTGATCTTACAATTATCTGAGCTTAAAATAAAATAAAAATATTTTGTATAACTAAATAATTCGTTATAAATTTGAGTTAATAACAGGAGAATTGAAAAATTTTGCCTGTCACATGATATAGTTTACTAATATCAACCTCAATGAAACGTAATCTTTGTGTATTGTTCATCATTGCCTTTGAGATTAATTCTCTGATAGCCCAAAATATACCAGTTAATTCAGGAATTGATATATTGCTGATAC
>CAINOB010000078.1 GCA_903851365.1 uncultured Bacteroidota bacterium
ACGAATATTTTATCAAATAATGGCTCAAGCTGTTCAGTGGTCCAGTTATTAAAATAATGGGTCAACCATTTCAATTTAGACTGTTCCCCGCCGATGCCAACAAAGTTATACCTCAGTGCTCCGATATTTCCATAGAATTCTGTTCCCAATACCATAGCGCTGTTGTTTAAAATGTATGGATTTGCATAACGCTGGCAACGATCCGATTCACGTGAAATCATGGCCCGGTCGGCAATCTTCAGAACGGTAGGTCTCAGTTTCCGTCCCTCCTTGTCAAAAGAGGTTACCTGAAAAGTCTGTGCCGAATAACCGCCATGAATCTGTTTTACAATTAGCCGGGAAGCGTCGGTATATAACCTGCGAGCAAGAAACGCCTTATGCGGATCGAGGCTGAGTTCATCTTCGGTTTCGATCAGGATCCTCCTCTCGGAGGCAATTTGCAGCCCTTCTGAAATAAACATCCATGCGACCGGGCTAATTATCCTGTTGTCAGGATCAATCGCTTCTACACCGGCAATATTTTCAATGGTTAAGACTTTCTCAAGAAAGTCTGACAATGAGATATCTGCTTGGCAATCAGGAATATCGTAAAGTACAAATCTGGCTCCCCACAATATGGTTCCACTTAAGTTATCTTTATTTGAATCTGTAATTTCGTTAAAGTCAGACTGTTTTAAAGCATTTCTCAATTCATGGTCAATCACCAGACAAAACGAAACAGTAGGTCTGTCCGTATCAAAATTGGCGACAATAAGGGTCATAAGGGTCATTTCTCCCGATTTGAACAGATGTTTTATTGGGTAGATTCCGTCTGCAAGTTCCCCCAGAGTGATTAATGCAGGATGTGTAAGCCGCACCAGGCCCGAGGGATTTCTGCCGAACGAGAGTGCCCGGTTAACAAAAACACCGGCATTTGCAGGGTTCTGAGGCACTCTGAAGTCAGGTGAAAACCTCGTATCTTCAGGGATAAAACCGGTGCAGCGGCCATTGGAAATAAATATTCCCCGGGATTGTTCATCTTCATCAGGTGCATCAGCGGGTGATCCAATTCCAATTGAGAAATTCAGCTCATTATACCCTGCAATTCCCTGGCTTTTCCACAGAAGGGCGGGTATCTTTTTACCTTCAATGGGATAAAACTCAAATGATAATGGCCCTGCTTGCCATTTTTGTGATCCCTTCGCCAGCTGTCTGAGTCTTGCAATTTCAGAGCTGGCCTCTGCAGTACTGGTACTTACCCGAAAAATCCGAAGCATTCCGGCCATTTCAATGATTTGATAGACTTCGGGTAATAAGCCACAAAGGAACAAACCGCCACCTGCGGCCTTCAACTTTTTTTCGGTTATTAATAGTGTTCGGATGCCGGCGCTGGATAAATAACTGCACTTCGTAAGGTCGATGATCAGATAATTCTCATTTTCAAGAAGCGGTTGAAGAGCTTTGTCAAATTCACTGGTTGTTGTCGCATCAATCCGCCCTGCAGGAGTCACAAGCGGGACCAGCTGGTCAGTTTGAATGGTGATGGAGATCATGATTCACAGTATTAATCAAGTACAGGTTAAAGGTACCTATTGGTCTATTCCAGGAATTTCATAATTAACTGCACACTATTGTCAATATCTATTTTACCGG
>CAINOB010000079.1 GCA_903851365.1 uncultured Bacteroidota bacterium
ATACTTTCAGCTACACTTTTCTTGCCCCGTTTCAACAACGAATTTACAAATTTTGCAACTAGTTTATTATTAAACTTAGGATCGGGCAAAACATCCCTTTTTTCTACTTCTCGTCTTCTCGGCATTTAACTATCCCCGTTCAACTTGGCTTTTTAGCGCCGTACTTTGATCTGCTTTGTTTACGATCTTGAACACCTACAGCATCAAGTGTACCTCTGACTATATGATACCTAACACCGGGCAAATCTTTAACTCTGCCCCCACGTACTAAAACAACTGAATGCTCCTGCAGATTATGACCAATACCAGGGATATAAGAAGTCACTTCATATCCGCTAGTTAGACGAACCCTGGCCACCTTCCTTAGAGCTGAATTTGGTTTCTTGGGTGTTGTTGTATATACCCTGACACATACACCGCGGCGTTGCGGCGAACCGGCCAAAGCAGGTGTATTTGTCTTCTTTTGTATCTTGGTTCTGCCCTTGCGAACCAACTGACTAATTGTCGGCATTTTCCCTCCCGATCGAAATATCGCCACTATTTAATAAACAGCAGCAAATCTGCGGTAACTATCAACTCAAATCACTTATGTCAAGCTTTTTTCTCAAATTTTGTAATTTATTCCACAATAGCTTCCGGTTCAACATCAGCGGTTTGAATACCAAGCTTCCGATACATCATAAGCCCTGTACCTGCCGGTATAAGTCTACCCATAATAACGTTTTCTTTCAATCCTCTTAGGTAGTCAGTCTTACCTGCAAGCGATGCTTCTGTCAGAACTCTGGTGGTTTCCTGGAAGGATGCGGCAGAAATAAAACTTTGGGTACTAAGCGATCCCTTTGTAATACCTAAAAGCAATGGCTCTCCTACAGCCGGACGTCCGCCCTGAGCCGCTACTTTTTCGTTTTCTTCCTGAAAACGGTAACGTTCAACCTGCTCGTCAGTAATGAAAATTGTGTCACCAGGATCGTTTATCTTAATCCTCCGTAACATTTGACGAACAATTACTTCCATATGCTTATCATTAATTTTAACACCTTGCAAACGATAAACTTCCTGCACTTCATCAACCAAATATCTGGCCAGTTCCTTTTCGCCTTTAATCGCTAATAGATCATGCGGATTGTTCATACCATCCATCAAAGCATCACCAGGCGTAACACGATCACCTTCCTGGACGCTGATGTGCTTACCCTTGGCAATAAGATATTCTTTTTCTTCACCGATTTCCGGAGTCACAATAATTTTACGTTTACCCTTCGCATCTTTGCCATAGGAAACGACACCATCGATTTCACTGATGACGGCAAAATCTTTCGGCTTACGGGCTTCAAACAATTCCGCAACCCGCGGCAAACCTCCCGTGATATCCTTCGTTTTTGTTGTTTCGCGCGGAATTTTTGCGACTATGTCACCGGCTAGAACTGAATCACCTTCAGATACAACCAGATTTACGCCAACTGACAAGAAATATCGTGCCGAGGAACCAGTGCTGGTAAGTTTCGCAGTTTTTCCCTTGCTGTCTTTGATCGAAACTCGCGGCCTCAAATCACCGCCTTTAAACTCGATAATAACTTTACGTGATAACCCGGTTACTTCATCAAGTTGTTCCTGCATCGTTTTTCCTTCGCTGATGTCACCAAACTTAACAGTTCCATCCACTTCAGCCAAAATCGGTACGGAGAACGGATCCCATTCCGCGATTAATTGTCCACGCTTAACAGGGTTATTGTCACTTACTTTCAGATGGGCACCATAAGGCACTGTATATTTTCCACGATTACGTTGCTGATCGTCTAAAACATGAATTTCTCCATGGCGATTCATAACAACGAAATCATTCTCCCTTGTTTTAACTGTATTCAAATTAACGAATTTAATTGAACCATCATGACGCGCTTCCAAAGTGGAATGTTCGTCAAATTTTGCAGTTCCACCGATGTGGAACGTTCTCATTGTCAACTGTGTACCAGGTTCACCAATGGATTGAGCTGCTACAATACCTACTGCTTCACCAATATTAA
>CAINOB010000080.1 GCA_903851365.1 uncultured Bacteroidota bacterium
CCCGGACTTGATCCGGGGCAGGCTCTTTTGCCCTAAGGGAATTCAAACTCTAAGGAATATCTTACGTCGGTACATATACAGCAGCATGATCCATTCCACCGCTATAAATCCAAACAGAAAGAATACTTCGCCCCAGTTTTCGCCTGAAATATGCGTGAGTCCACCTGTAAAGAATTTGCTGATATGACCGAAATCTATGATCGCTGAACTCAGGTAAATGGTAATGGAGTTCATGCCGATCACGGTAAAAAAGAATGCCCAGCGACGGAATTTCCAAATATCGATGACCAGATAAAATAAAGAGAGAAGCAACAGGCTGATGCCTCCCGCCAGTAGATTAAATGTCGAAGTCCAGGCAGCTTTGATTACCGGATAATAAGGTTTCAAAAGCAAAGCAATAACTATAAAAATGACCCCTGTTGCACTTAATATCATCAGTTTCCTGTACTCATCCCAGGCTTTGCTGCGAAGCACTTCACCGGCCAATGCGCCCATCAGCGTAATGCCTGTTGCTGATACAATACAAAGTAATCCCTCAGGATCAAACACTCCGCCATACAGATGTCCAGGCAGGAGCATGCGGTCGATATAGCCGTTTATGCAACCATCAGGAGTCAGAACCCCGGCTCCTATTCCCGGCACCGGAATAAAGTTTTGTATGATGCCGTAGCCAAGTAATATCCCGCCCAGCCACATCAGCCGGAATGAATAATGCCGGGTGTATAAAACAATGAGTGATGCAAACAAATAACCCAGACCGATCTGTCCCAAAACACTTGCATAACGCACCTCCCCCTCCGCAAACCTGAACTGGAGAAATCCATTGTAAATAATTCCCAAACCGACCAGTGTCAGACCCCTGCGCACGATTTTCCAGGCTGTCCTCGTCTTACTGCCACCTCTCGCGATTTTACCCAGAATAGCAAACGAAATAGCCACGCCGGAGATAAACATGAACAACGGAAAGATGCAATCCTCAAAGTGAAAGCCATCCCACTTCACATGGTTCTGTTGTTCAGCAAACCAGTTTAGCCAACCCCAATTGGTGACTTTTGCCAAAGCAATAGCCAGTTCACCGCCACCGATGATCCAAAGCATATCAAACCCGCGAAGAACATCGAGAGAATGAAGACGTTCGGAATTTTTGTTTGTACTCATAGGATTCGTTTTAGGTTTCGAACCCTAAATTTATGAAAAAAGGGAGACCTGATCCGGCCTCCCTTTTAAAAGAGAATTTTTTTTCGAAAAGCTTATTTCCCAAATGCGAAATCAAGTCCGATAGCAACAACCCAAGTGTCCTTTTTGTAAGTCTCAGTTACAGGAATCGGGCTGGTACCTAGCATATGATTGTATGCTTTTGAACCTTCTTTGTAAATGGTATACTGACCACCGATGTTGAGGTCGATCATTTTGGTAATTTGTAAGCCAAATCCGGCGCCAATTGAATTGGTATTCAGACTGTATCCCTGATCGTTTTGATAGTTGAGGTTAACCCCGGTGTAAGTACCAACCCAACCAGCACTAACCCTTAATTTATTGGTAAGGCTGTATTCAGCACCAACGGCAAATTCCTTGAAGTTTTTATCAATCATGTTAACATTGATATCAGCACTGCCATCATAGTCAACTTTCTTATCAAAATAGTAGTTCATGCTGGCTGATAACAGAAGCTTGTTCATTGGCTTGTATTCGATTCCAACACCAAGAATAGCTGGCATATCGGCGATAGTTGAACTGCCATCAGTAAAAATTCCACCGGTTTTGTTATCAGTAACCTTTGTGGTCAGATCAAGCTTGGTCTGGAATTCATACTTAACTGCGATATTCAGGTTTTTTGAAGGCGAGAAGTTTGCGCTGATAATCGGAGTAAAACCTTTACCTGCCTTTGAAGCCTCAACATAAATATCTTGCGTTTTGGCAGCATTAACAGTCATTGCAGCAGCTTTTGCAGCAAAAACAGGAGCAGCGCCAGACAAAATAGCTCTTGCCTGATCGATCGTTAAACCGGTCGGATTCTGTCCGGCGGCACCGATAAGCTGTTGCATCTGAGCAACCTGTGCTGCGCTTAATCCAAGAGCAGTACCGTTAGCCAGCAATTGAGCTCCGTAACCGGCAGCACTGATCTGTCCTAATCCGGCAGCTGATTGAGTCATGCCTCCTGAAACAGTACTCAGGAATGTTGCGCCTGAAGTAAAGAATTCACTGGCCAAAACCATTCCACCAGTATAGGATGCACCGAATGTTGGATAGTTGGTATTAATCTTGATATTCTTCAGATAACCGCTATAGGTGTTTTTAGCAGTAACCAGGCGGGCACCAACGGCAATCGAAAGCATATCGTTGATTTTGTATCCGATATTTGCCTGATAGCCAAGGTAAGTTGAGGTACCTTCGAAAAGAATGTCTGCTGAATAAGCAGTGGTGGGTAAACCCTGATAGGATAACATTGGAACGAGATCGGCAATTCCCATCTCAAATGACGGTAAACCGGTTGCATATTTTGCGCCGCCGCCGCCACCGATCGGATTGAATCCGGCCGAGAAAGATAGTTTACCAGTATTATAGGCAACATAAACTCCCGGATAGATTGGAGCGCTAACTTTACCAATATACTCTTTAGGATTACCAACAGTAACGCCTGTCAGATAAGGATAAGAGCTAAGTACAGTTTTCGTTTGTCCAATTGTCTGGTTGTTGAAAGAGCAGAACAAACCATCACCAAGTTTTGTCAAACCTGCTGGATTGTAATAGACAGCATCAATACCGGTTGAAGCATTGCGGCTTTGAAACCTGGTGTAACGCGCACTTTGATTGGTGTTTGTCACCAATCCACCGGCGAATAGACTACCGGCAATCATCGCTCCGGCAAAAAATGTCAAAATCTTTTTCATAGGTAAAAAATTAAGGTTTTAGATTAAATAGGTCACTAGGTTTTAATAATTATCCACATATTTTCCCATGGTTGCCAACCGGGTTTAAACATAGGGATATATTTCGATATTTCATCATATCGAAAATGTTACCTGAATAACAAGGCTTTCTGTGTTACCTGAAACCCGAAACCTGAAACCCGATACCTATATTAAGCCTTTAGAATGCTTCTCGCCAATGACTTTAAGCATATCACCTGCCATGGTAGGAAGATCAAACTTTGGGTTCCAACCCCATTCGGCACGAGCACAACTGTCGTCCATCTGGTTGGGCCAGGAATTTGCAATGCATATTTTAACCGGATCAGGATCATAACTCATGACAAAATCCGGTAAATGTTTCTTTATTTCATTGGCTAAAATCTCAGGGTCGAAACTCATTGCGGTAACATTGAATGAATTGCGATGCCTTAGTTTTTTTGGATCAGCCTGCATCAGGTCGATAGCAGCATCAATGGCATCAGGCATATACATCATATCCAGAAAAGTACCGGCCGGGAGCGGACAGGTAAATTTTCCAGTTTTAACGGCTGCGTAAAAAATCTCTACGGCGTAATCCGTGGTACCGCCACCAGGCAAGGTATCGTTTGAGATGATGCCCGGGAAACGAACTCCGCGAGTATCAACCCCATATCGGGTATGATAATAATCACATAGCAGTTCACCGGTAACCTTGGTCACACCGTACATCGAAACCGGACGCTGAATGGTATCCTGAGGAGTAAAATCAAGGGGAGTGGTCGGCCCAAAGGCTCCGATCGAACTTGGAAAGAAAACTGCACATTTATTTTCACGTGCTACCTCCAAAACATTATACAATCCGTTTACCCCGATATTCCACGCCAGGCCAGGATTCTTTTCACCAACAGCTGATAAAACTGCTGCCAGATGATAAATAGTATCGATATTATACTTCTTAACCAGGGCATCAATCTCTGCCGGATTGGTGACATCCATTGTTTCCATCGGCCCGGTTTCGGCCAGTGGACCCTCGGTGATGATACGCTTGTCGCTTCCGATCACATTTTGATTTCCATAGCGCCTGCGCAATTCAAGTGTCAGTTCAGAGCCAATCTGGCCTCCGCATCCGGTTAACAGGATTTTCTTCATGGGTGGTCCTAATATTCAGGTAATTACAAATTCAAACAATTCAACGAAAAATAACAATTCCGGGCAAACTTCTCAATTTATCGTCTCTTTATTAATGATAAAAATCACCTATTCTCATGTGCCTGAATCCATTGTATTTACTGCAAAGTTGGTAATTTTGCCCATTCATTAGGATATAATCAGATTACCATGTACGAGAAGTTTCAAGTGCACCTGCAACATCAGTTAAACGAGATAGAATCAGCAGGGCTGTTTAAGAATGAACGAATCCTGGTTTCGGCCCAGGGACCTGAAATACGGACTTCCGCCGGACAGGAAGTATTGAATTTTTGTGCCAATAATTACCTTGGATTTTCAAACAATCCCAGATTAATAGCCGCTGCTAAAGCTGCACTCGACTCCCATGGATATGGCATGTCATCGGTGCGGTTCATTTGCGGAACCACCAATCTGCATAAAGAACTGGAAAAATCGATTGCCGATTTCTTCGGCACCGAGGATACTATCCTCTATGCAGCAGCTTTTGATGCCAATGGCGGTGTTTTTGAACCCTTGCTCACCGATGAGGACGCAATAATTTCAGATACGCTCAACCATGCTTCCATTATCGATGGGGTAAGGTTGTGCAAGGCCCAGCGTTTCCGCTATTCAAACGCCGATATGGAGGACCTTGAAGATCAGCTGCAGCAGGCTGCTCCCTGCCGCTACCGGCTGATTGTTACTGATGGCGTATTCTCAATGGATGGAAACGTCCCACCTCTTGATAAAATAAAAGCGCTGGCTGATAAATATGATGCCATGATTATGGTGGATGAATCACATTCAGCCGGTGTTATTGGAAAAACCGGCCGTGGAACCACAGAACAGTTCAACCTGCGCGGACAAATCGAGATTATCACCGGAACACTGGGTAAAGCCTTTGGCGGTGCTATCGGCGGATTTACAACCGGTAAAAAAGAGATCATCGGAATGCTTCGTCAGCGCTCCAGACCATACCTGTTCTCAAATTCAATCCCTCCTGCTGTTGCAGCTGCCGGAATTGAAGCATTTAAAATCATGACCAGCTCAACCGAACTGCTCGATAAGCTGCATGAAAACCGGAGCTACTTCGTTGAGCAGATGACCCGCATCGGGTACAAAATTAAACCAACCCAGTCAGGCATATGCGCTGTAATGCTCGGCGATGCTAAACTTTCTCAGGAGGTTGCATCGCGACTGCTTAATGAAGGAATTTATGTAATCGGCTTTTATTTCCCGGTCGTTCCAAAAGGCGAAGCCCGGATCCGTGTTCAACTCTCCGCCGCTCACACCCATGACCAGCTAAAGAAAGTGGTCGCAGCATTTGAGAAAGTTGGTCACGATCTCCAGATACTCTGATAAATCGTTTCTTCAGCCAAACCAAATACAGTAGTGTTATTAGCGTAACACGCTCACTGATCAGGCCGTACATTAACTTGTCCGGCCTTTTTATTGTTATATATCATTGTCCAAGAGCAACTTTTTTTCTGATTTTGATATGCCCCAATTCGATATTTTTAAGTCAGACTAACCATTAAACCTGACTTTCATGTCAAATATCGGATCTTATGAAGACCGTCTGAAAAATTTCAGCTGGTCGATAGCGGAAAAGGAACTCGGCTATAATCCGGGTGATACCATTAACATCGGCTGGTACTGTACCGACCGGATATGCCAGATGGGAAAAGCAGATAAAACGGCCCTGATCTGGGAAGGTCGTGAAGAGGATAATATGCGTAAATATACCTTTAACGATCTTCGCATTTTGACCAATACCTTCGGGACATTTCTGCGTAAAGTGGGTATCAGCGACGGTGATCGCGTTTGCCTGTTCATGGATAAGGCACCCGAACTATACATCGGCTTTCTCAGCATCCTCAAGATTGGTGCTGTTGCCCAACCCCTATTTTCCGCTTTTGGTGATGAATCATTGTTTGTCAGACTAGAAAATGCAGGCACTAAAGCCATCATTACTTCCAGGAAGCATGCCTCAAAAGTTCAAAAAATCTTAGACAGACTGCCTGATCTGGAGTATATAATTGTGGTGGACGACGATGGTAAAAAAGCCCTGAAAAATAAAGAAATCGCCTTTTCGCTCGACCAGGCAACGCCGGTTGATCAATTTGAGATCTTTCCGACCAAAGCCGAAAGCAACTCAGTATTACACTATACATCAGGTACTACCGGCCAGCCCAAAGGGGTAAAGCATGTCCATTATTCACTTATCTCCCAGTATCTGACGGCCAAATGGGTCCTCGATCTTCAGGATGATGATATTTACTGGTGTACCGCCGATCCCGGATGGGTTACCGGCACAAGCTATGGAATTATCGGGGCATGGAGTCTTGGTATCACTCAGTGTGTAAAAGACTCTGGATTTGCTGCCGAAACCTGGTACCGATTCATCGAAAAACATAAAATCACTATGTGGTATTCGGCGCCAACGGCTATCCGTTCGCTCATGAAAGCCGGCGATGAGGTAATTAAGCAGTTCGATCACAGCTCCTTGCGCCATCTGGCAAGCGTTGGGGAACCTCTGAATGCCGAAGCCGTTGTTTGGTCACAGAAGGTATTCGGATTGCCTTTCCTGGATACTTATTGGCAAACCGAAACCGGCTCCATGATGATCACCAACTATCCTGGAATGAAGATCAGGCCCGGATCAATGGGAAAACCATTTCCCGGACTTACCTGTGCCCTCCTGGATCCTGACACCTACGAGCCAATTCATGAAACAAATAAGCCGGGACTGATCGCATTCCAATTCGATTGGCCGGCTCGTATGAGAACCTACTGGAACAATCAGGAAACGTTTGAGAAGAAATTCAAGAACGGCTGGTACATTACCGGCGACCGCTCAACAATTGATAAAGACGGATATTTCTGGTTCATTGGCCGCGACGATGATGTTATAAATACCGGCGGCCACCTGGTTAGCCCGTTCGAAGTGGAATCGGCTCTCCTGGAGCATGAAGCCGTTGCCGAATCGGCTGTGGTTTCAAAACCTGATGATATCAATATGGAAGTGGTAAAAGCCTTTGTCACCCTTAAACCCGGATTTGTCGCCAGTCAGGAACTGGAACTTGAAATCATGAATTTCATTCGGAAAAAGCTCTCTCCGCTGGCCATGCCGCAGGAAATCGAATACATCGACCTCCTTCCCAAAACCCGGAGCGGCAAAATTATGCGCCGCGTACTCCACGCCAAAGAATGGGGCGAGGAAATCGGCGATATTTCAACTTTAGAAAATGATTAACCTAAAATAAAATCTTATGCCCGACATTAATGAAATGAAAGCAGCCATCCTAAAGTATGTAGTCAATGAATATGCTGAGGATGATGATGATGTAACTTACGACACCCCGCTGATCTCTGGCGGTTTGGTCGATTCCTTTTCTATGGTTTCACTTAAAAGGTTTCTCGAGGTTAAATATAAAATCTCGATACCCGATGAGCGTGCCACTCCCGAAGCCTTCGACAACGTGACCAAGATCGCCAACCTAGTGCTCGAATACCTATAAGCAGTACAAAGTTGCCAACTTTTCTTCCTAGTTGGCAACTTTATAACCAACAATCAACATATGAGCTATTCTGAACAAACCAAAAAAATCTACCACGATCAGCTTGAAGCCATTGCCCAGGCAGGACTTTACAAGCAAGAGCGGTTCATCCATTCGCCTCAGGCTGCGGATATTGAAGTTGAATTTCCGGCTGGGTCAGAGGCAAAAAAAGTCATCAACATCTGTGCTAACAACTATCTCGGGCTTTCCAGCCATCCTGCCGTAATCAAGGCGGCCCATGAGGGCCTTGATTCACGCGGTTATGGCATGTCGTCGGTCCGGTTTATCTGCGGAACACAGGATATCCATCGGGAACTTGAAGCCAGAATGACCGAATTCCTTGGCACCGAGGATACCATTCTATTTCCATCCTGCATGGATGCCAATGCCGGGGTTTTTGAAGCCATTCTCACCCAGGAGGATGTTATCATCTCGGACCGTCTGGTGCATGCCTCGCTTGTCGATGGCATCAGGCTGTGTTCGGCTACTCACGATACATTCAAGCATTCCAACATGGAGCATCTGGAAGAAAAACTCCAGCTTCATGCCGACAAACGCATTAAGCTTGTAGTAAACGATGGCGTTTATTCCATGGATGGCGATATGGCTAAGGTAGATGAACTGGTGGCTCTATGCGATAAATATGATGCGATGCTGCTGATCGATGAATCACATTCATCTGGATTCATTGGGAAAACCGGTCGAGGTACCCATGAACATCACGGGATGATGGGCCGGGTGGATATTATCACCACAACTTTCGGCAAAGCCCTTGGCGGAGCATCCGGAGGCTGTGTCAGCGGCCGCAAGGAGATTGTTGCCATGTGCCGGCAAAAAGCTCGTCCATACTTGTTCTCCAACACCATAGCTCCTGTTGTTGTTGCCGGGGTACTCAAAGTACTCGATATCCTGAGCGAATCAACCGAGCGCCGCGATAAGCTGGAACGCAATGCCGCTTATTGGCGCAAAGGACTCACCGAGGCCGGATTTGTTCTGAAGGAGGGCGATTCACCGATCGTTCCGGTGATGCTTTTTAACGCCAAACTTGCCCAGGATGTGTCGCGCGATCTGTTCGCCGAAGGAGTTTATGCTGTCGGGTTCTTCTTCCCGGTAGTGCCTAACGGACAGGCTCGTATCCGCACCCAGATTTCCGCCGGTCACGAAATCCATCATCTCGATAAAGCACTCGCCGCCTTCCGCAAAGTCGGAGCCAAGTACGGAATACTTGGACTGACCAAGCAGGAGATTATTGACAAATACGGGCAGTAGCAAGGCAAAGAGCAAAAGGGCAAGAAGGCAAAAAGGAATACTGTCTCGTCCTGAAATAGGTTTACAGTAAAAGTAAATCTAAATCAGGATTATGAAAGGAAGAATGACTACTTATCCGGACGATTTTAAGTTAAAAGTTGTCCAAGAGTATCTTGACTCAGGAGTTGGCCGGCAAGTTTTGCAAAAAAAGTATGGTCTACCCGGCAATGGATATATACACCGTTGGATGCGTAACTTTGGACTGACAGTAGCAGACCAGGAACAACATCGCATTCAATCAGTCATGGCCAAAGAAACAGGTAAAACGAGCAAAGAAAGAGAACTCGAAGCCAGGATTAAACAATTGGAAAAGGATCTTGAGCACGAAAGACTTCGTGTCCAAGCCCTTGATACCATGATTACTATCGCTGAGCGAGACCTTAAAATTCCGATTAGAAAAAAGCATGGTGCCAAACAGTGACCATGCTGCGTACAGATAGACCAGAAATGAATCTGGATACTTTGTGCGAACTGTTTGGTAAGAGTAGGCAAGGTTACTATCAGCGGAAAAACTATGTTTATAAAGAGCTGGCCAAAGAAGACCTCTTGTTGCAGATGATTGAGAAGGAGCGCAAGTTGATGCCCCGTCTCGGAGGGAGAAAGCTGTTTAAGTTGATTCAACCCAAATTGAATGGCGAATTGGTTCTCGGACGGGATTTATTCTTTGACTTTCTTCGCAATAATGATCTGCTGGTTCGTAAACGACGCTATCGAGCCAAGACCACCTATAGTAATCACTGGTTACGGAAGTACCCGAACCTGATTATCGGCTTCGAGCCAGAACAGGCTCATCAGTTGTGGGTTAGTGATATAACCTATATTTCAATCAAGGGAGGTTCCGGCTATTTGAATCTTATTACGGATGCTTACTCCAGGAAAATAGTCGGATGGGAACTTGGGGATACTCTTGAAGCAAAGCATAGTGTAAAAGCACTAAAAATGGCCATACATCAGGTACCCAAAGGGATCATTAACATCTTCCATCACTCCGACCGTGGGGTCCAATATTGTTGTGACGACTATATTAAAATACTGATTCAAAATAAATTTCGCATTAGCATGACTGAGAATGGTGATCCACGGGAAAACGCAATCGCCGAAAGAGTTAACGGCATTCTGAAAGACGAATGGCTAAATCAATTGAATTTTAATACCATTGAAGAAGCTCGTTCCCAGCTGGATAGGATAATCCGGGTCTATAATGAGTTCCGACCACACTCCAGTCTTGACATGAATACCCCATGCTTTGCTCATGCAAAGCACGGGGTGTTAAAACGAAGATGGAAGAATTATTACAAAAGGAAACAAATCATTAGTTTTGAGGAACCCAACTAAGATTGAGGTCAATCATTAACCCGTTCTTAAAAGTGTAACACTAGTAATAAACAACAAGAAACTGTAAACAAAAATCAGGACGGGTCATACTTTACATCCTGCCCTCTTGCCTTTTTGCCCTTTTGCCCTATATTTGCCCTCATGATTTACGGCATCGGCACAGACATAATCGAAGTAGAACGCATCCGCGGATTCATATCCAAAGGCGATGCGTTCAAAAAGAGAGTATTCACAGACCAGGAGATCGCTTACAGCGATTCATTCCGCGATCCCGCACCATTTTATGCAGCAAGATTTTCGGCCAAGGAAGCTTTCGTAAAAGCACTTGGCACCGGATTTACAGGCGGCATCGGTTTTAACCAGATAGAGGTTTATCACGTCGAACTCGGTAAACCCGAGATCCGACTGACCGGTAAGGCCCTCGAGGAAGCTGATAAAAAAGGTATCACTAAAATCCATGTATCCATTTCGCACGTTAAAGACTGGGCCAATGCGGTGGTGGTACTTGAAACGTAAGGCAATTCCTAGTTTTTCACAAACCTCCTCGTCACCTTCGCCCCCTCGTCATCGGTCAGAATCAGCAGGTATAATCCATTCTGAAGTTTGGAAACATCGAGCGAGTGCCGGAACTGGCCGCCCTCGCTGTAGATCTGAGGTTTTCCTTCATCTGATATCACCCGGCCGCCCATATCAAACACCCTGAACCGGATATTTTTTGCCTTTTGCAAAACCAGGTCGACATTCAGTTTATCGGCAGCCGGATTCGGATATAAATTCACGTAATCCAATCCGGGCAGCGATTCGCACAGGTTGGTGAAATAAACACACGGCACCGGCTCAACATTTTCAGCCTCTGCTGTTTTCTTCTGATCTCCTCCGCCGATTCCGATGCTGCCACCCATCCTCACGGTATCCTTCGCCAGTCCACCGCTCCTGATTTCAACGCTGCTAGCCGTAAATCCAAAGCTGCCAGCCATCCTTGGAACAAAATTCGGATACAGGCGCTTTAGTTGGTAATTGAATTCCTTCCGCATCTGATCAGCCATATCCGACGGTAAGCAGCTGAAGAATTTCTCATTCGGGAAAATCCAGATAATCAGTTCCTGTAAAAATTCGGATGCTTCCGGATCATCAATCTGTACCGGAACCATAAGATCCAGATCACTCAAATAATCACCCAGACCAACCGTATTGCCATTGAATTTCTTAGAAATAGCAAAAATCGACGGACACTTTCCCTTATTATCATTCCCAGCCGAATCCTTACTGCCGTCTGTCATAATTAATGGAATCCCATTATCGCCATGAACGATCATTTCCTGACTTCCCTGACCCATTACGGAATAATTGTTTACTCCGATTCCGGATTGATCAACCCACCATTTCATCTCTACTCCATAATAGGTAAAATTGTAATCTACCCGATCCTTAGACAGCACAATTCCGAAACACTCCAGAACTTGTGGCTTCAACTTTACCGTGAAGGGCTGCATGTTGTAATCGACATATTCTAAAAACACCTTTTCAGATGGAGTTCTTTGTTGAACAAGGACCTTAGCAATCGTATAATTTTCCTTTGCTTTTTTCGTCTGCTCTGACTTCAGCAGATCGAAAAACTGGTCTGAAACCTTAAACCAGACCAGCTTATCTGGTGTATCATACCCCCCTAATTTTTTTCTACTGAATAAAACCGGAACCAGTGTATCCTTCATCAGTCTGAAATAATTCTTTGCCTGAGCGGCAACCTGATCAATCGGACTAACATTTTCCAGGTTCAGATCGGTAGTGATAATGGGGTAAAAATCAAACTCGTGCAATGGCGATTTATTCTCCTTATTCACCCAGCTTCCACTGCCCCAGCCTACTGAACCGCCACGATATTTGACGTCAGCATTACCCAAAATACCCATAGGAACCATACTGGTTTTATCCTTATTGGCATACCAGCTCCAGCAATTCATGCGGGTACCATCAGGCAGCTTGTTGAGATAATAGTAACCCTCCTCATCAAACATAAATCCCAACCGGGTCAATTCCTCTTTGGACAAATCCAGAATTACTCCTTTCAGTTGAGTATCCCTGACAATCGGGTTCACAGCTTGCCTGGCCTTCAGCACCGGCACCCCCAAACTCTTCGCGCTCCCAATTTTGCTCCCTTCTTTTAGGCTATTAGCCTCCTCAACTCCTATCCTCCTAACCTCCTCTGCTCCCTGACTTGTTACTGCAGGTTGAGCATGCTTTTTATCTGCATGGGAGCCTGGGTTCCATATCAACAATGCCGATGTTATAATGATAATTGGTGTGATCATGATTAAAATTTTTAACGGATTAAACAATCGTGTGATCCGTCGGGGCCCGAATGAGCTCTTGGCAGCCTGCTGCGATGTTTTGCCGGATTCCACCAGCGATTTCACCTCGCTCACCGGAACCTTGTTCGCCTCTGATCGCGCCTTTTCAAACATTTCAGATAAATCCCTTTTTGTTTTCACTGGCGTTCCTCCTCTCCTCCGGGTTGAAACCCGGGGCTATTTATATTGCCCAGCCTTGAGCCTTGTGCCTGGTGCCTTGGGCCTTCATTCGAGCCTTCTGACGGTAGTAACCATAGTCTCAATTGCTCCCGTCCTCTCGTTAATCTCGATTTCACTCCCGACAGCGTTCCGCCTTGTAACTGCCTGATCTCCTCGAGCGAAAAGCCCGAGAGCTCAAACAATACAACACATTCCCGCTGTTTGGGAGGCAGTTTGCCAAGGAGGTTGTACAAAACCTCCACATCATGGTCGATATCCGGTGGCGACTGGTGATCGGGCAGCAATTCCGCGACCTTCTCATCATACGTTCCCCGGAATTTCTCCCTCCGGTACTGATGTAGCTGCAACCGCCTGGCTACGCCGAACAGATAGGCTTTGAATGAATCTTTCTTCCGGAGTTTATCCAGATTCTCAAAGACAATCAGCACAGCTTCGCCTGCCAGGTCCCGGGCATCCTCGCGGTTGCTAGTCAAACCGCGACAATACCCCTGGAACGCCTGGTGACACGGAGTGTACATCTCCATGAACACCTCTTGTTTGGTTGGAATCAATTGCGACTATTGGTTACTGAAAGATAGTGCCATTAAAGATCAAAAAGTTTCATCCGGCACTAAACCTGACAGCTTTTGAAAAGCTGTCAGGTTTAAAACGTCCGCAGGACTTCTTCAACTCTGCCCAGCATCTCTTCGGTAAAGTCCAGATGCGTCACAAACCGAACGGCTTGGGGACCGGTCGATGCTGCATAAATATCATTTTTATTCAGGGCTGCGATAAATTCTTTCTCAGTATATCGATCAGTCAGGGTGAAGATCAATATGTTGGTTTCCACGGGTAAAACGCTCTCCACATAAGGTGAACTCTCCAAAACCTTACCCAGATATTGTGCTTTCTTATGGTCTTCGATCAACCGGTCGATATTATGGTCAAGTGCATAAATACCCGCAGCTGCCAGATATCCGGCCTGCCTCATGCCGCCGCCCAGAACTTTGCGCACTCTCCGTGCCTTATTCACAAAAACCTGGTTCCCCAGCAAAAGCGAGCCTACCGGCGCACCCAACCCTTTAGACAAACAAATCGAAATGGAATCGAAAATAGCACCGAAATCAGCCGGGGTAGTTCCAGTGGCAACCAGGGCATTAAACAGCCTGGCTCCATCGAGATGCAACTGCAGATTATTGGCATCGCAAACCGCCCTGATCTCAAGAAGATCGACATAAGGATAACAGGCGCCGCCACCTTTGTTCATGGTATTCTCGACCTCAACGAGTTTAGTCACTGGCCGGTGGACATCATCAGGGTTGATATTAGCCGCTACATCGCTGGCCTTGATCAATCCCTGATCTCCTTCGAGCAACCGAACGGAAACGCCCGAATTGCGCATCATGCCGCCCCCTTCATAAAAATAGACGTGCGAATATTTATGGCAGATCACTTCATCTCCCGGATGGGTATGAACATTTATTGCAATCTGATTCGTCATGGTGCCCGACGGACAAAACAAGGCAGCTTCCATGCCAAAAAGCTTGGCAGCCTTATCTTCCAAAGCATTTACGGTGGGATCATCGCGAAAAACATCATCCCCCACTTTCGCGGTAAACATGGCTTCCAGCATCCCGGGTGTGGGACGTGTAACAGTATCGGAACGAAGATCGATCATCCGCATTTACTATGTCCGCAACTGGTACAAATCAAGCACCCTTCCTGATAAATCATCTCGTCGGAATCGCATTCCTCGCAATGTTCACCTTTTGAGGCCTTTGTACCATTGGGAATAAATTGTTTCAGCGCTCGAGCAACACCTGCTTTCCAGGAGTTGATATTCTCATTATCAAGACTTAGCGAGGAAACCAGGGTAACCACATACGGGATAGGCATGCCGTGGCGTAATACTCCGGAAATCAGCTTGGCATAATTCCAGAATTCCTTATCAAACATATAGGACAATCCACCTACTGTGCAGGGGTTGCCATATTTATCAGTGTAATGAAAATCGTAGCGTGCACCTTCACCTGTTTTTACCTTGATAATCTGTCCATGTGCAATGGACTTCGGGATCACCAGCGTATCCTCTTCAGCGCGACCGGTGAAGATCTCATACGGCTGGCCATTCATCATGCCTACGAAAGCAATCCAATCCTGGTCTTCATTTTTAAAACGGAGCAGTTCGGCATCAAGAACCGGCGGGCGCTTATGTCCCTCGTGCTTGTGAGTTTGCTCCTCTTTATCGCCCTCTTTTTCTTTATGCTTGATCAAAACGCCATCGCGCGATCCTTCACGATAAACGGTAACACCTTTGCAGCCATGTTCCCATGCGGTACGATAAACATCGGCTACCGTGCTTTCTGCGATGTCATTCGGCAGGTTAACCGTTACCGAGATCGAATGATCAACCCACTTCTGAACAGCACCCTGCATGCGGACTTTTGCTACCCAATCGATATCGGCGGAAGTCGACTTATAATAAGGTGATTTCTTAACCAGTTCGTCAATTTCGGCAGGCCCGAAACTTCTGACATGGGTGGTATCGTATCCGTTGATAGTTAACCAGTCCATGAACTTGTGATGAAACACATTATATTCTTCCCACGAATCACCAACTTCATCAACAAACGAAACCGTGCATTCCGGATCGTTTGGATTCACTTTGCGGCGACGGCGATAAACCGGAAGGAATACCGGCTCGATACCGCTGGTGGTCTGCGACATCAGGCTCGTGGTTCCAGTCGGGGCGATCGTCAGCAGGGCGAGATTACGACGACCAGCTATAGTCATCTCTTCATACAACTGAGGATCAGCTTCGCGTATTCGGTTGATGAAAGGATTATTGACTTCGCGCTTCGTATCATACATTGGGAATGCACCACGCTCACGTGCCATATTCACTGAGGAACGGTATGCCTCAACGGCCAGCGTTTTCTGCACTTCAACGGCAAAATCGATAGCAATGTCACTGCCATAAGTCAGGTTCAGAGCAGCGAGCATATCGCCTTCAGCAGTGATGCCGATACCAGTACGGCGTCCTTGCTCAGTTTTCTTCCTGATATTTTCCCAAAGCTTGATCTCAACACGCTTTAGTTCATAATCTTCCGGGTCATTATTTATTTTCCCGATGATGCCTTCGATCTTCTCAACTTCAAGATCAATAATATCATCCATCATGCGCTGGGCATAATGAACATGCTGCTTGAACTTCACGAAATCGAAACGGGCATCCGGAGTAAAAGGATGATCGACATAAGAATAAAGATTGATAGCCAGCAAACGGCATGAATCATAGGGACAGAGTGGTATCTCACCGCAAGGATTGGTGGAAACCGTTTGGAAACCCAAATCGGCATAGCAATCAGGAATCGATTCCCTGATTACGGTATCCCAGAATAATACTCCGGGTTCTGCCGATTTCCAGGCATTGTGAATAATTTTTTCCCACAAAGGCTTGGCATCAATTTCCTTGAGGTGACTCGGATTATCTGAATTTATAGGGAATTGCTGTTTAAACCTGCCATTGCTGACAACTGCCTGCATAAATTCATCGGTGATTTTTACCGATACGTTGGCACCTGTGACTTTTCCCTTTTCAGTTTTTGCATCGATAAAATTCTCAGCATCAGGATGTTTAATTGATATACTGAGCATGAGGGCACCACGGCGGCCATCTTGGGCAACTTCGCGTGTGGAATTGGAATAACGTTCCATAAACGGAACGACACCGGTTGATGTCAGTGCTGAGTTCATTACCGGACTCATGGTCGGACGAATATGGCTAAGGTCGTGACCAACGCCTCCGCGGCGTTTCATCAGCTGAACCTGTTCCTGGTCGATTTTCATGATCCCGCCATAGGAATCTGCTGCACCGTCATTGCCAATAACAAAGCAGTTCGACAAGGAGGAAATCTGAAATGGATTGCCAATGCCAGTCATCGGTCCACCTTGAGGAATTATATAGGTAAAGTCCTTCAGAAGCTGATAAAGTTCCTCTTCCATCATCGGATTTGGGTAACGCTTTTCGATCCGCGCAATCTCATGTGCCATCCTCCGGTGCATATCATCAGGAGATAACTCATAAATGTTACCAGCCGAATCCTTCAGCGCATATTTGTTTACCCAGACTGTTGCAGCAAGATCGTCGCCTTTAAAATACTTGCGCGAAGCTTCTACTGCCTCCTCCAAACTGTTGGTCTTGCGACCTTTTTCTGTTCTGACTGACATTTCTTCTATATACATGGCACTGATAACATCTGTTTCTCAATGGGTTAGACAAAAGGGTTTAGATTATAGGGGCCTTCCGCCCTGATATCAAATTTACTCGGCAGAAGCAAATCAAAAAATCAATTTTACTAACATTTGGGATTATAAGGTCATAAGCCTATTGGTTACCAACGGTTTGCCCTGTTCATATCCATTTATGAACAGGTATTGTTCACCATTTTTCCAATAAACGCCTAATTATTAGATCACTAGACCCCATCTGACTTTCCATGTATTTGATAGCCAGAATGCCTGATTCAGCGCGGAAAGTAGCATCCGAGCATAGCTTTTTCATCGTTGAAAAAAAACTTTCCTGATCATTAACTTCAAATGCGGCTCCGATCTTTATCAGGCTCTCCGCTTCCCGGAATTTTGTCCATCGCGGACCAAAAACTACAGGCAATCCAAAAGCGGCTGGTTCCAGGGTGTTATGGATTCCCTTCCCAAATCCGCCTCCAATAATGGCAATATCGGCCCAGGCATATAACGAAGACAGAAGACCAATAGAGTCGATCAATATTATATTATGTTGGGTCAAGACTTCAGGCATGGGTTCCTGACATCGGCTGAATCGAACGATGTCTTTCCCGAAAAGATTCTCAATTGCAGTCAAATGTCCTTCGGAGATATCATGCGGAGCAATCACCAGCTTCCAATCCTCCTTAAATTCCATAACCCCTTCCGATTTCCAAAGATTTGCCAGCATCCTCTCCTCCTCCGGCCACGTGCTCCCTCCAATAATCACCTTCTCCTTTCTGCCTTCCTGCCCTTTTGCCCTTTTACCCTGCGTCATCACCGCATCAACCCTCGTGTCTCCCGCTACAACTACCTGGCTAAAATTAAAGCTCCTGAGTAGCTTTTCTGATGCCTCGTCCTGCACGAATATATATCTGAAAACCCTGAGTTGCCTGAGAAAAGCAGAACCCCAGCTTTTAAACAGGTACTGATCGCGGCGAAAACGGGCTGAAATCAGGTAGGAGGGGATCTTCCTCTGATGCAACGCCCTCAACAGATTGGGCCAGAAATCATATTTTACGAGAATGAAAATATCAGGAGAAAGCTGATCAAGCAGCCGGTTCATCTTTTTTGGCGTATCCAGGGGAAGATAAAAAACAAGGTCAGCCAGCGGATAATTCTTACGGATATTGAATCCAGATGGACTGTAAAAGCTCAACATAATTCTGTCTTCCGGAAACTCCGCTTTCCATCGCTCGATCACGGGTCGGCCCTGCTCAAACTCACCCAGCGAGGAAACATGCATCCACAGGGTGCGTCGGTTTTTATCTGTGGACCATAGGGATATCAGTGATTTATTGGCTCTCCGGCCAGAGATCCATTGGGAGGCTCTCCGTGAAAATGGCGAGGCCATCAGGATGATCAGGTAATACATCCTGATCCCGATCTGATATATCAGCAGCACCGGCTCTAAAAATAAGTAAAGGTTCCGGTAGTCTTTTTCCCAACCGGGAAAATCCATCCTATGCGTATCCCGATAAGAAAGTCGTGGTGCCGGGTATGATCCGGTCCTTGCAGATTATATATCCAGTCGCGCCGCCCCATAGTCCAGGCCTCATGGAACTCAAACCCTGCATAAAAATTTATGGGTTCCTTATTGTCGAGATGCAAATAGCCGATAAACTGCTCCATCGCAAAGCCATTTGTCAGGTAATCAATCAGCTTGGCATAATCACCAACCAGCACAGGAATACTGTTTTCCTCGAGGCGATAAAACGTTTTGTACTGAAGCAGGCCCGCCGACGCTGTCACCATCAATCCCGAATTAGGATTAGGCCCGATGACCGGGAACACTTTGCCGAGACGTAATCCTGCATAAAATCCGCGCTCACTGATTGTCGGATACATCCGGGCTCCGTTGGTTGTGATAAATAAACCCGACCTATCCTTTAATCCGTCTAAAATACTGTCCTCCTTGATGTTTTCACCGAAAAAATAAGTGAAATCAGCAGCCATCAGCCAGTTTGTCCTGGTTTTAAACCAGTAGGAACCACCTAACCCGGCATTCAGTCCATACCTTTTGGCAAGATCGCCGGCAGGAATATGACCGCTTACATGAAAGGAAAACATGTTCAATGAAACACAAGTGTCTTTAATACTTTGAGCAGAAACAAGAAGGGGAAAGAAGAGGAAAGCAAGGGCAAGGATTTTCTTTGCCATGTCTTAAAATTTATTTCAGTTTGTAAATATAAGCAATCGCCCTTTAACATTTTTTAACCGGCACCCATCCTTCAATCTTTCTGAGAATTGTACCTTGCATTTTTAAATCTAAACAACGATTCGACCATGATTAAATTATCACCCATGCTAAAAGGCCTGATGGCATTGCTCATCTTTAGCCTGATGTTCGGTTTTGCCAGCGCTGCTGACAAGAAAACCGCCAAGGAGGAGCCCAAGAAGGATCCAGTCTCTTCTTCAACATTCAACGCTTTGAAATTCCGCAGCATAGGACCCGCTTTTACTTCCGGCCGTATTGCCGATATCGCGGTAAATCCGAAAAATTTCAGCGAATATTATGTCGGCACTGCAGCTGGCGGTGTGTGGAAAACCACTAATAACGGCACAACCTGGCAGTCGATTTTCGACAACTATGGCGCCTGGTCCATTGGTCCCGTAGTGGTGGATCAGAAAAATCCACTCATTGTCTGGGTCGGAACCGGTGAATATAATTCTCAGCGCGCTATCGGATATGGCGATGGTGTGTATAAATCTATCGATGGCGGCGGTTCTTTTAAAAACATGGGACTCGGTAAATCGGAACACATCGGTCGGATTCGTATCGATCCAAGAAATTCGGATGTCGTTTATGTTGCCTGTCAGGGCCCACTTTGGGGACCTGGTGGCGACCGCGGTTTGTACAAAACAACCGATGGTGGAACCACCTGGAATAAAGTCCTCGAAATCAGCGAAAACACAGGAGTTTCCGATATCGAGATGGATCCAAGAAATCCTGATGTAATCTATGTTACCGCCTATCAGCGTCGTCGTCATGTTTGGACCCTCGTTGACGGTGGTCCGGAATCAGCTATTTACAAAACTACCGATGCCGGGAAAACCTTTAATAAAATCAACAGCGGTTTACCAGGCGGAGATCTCGGACGTATTGGCTTGGCTATCTCTCCCATTAACCCTGATGTGGTTTATGCAGTTGTTGAAGCAGCAGAAGGATCCGGTGGGATCTTCCGCACAACCAATTGCGGTGTTTCCTGGGAAAAAATGAGCGACCACCAATCAGGTGTCGGTCAATATTATAACCGGATTTATTGCGACCTGTGGGATATTAACCGGGTTTACGCGATGGAAACTGTAGCCCAGGTTTCTGACGATGCCGGACGTACCTGGCGCGCACTCGGTGAAAATGGAAAACATGTCGACAACCACTGTTTCTGGATGGACCCGCGCGACAAGAACCATTATATCATCGGCTGCGACGGTGGAGTTTATGAAAGTTTTGATATGGCCGAAACCTGGCAGTTCAAGGCGAATCTCCCAGTTACCCAGTTCTATCGTGTAGCTATCGACTATGATACTCCTTTCTATAATGTATATGGAGGTACCCAGGACAATAACTCGTTCGGCGGTCCTTCACGCGTATTCCGTAATATCGGTGCGGTTAACGACGACTGGTATGTTACCTGCGGTGGTGATGGATTTTTCCAGCAGGTTGACCCTACCAATCCCGACATCGTTTATTCAGAATCTCAGTTTGGCGGTCTCGTTCGATACGATAGGAAAAGCGGCGAAGCTGTTGGCATTCAGCCACAGGAAAAATTGGGCGAAGCCTATCGCTGGAACTGGAATACCCCGATCCTGATATCGAAATTCGATCATAAAACGATCTATTTCGCTGCAAATAAACTTTTCAAATCAACAAATTATGGCAACAAATGGGAGACAATATCTCCTGATCTAACCCGTCAGATGGACCGCAACAAACTTCCTGTAATGGGTATTGTGCAGAATATCGATGCAGTTGCCAAGAATAATTCAACTTCCGTTTGGGGTAACATCGTAGCATTGGCCGAATCCCCCATTAATCAAGGTACCATCTTTGTTGGAACCGATGACGGATTGATTCAGATCACTACAAATGATGGCAAAGATTGGACAAAAATCGAATCCGTTCCAGGAGTTCCTGATATGACCTATATCAGTTACCTCATGGCCGACAGATTTAATGCTAACACTCTGTACGTCTGCTATAATAACGTTAAAAGGGCCGATTTCAAACCTTATGTTTTCAAAAGTACGGACCTTGGTAAAACATGGAAATCTATCGCTTCCAACCTGCCGGAAAACGGTATGGTTCATGCTATTCAGCAGGATCGCTTAAAAAAGGACCTTCTTTTCGTAGGTACTGAATTTGGTTTCTGGATTTCACTCAATGGTGGTGAAAAATGGATACAGATGAAATCGGGCCTCCCAACTACCTGCATCTATGACATAGTAATTCAGGAACGCGAAAACGACCTCGTTCTGGCTAGCTTCGGCCATGGATTCTTCATCCTCGACGACTATACCCTGCTGAGAAACTTTACCCCTGCCGACCTCGATAAAGATGCTCTCATTTATCCAATCAAGGAAGGTATCATGTACAGTCAGACCAGCGGAAAATATGGTCAGGGACACAATTATTTCAGCGCTCCCAATCCGGCTTATGGAGTAACCTTTACTTATTATGTTAAGGATCAGACTAAAACTCTTAAGCAGATCCGTAAAGAGGCTCAGGCAAAAGCTCGTAAGGATGGTACCAACCCTCCATATCCGACCTATGCCGACCTTCGCGCTGAAGAAGAAGAACAAGCTGCATTTCTGGTTTTCACTATCAAGGATGCCAACGGTAAAGTAGTTAAAGTCATCAAAACCGGTGAAAAAACAGGAATTTCAAAACTCACATGGGATTATGATCAGGAAGTTAAAGGCATAGTGAATCCTGGCGGCAAGGCTAATCCGATGGGTACCCCACCGGCTCCTGTAACTGCTCTTCCCGGGAAATATACCGTTGAACTGGCCCGAAATGTTGCTGGTACTGTAACCCAGCTGGCCGGACCGGTCTCTTTCTCCTTCAGATTGATCAACAATTTTACCCTGCCGGCAAAAGACCGCGCTTCAGTCATCGCTTTCATCGAAAAAGCAAGTAAACTGGGAAATTCGCTTGGTGCCACACAATCGGAAATGGAAACTCTTTCCACAGCCGTTCAATATGGCAAGCAGCTTATATTTACCTATGGTGGTCCCGACAACCTGATGAAGGAACTGAAATCTCTGGAAACACAGCTGAAAGATCTGGGTATCCGTTTTAATGGTAACCCGATCATCAGCCGCTTGCAGGATGCCTCTGAGCCAGGCCTGAACTCTCGTCTCGGAAGTGCCCGTTATATCAGCGCAAACCAGGATGTACCTGAAAGCGCTGTTGAACAGTATGATATTGTTGCAGGCGAATTGGTTAAAATCCTTCCACAGGTTGAGCAAATCAAACAGTCAGTGGATAACCTGAAAAAAGAATTCGACAAACTCGGATATCCCTGGACTCCAGGACGTGAGATTCCGAAGTGGTAGGAATAGATAAATAAGAAAGAAGAGATTCGAATTCAGAATTCCGAGTTCCGAAGTTGGAGGATCAGGTATTCTGAAGTGTAAAAGAGCAAATCTTCTGACATAGAGCAATATGACTAACCCCGGATCAAGGTCCGGGGTTTTTTGTGTGCACACTTGAATCTCCTCCATCGGAAGTTCTGAATTGGAATCTCGACCCCTTGCCTTTTTGGTTAAGCACTATATGGAATTTAAAGTTCATTCGTTATATGAGATTACAAAAGTCATTTCGCTATTCCGGTAATTGATTCTGTAATTTCAAAATACAACATTGGCCCTGGTCTTCAACTTTCTGTGGATTTCTTTTTGTCTACTTTTGATCAATGTCTTACGGCTCCAAAATATCACCCCCTTCTAACTTACTTCACTTAAGATACTTATTACTAATTTCTGCCTTTTGCCTTCTGCCCTCTGCCTTAAAATCACAAAGTCAAAGGAAAGTTGTTCTGCCAGTTAAGTCTGATACACTGCATATTGATTCTCTTTCCATCGTGCCCAATTCATGGAAAGTATATCAAAAAGGAACCATACCATTTCCAGATAGCCTGTATACCATCGACTGGGTCAAATCCCTTCTGATCCTCAAACCTGATACCCGATACCCGACACCCGACACCCTCCTGGTAAGTTACGAAGCCTACCCCTTCTCCCTCGCCAAAGTTTATCAGCATAAAAGCCCCGATTTTAACCGGATAAATCCACCTGTTTATCAGCTCCCCCCAGGACTGCAGGCCGGAGCAAAGTACGACCGACTGGCCGAAGGTTCACTCCGAAGCAGCGGAAGTCTTTCGCGTGGAGTGTCAATGGGTAATACCCGTGATGCCTCGCTCACCTCAAACCTGAATTTACAGCTCGAAGGCAAACTGAATAAGGATTACCAGATTGAAGCCACCCTCACGGATGCAAACATGCCCGTACAGCCGGAAGGCAATACTCAGCAAATTCAGGAGTTCGACAAAGTTTTTATGCGCATATACAGTCAACGGAACGAGATCGTGGCTGGAGATTTCGATCTCCGGCCAGCCACCGGGTATTTTCTACAAATGAATAAAAGGGTGCAGGGTGCCCGGTTCACAATCACCAATACCATAAAATCGGACAAGGCCAGCTTCCGGACAAGTACCGGGGCTGCTGTGGTAAAAGGGAAATATGCACGAAACCATATTCAGGGCAGCGAAGGGAATCAGGGGCCATATATGCTCACGGGATCAGCAGGCGAAACATATATCCAGATTATTGCTGGCAGCGAAAAAATATATATCGATGGCCAACAGCTGATCCGGGGTGAAGAGTCGGATTATACCATTGATTACAATACTGCCGAGATCCGGTTTACCCCTAAGGTTCTCATCACAAAAGACAAAAGGATCCAGGCGGAATTTGAATACACCGAGCGAAGTTATTCCCGCTTCCTTTTTTATAATGAAAATAGTTGGACCACAAAAAAAGGAACCTGGTACCTGAACCTGTTTTCTGAAAATGATGCAAAAAACCAGCCGTTATTGCAGGACTTGACAGATGCCAACAAACAGCTTCTGGCTTCCATTGGCGACAATTCCAACCTGGCGAGGGTAAGTGCTGTAAAAGAATCCTTGTTTCGAAACGACCGGGTTTTCTATAAAATGGCAGATACTACGGTACTTGGCGTGCGATATGACAGCGTTCTGATTCAAAGCTTTAATCCTGACAGCGCCAAGTACGAAGCGGGATTTTCATTTGTCGGTTCGGGAAATGGTCATTATGAACCTGTCCAGTCAACTGCCAATGGACGGGTGTTTCGATGGGTCGCTCCGGAAAATAGACTTCTGAAAGGAAGCTATGAGCCGGTCACCAAACTGGTTATGCCTCAGAGCAAACAGGTAATATCTGCAGGAACCCGCCAATCCTTGGGCAAACGCATGCGCCTTGAAATGGAATGGTCATTGACACGTAATGATAAGAACACCTTCTCTTCATTGGATGATGGAAATAATACCGGACTGGGCATGAGGACCAATATTACGAGAAGAGACATCCTTAAACCAGATAGTAGCTTGATCCTCAACTCATTTATCAATTATCGATTCACCGGATTGCAATTCGATCCGGTGGAGCGCTTTCGCGAAGTAGAATTTGAACGCGACTGGAACCTGGCAGCTGATGGGGTGAAACAGCAGGAGAACTTTATTGAATCAGGACTAAGCCTTTCGGGCAAGGATAGTCTCCAGGCCTCCTACAGGCTCGAATACCTGAATCTGCGAACCAGCTATTCTGGATTCAGGCAGTTTACCAATGGCCGCCTCCACGGCAAAAAATGGGAGGCAACCTGGTCAGGGAGCTACCTTCTCTCATCAGACTCTTACCGGAATACCGCATTTTTAAGGCACAACGTTCGTTATCGCCGCAACTGGGGTAAGGTGAATGTTGTGTTAGCTGAAAATGCCGAGAATAACCAATGGCAGAAAACCGGAAATGACACTTTGCTTGGAAACAGTCAGGCATTTCAGGAATTCAGCCTCGAGGCAGCCCAAAAAAAGAATGAACGACAACCCTGGATGGTCAGGATCAGCGAACGTACCGATAAGCTGCCGGTAGCCAGTCAGCTCATATCAAATTCCCGGGCCTGGGACGCAGAATCGTGGTTCGACCTTTGCAAGAATCCAGCTATGCCGTTTCGGGCAGGCATCCATATCCGCGCCCTCGAAGCCGATTCAGGGAACCTTACCAGCGGGGAAACAGGTAAAACCGTGACCGGAAGAATCGATAACCGCTGGCAAGCCTGGAAAGGGCTTCTCCGGTCACAAACATTCCTGGAAGTTGGATCAGGATACGACCGTAAGCCTGAGTATTCTTATCTTGAAGTAGCCGCCGGACAAGGCTATTATACCTGGAAAGACTATAACAATAACGGTATCAAGGAATTAAATGAATTTGAAACCGCCTTCTTTAAAGATCAGGCATCCTATATCAGGATATTCCGGCTAGGCACAGAATTCATCCCTACCCTGGTTGATCGGTTTAATCAGGTCTTTACCCTTCAGCCAAAAAAAGGTTTTGCTGCCCGCTTTACCAGTCAGCTCGCTTATCGTATCGATAAAAAAACTCCAAGGGGTGATTATTGGTTCCTGATAAATCCCTTTACAAATAATCCATCGGATCAGCGGCTCATCAACCTCAACTCTCAATTACGGCATACCCTGTCATTCAATCGTTCCGGTCAGAAATTCAATGCCGACCTGGTAACCCAGAAGCTGGCTACCCGCACTACACTTCTCAATGGCGCTGACGGACAGGTTATCTGGTCGAATTCACTTTTATTGAGATACCGTTTTCACCCGTCATGGCAATTGAATTCAACCAGCGACTGGTCGAGGAAAGAGTCGATTTCTGAATTCTTTGCTGCGCGTAATTATATGCTGGTCAGTCAATCGCAACTGCTCCGGATTGAATGTCAGGCAAACTCAAATTTCAGGGTCGAGATGGATTGGGAAATCAGATCTGAAAAAAATAAAACCGATGCGAGTAGTCTTTTGTCCAACCGGATCGAATCTGTATTTACTGCACAAATACCGGAAAAAGGGCAGATCAGCCTTTCGGTTCAATATGTCAATGTGAAATTCGACGGGCTGGCAGATTCTCCTTCCGGATATGCCATGCTCCGGGGATTTGGTAATGGCAATAATGGTGTCGCACAACTATCGGCACGATATAAACTTGGAAAAAACCTGGTCCTCGAAGGAGTTTATGAAGGCAGGATCGTTAAAGGAGGCAAACCCATTCACAGCGCACAGCTCCAGGTGCGGGCAGTATTTTAGAAAGCTGACAGTAAAAGATCAATGTCTTTGGATGTAATTCCGAATTGATTACTTATCAGCTCGTTAGTCAAAATTCCGTTATACATGTAAACTCCCTGTCTTACTCCCAGATCATCCTTAATCAGCTGCAGGATTCCCCCACACCTTCCTTTGTCGAGTAACAGTGGCATAAGCACATTGCTGAGTGCTATGGAAGCCGTTCTTGCTACTTTAGCCGGAAGGTTTGGCACCATATAGTGAACCACACCATGACGGATAAATACAGGCTGCTCAAGCGAAGTATAGATGCCGGTCTCAAAACTGGAACCCTGATCAACATGGATGTCTATCACCACAGAACCGGGTTTCATCGACATGATCAGATCTTCTGGGACCAGGTAAAACGAATCCTGATGTAAACGCTGCAAAGTACTGATAACCAGATCGGCAGTTTCAAAGGCTTTTTTAAGCACCGGCGGATGCATCACCGATGTAAATATCTCCTGACCAATAAAATGCTTGAGCGACCTCAGATTAGTGATCGAGCGATCGAACACCTTAACAATTGCACCCATTCCGAGTGCTGTCCGGGCAGCAGTTTCCGCAGCAGTTCCGGCACCAAGGATAACGACCTCCGCCGGGGTAATACCGGTGATACCACCCAGCAGTATGCCTTTACCATTACCTTCGCTTCCAAGCAATCCTGAACCGATATTTACAGCAACCGTTCCGGCAATCTCACACATCGACCTAAGCACAGGAACCTCCTGGGCCTCATCCTTGATCAGCTCAAAAGCGATTGCAGTAACCTTGTGCCGGATTAAATCCTGGAAATAAGTCTCATCGCGCGTTGCCAGATGCAAGCTGGTGATGATTGTTTTTCCCGGCGCCAGCAAATCAATTTCCGCTTTGGTTAATGGTGATACTTTAAGAATGATTGATGCTTCGAAAATGGAAGACTTATTATCCAGCAATTCTCCGCCAGCTTCTGAATAATCATGGTCCGAGAATTTTGGCCCTTTGCCGGCACCACGCTCAATCAATACCCGATGTCCGTTCTCAACCAACAGATGCACCGCCTGGGGGGTCAAAGAGATCCGGGTTTCAAGAGGATCATTTTCCCCCGGCAGCCCTATGACAAAATGTTTCCCCTTTTTCTCACGATCCAGGGTTTCTTCCTTGGGCATCATTCCATGCTGAAAGAAAGATGAGGGTTTTCCAGACTCTTCCATAGTGTTTTTAATCACCTGTGTTAAGAAGAGCAATTTACAAAATATCCCTATAACCTGTTCTATTCCGGAATTTCAATCCTGATGGTTCTGCTGCTATCCGGGTTTTCATGCATATGCACATTTACCACAGTCGCGGGCAATAATTCTTCAATCTTTCCGGGCCACTCAATCAGGCACCATGCACCGCTGTCGAAATACTCATCGATGCCAAAATCCAGAGCCTCACTGATTTTGTTGATCCGGTAAAAATCAAAATGAAACACAACCCCTTGATCACCCGGATATTCATTGACTATAGCAAAGGTCGGACTCGTTACCTCTGTTTTAACTCCAAGGGTCCTGCAGATTGACCGAATCAGGGTGGTTTTACCCACCCCCATATCTCCATAAAAGGCCAATATTTTATCTACACCGGCAGCTTTAATCAAATTGTCAGCTATACCGTTCAGGTCGGACAAGCGCCTGGCCTGGAAAACCAACTCTTTCATAAAATCATCACTTCGGCTGAAGAACAATAAAAGGAACCAGCATCTCCTCCAGGCTGATACCGCCATGTTGGAAGGTATTCCGGTAATATTTTACATAATGGTTGTAATTATTCGGATACGCGAAGAAATCAGCGCCGGTAGCAAAAATATAGCTGCTGCTGACATTCGACTTAGGCAATTGAATCTCCTCTGGGCGTGTAATCTCAAACACTTCCTTGGGATTATAATTCAGATTCTTCCCTTGCTTATACCGGAGATTCGTAGTTGTCATCTTATCGCCAATCACCTTAACCGGATCTTCCACCATCGTGGTTCCATGATCAGTGGTAATCACAACCGTAACTTTTTTCTTGGCCAGCTCCCTAAGTAACTCGAGTAATGGAGAATGAATAAACCAGGTATGCGTAAGCGTACGGTACGAGGCTTCATCATTAGCCAGTTCACGAATCATATTAGTCTCTGTCCGGGCGTGCGAGAGCATATCCACAAAATTATACACTAATACAGATAAAGGCATGTTCGTCAGCTCATTAGGATGCTCAACCCATTTTTTTCCTGCCCGGTTGGTACTGATTTTATCATACACAAACTTGTCGGGAATTTTCAAACGCTGCATCAGGCTCCTGAGTAGCTCTTCTTCATGCATGTTCTTGCTGCCTTCCTCATAGTCCTCCATCCAGATATCAGGAAACATTTTGGAAATGGCCAACGGCATCAAACCTGCAAAAAGGCTGTTTCTAGCATATTGTGTGGCAGTCGGAAGGATAGAAAAATAAATCTCATCCTGCTCAACGGTGTAGTTTTCCGAAATCACCGGCTCCAGAACTTTCCATTGATCATACCTGAGGTTATCAATTACCATTACCACTACGGGCAAATTCCGGGAGAGTAAAGGGAAAATCTTATGTTTCATGATGTCAGGTGAGAAAACCGGCCTCTTACCGAAATCTTTGGTAAACCAGCTGACATAATTTTTCCTGATGAAACGGATAAAATTCTGATTCGCTTCAGCCTTCTGCATCCTGAAAACCTCATCCATCGGAGTTTCCAGCGACTCTTTAAGCTCAAGCTCCCAATACACAAGTTTTTTATAAACCTGTATCCAATCCTCCCAGGAAAGGCTTTCACTGATCTGCATTCCAATCTTTCCAAATTCAGTCTGATAGGTCGAAGTCGTTTTTTCGCTGATCAGGCGCTTGGTATCCACAAACTTTTTTATAGTCAGGAGAACCTGTTTTGGATTCACTGGTTTTATAAGGTAATCGGCAATTTTCGAGCCGATAGCTTCATCCATGATATCCTCTTCTTCACTTTTCGTGATCATTACCACAGGAATGTTCGGCCTGATGGTCTTAATCCTGCTCAGGACCTGTAATCCTGTGAGCCCCGGCATATTCTCGTCCAGAAAGATCAGATCAAACTCGCGTTCCATCACGCGTTGGATCGCATCTTCACCATTATTCGCAGTTACAACCTCGAAACCTTTGCCCTGAAGAAGCAGGATATGAGGCATCAGAAGGTCGATCTCGTCATCAGCCCACAGAATGGAAACGGATTTAGTCATTTGGATTATTCTTTCAGATAATTATCGCGGAAGAACTGAGAATATTGGAATACATTTTTACTCTTATACAACCTGGTGTAATTATCCTTTGAGATGATAAAATGCCTGTAATCAGTCTCTTTCATCTCTTCAAACACCTTTGGATCTGTGACGATGGCCTTATAGTAGTCCATCCCTACCTTTTTATTGGTGAAATTCTTCACGGTAATAATCTGCATATCCCCATCAAAAATCGTTGAGGTCACTTCAAAGAAGTCCTCGACAAATTTCTCAACATTGAAGTTGGAGATCCTGAATTTCAGCTTTCCAATATCAACAGCTGAATTAGAGATAATAATAACATAAAAATGGGTTGCGGGGTCATCTTTGAAAAACTCTAGATTAACCTGATCCTTTGAACCATCCACCTGACCCACCTGCACTTTCTTCGCGACTTTTGAGCCAGCAGCACTCGAAGGACCTTTCTGGATATAGCTCAACAGGTTTTTTGCAGGATCAGATACCTCGCTGCTCGGATATTTAAATAACAGATCATTGAGCGATTTCACCAAACCAGCTGTATCCGCCGGGTTCAGCTTGGCAAAAGCCATAATTCTGAGTAACCCGAATTTGTCACGAATCGGATTCACTTTAAAGGCAGTATCAGCCTTTACGCAATTTGCGAGAACACTGGCATATGATTTCCCATTATAATCCTGATAAGTCTTTTCATAAAACTTCATCACATTGGCTTTCTCCTCATCAAGCTCCTTGAAATAATCTGGGTTGCTGATAATTTTTGCCGAACGGCTTTCGGGGAATTTTTTCAGGATCAGGTCCTTGTATTTTTTCACCTCGGTATCCTTCTTGAGGGCAGTATATATCTGGTAGATATTATAATAGGAAAACAATAACCGTTCATCCTCAGGGAACCTCTGATTCAGCCAGTCAAAATAATAGATGGCATCGTTTGGCCGGTTCAGTTCATCTTTAAAAATCTTTCCTGCATTGAGGTAGGCTTGGGCAATCCTCTTATTCGATTCCCTCAGCAGTGTGTCATTCAGTGGAAGATCGTTCATATAAAACTCCCGCTGATTAGGTTTGAAAGTATTCGTTTTTGTGCTCACCGCAGGGGTCGAAATCTCACCAGTTTCACCTTCAGAGGTAAGGTCACCTGCCTCGGATATCACCTTTTTGTTCGACCTTCGCCAGTTATCTTCCAACTTTCGTCGACCCCAGTATTTTACGAATTCAATGGCTCCAAAACTGATTGCCGCCGGATTGTAAAAATACCAGTTCGTGGCACCTCCAATGGAATTGCTGTTTCCCCCGGCAAATTCATTGGCAATTGCATTGTTGACTCCACCTTGGTTGCCGGCATTCATCGATGATCCTCCTTGGCGGTTCTGACCAAAGGTTCCCCGGTTATTCATGCCGGTCATGGAACCCATTCCATTCATTCTGCCGGATTGTACATTGAGTCGCTCTTCTTCCTTTGCCGCCTTAATGGAATCTTCCTTATGCTGAGCCACACTTACCAATTTGTTTATCAGCTTATCACGCTCAACCGGTGTCATCTTTGCTACGGTCTGTAAACTATCCTCGCGCTGGGCAAGGAAAAGGTTATCAGACAGAATTTTAATATTGCCGCCAAATGCGATAACTTTTTGATAATCAGGATAAGTATCGGGCAAAACCTGACTGCAGCTGTCGTAATACTGCCCTGCAGGGATATACTCGTTTTTTCCATAATAATAGGTTGCCAGTGCCAGATAGGAGATCCCCTTCTGCGATACGTTTGAGGTATTTGTCCAGATGGATTTCTTATAATCCTTAACCCCTTCCACCGTCTTGCCCTGCTTCATTTCAAGCTCAGCCAAAGCATAGTATATCTGATCCTGATAATCTATATTCTTGGCATCCTTTAGCATTTTCATGAGTTCTTTTCGGATGGCATCCGACAGTGCTCCCCCCTGAAAGAGGCGGGCCCTGTTGATGCGGGCATTAAAAGCCATCTCATACGGTGGATTCTGTCCATTGACTATGGTATACCATTTTGAGGCATTAACCGAGTCTTTTTCTTTTTCGTAAACCTGACCCAAAACATAGCTTATCCTCGTCCTTTGCACTTTATCAGGAAATTTTAATGCGGATTTTTCCAGCAAGGGAATAGCAGTTGTAAAATCATTCTGCCGGAGATACCAGTCGGCATAAACAGCCTGAAGTTGAGGTTGAAGCTTTGAGCTGAATTTGGGGTCTCCTTGAAGTCGGTTCAATATCTGCTGGGATTCAGGATAATGCTTTAGTTCAAGTTGAGTCATTGCCAGCCACAGACTCGCTTCATCGGCTAGGCCACCATCCGGGAATTGGCTGAGAACATATTCAAGAGTTTCAACTGCCGGAAAAAAGTCTCGCTTATAAAAATAAGCCTTGCCCATCAGCAAAAATGCGTCATCAATCCATTTCACATACTCGTTTTTTCGGTAAAATTCCTTCTCGCTGGCGCTTCTGGAACCCTTTTTCAATTTTGGCTTGGCTTTTATCGAGTGCATTCCGATAACCTTGGAACACTTCTTTATGGTTTTATCCATATCAGCCGAAATGATCCGGGCAGCTTCTTTGGAGCTATAGGTAAACAATGGCAATTGGCTGTTATAATCATCCTTAAAACTGGCTTCTCCCTTTTTAAGACCCTGGGTAAATGCATCATTTGCATTAAACAGAATATTATAATGCGAGGTAAGATTATGATAACTCCGTGTTACGACCGTATTCTTTTTGGTCGTACAGGAACCGATAATCAGCAGTATTATCGGGATGGCAACACGAACTAACTTATTCAATATTCAGATATCAGTTTAATCCTTCTACATAACTTGCACAATGCAAAATTATTTTATACTCCGACAAAATCCTTATCTATTCAAAATAATAGTAATTTAGGTCCTTAGACCAATCTTATATTAAAATACAGTCAGGAGCCTATGAAAATTTTCGTAGTAGAAGATGACAAGTTTTATAATAAACTGATAGAGCACCATTTACGCTTAAATCCTGATTTCGAGGTTGAGACTTTTTTCACTGGAAAGTCCTTTTTGAACAAATTAGGAGAAAATCCCGATATCGTTACCCTTGATTTTGGTTTACCGGATATGGATGGCCATGAGATCATGGAAAAGGTTAAAAAATATGATCCTGGCATTCATGTTGTGATGATTTCAGGGCAGGAAGATATTTCCACAGCTGTAAAGCTCTTAAAACAAGGTGCATACGACTACATCACCAA
>CAINOB010000081.1 GCA_903851365.1 uncultured Bacteroidota bacterium
ATAAAAGATATAAGCACCACCATTGATGCTTCGCCAAAGAACTGACGGGATATTTCACGGGTGCCTGCACCATTTGTTTTTCGGATTCCCACCTCCGTTGAGCGGTTACTTCCCTGAACCATAAAAAGATTTACAAAGTTGGTAATGGCGAGCAGAAGGATCAGAAAGGCGAGTCCAACCAGCAGCCACACGGTTTGCAAACTGCCCTGATCGCCTAAGCCATAGTTGGCTTTCGAAAACAGGTGAATGCGTGTCAATGGTTCGGTTATGGCATCAAATGATGATGCATAATCACTGAATCCTTTAGCAAGCATGGACGTATATTCTGTCCTGATGGCCTGACATACCTGGTCCTTTGGAACATTGGGTTTGATGAGGTAATAGGTGAAAAACTCCAGACTGCCAATATTTTCAATTCCACGAATCGACTTCATGGACGCGAGAATGTCGAAGTTGAAGTGTGTATTGGCCGGAAGCTTTTCGACCACTCCTGAAACCGTGAATTCCTCTCCGTCAATCGTTAAGATTTGTCCGACAGGGTTCGCCTTTCCAAAGATGGCTTCAGCTTTCGACTGGGTCAATACTGCAGAATATGGACTGTTCAGGGCATTTGCCGCTGTCCCGTACACAAAGTTCATTTCAAAAAGGTCGAAGAATTCTGGATCGGCGTAAAGTAGTTGCAGATTCTGAAAGTGTTCAGGTTTTCGAATTACTTCAACCCCCCAACCACGGTAAATTTGCACTGTTTTCTCAATCCCCGGGATATTCTGTGGAAGTTCGGTATATGCTTTTCGGGTACAGATTGGGTATATTTCCTTCTTACCTTCCTGCGTCCAAATGGAATTTAGTTGCACAATGCGGTCCTGTTTTCGGAAATGGCGGTCGTAACTCCATTCGTTCATGACATAAAGCAACAGCAGGATAGAAACAGCCAGTCCAATAGCCAATCCGGTAATGTTAACGATCAGAAATGCTTTGTTCCGCTTCCAGTTCTTAGATAATGACGACAGTGATTTAAACATATTTTGTTTGTTTATATTTTTTGAATTTCACATTGTCTGAACTATGATTCATCGGATTGATGTGATAGACTATGATTCTTTCAGTTTCCTGAATCAGTGGAATCATTTAATCCGTTTAATCATAGTTCAAGACTATTCATACCTAAGGGCCTCCACCGGGTTCCTGGTGGCAGCTTTCCAGCTTTGTCAGCCTTTGTCTGAACTTTGATTTATCTGATTAACTTTGATTCTTCCAGATTCCTAAATCATTGGAATCATTTAATCAGCTTAATCATAGTTCAAGACTATTCATATCTCAGCGCTTCCACCGGGTTCCTTGTGGCTGCCTTCCAGCTTTGCCATACAACAGTCAAAAGAGCAATGCTCAATGCCAGTAAGCCGGAGAGGACAAAGATCCACCAGCTTAGTTCGGTTTTATAGGCAAAACTTTCGAGCCACTTATGCATTGCAAAATAGGCAACGGGAATTGCAATTATGGCAGAAATAAGTACCCAAAAGATATATTCTCTTGAGAGCAGGGTGAATATTTCAAGGGACTTCGCTCCATTGACCCTTCTTATACCAATCTCTTTTGTTCTGCGCTCGGTCGTAA
>CAINOB010000082.1 GCA_903851365.1 uncultured Bacteroidota bacterium
ATCGCAACGGGAAGTGGGGCGAACTCGAAATTTCTTCATCGGAATATATTAATCTCCATATGGCTGCCACAGCGCTCCATTATGGTCAGGAAGCCTTTGAGGGAATGAAAGCCTTTATGGGTAAAGATGGCAGGATCAGGTTATTTCGCTGGAATGAAAACAGCGATAGGTTGAAAAGATCTGCGGAAGGTATCATGATGGCGGAGGTTCCTGAACCGCTTTTCCATGAGGCCATTGTTAAGGCTGTTCAGATGAACAAACATTTTGTACCACCCTATGGAACCTGGGCTTCTCTCTATATAAGGCCTTTGCTGATAGGTTCCGGTGCACAGGTGGGTGTCAAGGCAGCCAATGAATATCTGTTCATGGTTTTTGTCACGCCGGTGGGACCATATTTTAAAGAACTGTTCAAACCCGTACACATGATGATTACCCGGACTTTTGACCGGGCCGCTCCGCTGGGAACGGGCCATATCAAGGTTGGCGGGAATTATGCCGCCAGTTTGCGGGCACTGGATGTGGCACATCACCAGGGTTATGCATCGGCACTGTTCCTGGATGCACGCGAAAAGAAATTTATCGATGAAGCGGGGCCGGCCAATTTCTTTGGTATCCGCGACAATACCTATATTACTCCGGAGTCTCATTCCATTCTTCCCAGCATCACCAATAAAAGCCTTCAGCAGATAGCCCGCGATTTGGGCATGAAAGTGGAGATACGCCCTGTGCCGATTGAAGAGCTGGAAACTTTCGAAGAGGTTGGTGCCTGCGGAACCGCCGCGGTGATCAGTCCTGTGAGCCAGATCGTTGATGAAGCTACCGGAAAGATTTACAAATTTGGTGAAAATGATCAGCCTGGTCCCATCTCCGCTAAACTGTATGAAATTCTCACAGGAATCCAGATGGGCGACCTGCCCGATCCATACGGCTGGATAGAATTCGTTGATTAAGCTTCTTTAGAGCTGTCAATAGTCCCCAGACTGAAGTCGGGGGTTAACCAGGTGCCTCCAAGCTACCTTATGGTTAACCCCGGACTTCAGTCTGGGGCTTTTTGTATCTATAAACGAAAATTATTCATCAGATAATCAGACTCTTATCAAAATTCGTAAAAAATATTTAGTACTATGTGATACAAGATACTGAAATTTGAATGTATCTTTGCATAGGAAATAACAATGTTAAAGCAAGTATTCTGAACAATTAAACTAGTGTGTTATGAAAAGGACAATCCAAATCAACCTGGCAGGCACTATTTTCAATATCGACGATGATGCCTATGAAATTCTAAGGGACTACTTAAATGCTGTGGAACGGCAATTTATGTCGAGCGTTGAAGGTCGCGAAGTAATCAACGACCTCGAAATGCGCATGTCGGAGCTTTTTACCGAACGACTGAAACCACTCCGTCAGGTAATCGCAAGCGAAGATGTAAGAGAAGTACTTCAGATATTAGGTGCACCTGAGGATATCAGTGGTCATCGTGAGAGCGGCCAGCACTATTCGCAAAATTATTCCGGACGTTATGCTGGCGGTCGCCGCACTCGCAGGATGTATCGCGATGGTCAGGATAAATCAGTCGGTGGCGTATGCTCAGGCTTAGCCTACTATTTCAATACCGATCCTCTCCTGCTCCGTATTCTTTTTGTCATCGGACTGTTCATGGGCTTCGGCTTCCTATTGTACATCATTCTCTGGATAGCCCTGCCGGTAGCTCAAACTACTGAGCAGATCAGAGAAATGAAAACGGGATCCAATTATTTCTGATTAACCCTGCCATCATGAAAACAACTTTCAGTATTACAAATCTGCTGATCCTGCTGGGTCTGGCTCTTGTTACCCTCACCGGCTGTCAGGGAGGAATCGTGGGCAACGGTAAAGTGGAGACACGCAATGAGAAAATCGGCAATTTCGATAAGCTGGATATTTCAGGAAACTTTCATGTGCACCTGGAGCCGTCGGATAAACCTTATCTGCGGATGGAAATGGACGAAAACCTTTATGATATCGTTAAAGTCAGTGAAGAGGGGTCAACTCTGCGCGTTCAAACCCGGTTGAATATCCTGCAGGCTCGAGAAAAGAATCTGTATATCGGAATTAAGGACCTTGAAAAAATGGCACTGGCTGGTGCCATTAAAGTGGAGGCCGACTCGGTGCTCCGGCTGAATTCGCTGAACATTGAAGTCTCGGGCGCAGGCCGTCTTAATTTTGCCATCGAAGCCAAAAGCCTGAAACTCGATCTGTCGGGAGCTTCAGAATGTGATTTCAGAGGTAAGGTTGATGAGCTTCGGCTTCAATTATCAGGTGCCGGTGATTTTGATGCCCTCGACCTGATTGCCAAAGATGTGAAGGTCGATATGTCGGGCGCCGGCAGTGCACGGGTATATGCCAAAGAAAAACTTAATGTCTCAATCTCCGGTTTGGGCACAGTCCGCTACCGGGGCGAGCCTGAGATTCAGAAAAATATTTCGGGTCTCGGCTCATTGAAACGGGAATAATAAATAAATAGTCATGGAAAACGAAAAAATTGAAAACGTAAAAGCACAGATGCGTAAAGGTGTTCTGGAGTATTGCATCCTGACGATCATGAATCAGCAGGATTGCTATGCCACTGATATCCTTCGCATTCTGAAAGATGCCAGGCTGATTGTGGTGGAAGGAACGCTTTATCCGTTACTTACCCGTCAGAAAAATGCAGGTCTGCTCAGTTATCGCTGGGAAGAATCACCCCAGGGGCCTCCAAGAAAATATTACAAATTAACCGATGCCGGCAGGGAGTTTCTCAAAGATCTGGATTCATCCTGGGAAGATCTGGTTAAAGCTGTTGCACTGATTAATAAACAAGCCTAAATCCGCCAAAATGAGAAAGTCAATAAAAATCAACCTCGGCGGAATGGTTCTGCATGTCGACGATGATGCGTATGACCTGTTGAGAAATTACCTGGATCAGATACAGATGCGCTTCAGCCAGGTGCCGGGAGAATCGGAGATCCTGAATGATATAGAAACCCGCATGGCGGAACTGTTTCAGGAAAAGCTGGTCCCCGGGAAGGAAGTCATCAGTCTCGATGATACGCGGGAAGTGATCGAAGTTATGGGTAAACCCGAAGAAATCGGTGATGCTGAGGAAGGCGAAGAGGAAGGTCCCGCCATGCCGCCGCCGCCACATCGGGGACATGCACGCCGCATGTACCGCGATCCTTCAAACCAGAAAATCGGTGGAGTTTGTGCCGGACTCGCAGCCTATTTCAGAGTTGACCCGGTTTTGGTGCGAATATTGTTTGTTGTTTTTACCCTGACCTATGGAGCCGGAATCCTGGTGTACCTGGTCCTTTGGGCAGCCGCACCCGTCGCCCGCACCTCCGCTGAAAAGCTTGAGATGTACGGAGAACCGGTTAACGTATACAATATTGAGAAACAAGTAAGACAGGAATATCCCTATGAACCGGGAACCCCGATGGATCAGCAGCAGGTTCGCCGCGGTAGTCAGGATACCCTGATTGGACGGATGGTGAAACTTTTTGCCCGCCTGGTGCTGGTATTTTTCAAGGTGATAGGTTTCATCATTGCCTTCGCTTTCATTATCGCCGGTATAGCAATTCTTGGATCTATGATCGGCCTCTCGATCAGCGGTAAATCCTGGTTCACGAATTCCGATTGGAATCTGAATAACATTGGGTTGAGTGATGCCGTCAGTTTCTTTGTATCACCAACCACAGCTACCATTGCGCTGATCGGACTCATACTGCTGGTCGCCATCCCGTTGATCGGACTGATCTATGGAGTGGTAAAAGCCATCTTTCGCTTTAAGGCCCACGATCGTGTTGGTGCTGCCGGACTATCCGGATTATGGGTGGTTATCCTCATCGTTTTAATCGTTCTTGGGATTAACGAGGGAGTGAAATATTCGGTGGAAGGCAGAACCAGGGTGTCAAAAGAAATCACAATACAAAAGAATAAGAAGCTGATCATAAAAGCATTGCCAAATCCGGCGGAGATTTCTGATAGAATGACAGAGTTCAATTTTCACAGTGAATTCTGGATCGCCCGTCAGAAGGATTCTGTCTGCCTGCTCATTCGTCCAACGGTGACTATCAAATGCAGCGAGGATTCCATAGCCGGAATCGAGATAAAAAGAACAGCCCGCGGATACAACTTCCGTGAGGCCAATCGATTTGCCGATGAAATCAATTATGCCTGGAACCAGCAGGATACAGTTTTATCGCTCGATCCAATATATCGCCTTAATCAACGAAACCAATTTCATGCCCAGCAGGTTGATGTAATTATTGATCTGCCCACCGGCACCGTAGTCTACCTGGATAAAAGTTTAAGAGATATGCTCTATTCCATCCAAAACTCCGAGGATACCTGGTCGGGCGACCTCGTGGGCGACGAATGGATCATGACGCCTGAGGGACTTACCAGGGTACAGAAGAATTTGAAGTAACTTCAATCTAGCGTTTAGTTTAATTGTTCAGCCGGCTCGGGGTTATGGTTCGCCATCCCGGCCGGCTTGAACATTTTTTATAGATTTGTAAACTATGGAAAATCCATTTTTCAGTTCCCGGCATCCGATCATGCAATTGCTTGCGCTGGTCCTGATTGCTGTTATCAGCACTTTGGCTATCGGCGTGTTTTCCCTGATAGCAGGAAGCATTATTTTCAGGTTGCAGCCCAATGAGTGGATGGGGCTGCTCGACATGAATAATCCGGCTAATCTGCCAGTTCTGAAATTCATGCAGATCACCCAGTCGCTGTCCATGTTTGTGATTCCGCCGATGGTGTTCGGCTGGTTCATGATGCGCAAGCCTTTGGAATATCTGACCTTAAATAAGAATCCTGACGACCGGCTGATGATTTCAGTGCTGGTGTTGGCTGTTGCCATTCTGCCGGTAATTAACCTGCTTGGATTATGGAACGAATCCATGAAATTGCCGGGATTTTTGACGGGCATTGAGAATTGGATGAAAAAGACAGAGGACCAGGCCGCGGTGCTAACAACCGCTTTCCTCACGGTAAATTCTTTCCCCGGATATCTTGTCAATGTGTTGATGATTGTGCTGATTCCCGCTATTGGGGAAGAATTCTTTTTCAGGGGTGCGCTTCAGAAAATTTTTCTGCGGTGGTTCCGGAATCCGCATGTCGCAATCTTTTTTGTCGCCATCCTTTTTTCCGCTTTCCATTTTCAGTTTTATGGGTTTCTGCCCCGGGTGGTTCTCGGCCTTATTTTTGGATACCTCTTTTATTGGTCGGGAAATATCTGGTATCCGATTGCTGCCCATGCCATCAACAATTTTATTCCGGTTAGCCTGACCTATTTTTTTCGCGACAAGTTTGATCCGGCTGAACTTGATCAGGTTGGAACCGGGTCCGGATCATGGCTTTGGGCGATACCTGCCATCTTGCTAAGCATCGCAGTAATTACTTACTTTTACAGGACCAGTAAAAGCCAATTAACCAATAATAGCATCGAATCATGAAAAAGCTTCTCCTCCTCCTCGCCGTTTCTATGTTTATGCAAATGGGCTATAGTCAGGCCGATAAAGATACCGCCAATCAACTTAAGATCGGTTCGGATATGCCGGAGTTTACTTTGCATACCCTCGACGGGAAAGTTGTTTCTTCGGATGATCTCTATGGGAAAATCGTATTGATTAATTTCTTCGCTACCTGGTGCCCTCCCTGCAACGCGGAGTTGCCATTGGTCGAAACCGATATCTGGGCAAAATATAAGGACAACAAGAACTTCATGTTGCTGATCGTGGACCGGGAAGAAAAGGCAGAAATCGTGAAGCCGTATATCGAAAAGAAGAAATGGACCATGCCATTCTATCTGGATGAGAAGAAAGAAGTATATACGAAATTCGCCGTCCGGTTTATACCAAGAAATTATTTGTTTGATAAGGAAGGCCGGTTAGTGCTTCAATCCATGGGATTTAAAAAGGACGAATTTGAGGCTCTGAAAAAGCAACTTGCCGACCTGTTGAAGTAGGTCATTAAGTGATTTCCTTTTCTCCTTTTCTTAACACATATACGATTCCGTAAGTTTCCGCCAATTTGTGCCGCTCGGCTTCATGGAGCGAACCATAAAATTTTTCGATGCAGTCCCAGACTGTTGCAAGCAGTTTGTCAACCTCCTTTCGGATTTCGAGCATCTTTTCATCGGCTCTCAAGGTTGATTTATTAGCAGTAACCTGATTGTAATAACCATCCCTGAACTGATCATACCAGACTTTAACCCTGGCTACATTTGGGGTATTGATGGGTATTCCGCCTGTTTTTAACCGTTGATTTTCTCCGTCGATAATCTTTTTGCCCCACTCCAGGATGTCCTTATCGCTTCTGAGATCAGGCAACCGGTGACCAAAATCTTCCAATCCGTAAAATGATCTGGCTGATTCCGGAATTTCCTCTCGGATAATGGCCAGATTGAGCACCTGAATGAAGTGTGACAGATAGAGCCGGGTTTTTGTCAACTTGGGCTGGTACTCCCGGTTAAACGTGACCTGAAGCCTGCGTGCCTGGTTTTGCTGATGCTTGGCCCCTTCGAGTTTATTAATGATATTTCGCAACGGATGGATATACTCAGCAGGGTAGGCAAGCTCATCAAGTTGCAATAAGTCTGCCTTATGCGTGCATGCATGGAGGGCCTTCAGCCTCGCAACATCTGTGGTTGGTAGTCTTCGGTAGGGCATGGTTATCTAATCAGGCTGAATATACGTATATTCGTTAATTCAAAAAATTATTCAACATGTTTGACACGCTGATTTATGTAAACAGAAGAGTTCAGCTGCGCAAAATAATGGGCAGCGGGCTGATATTATTACCCGGTAACGTTGATGCCGCATTCAATTATCCGGCTAACCAGTATCATTTCAGGCAGGATAGTACTTTTCTCTATTATTTCGGATTGGATCACCCAGGACTTGCCGGTGTGATTGATCTGGACTCTGGTGAAGACTGGATTTTCGGTAATGATGTGGATATGGACGATATTATCTGGATGGGCGTTCTGCCTTCGATTGCAGAACTGGCTGCTAAAGTCGGTGTAACCCATACCGCACCTTATGCCAATTTGGAAACTGTGGTTGGTAAAGCAGTCGGTCAGGGACGCGAAATTCATTTCATTCCGCCCTATCGTGGTGAAACAATGCTCGAGCTGGAAAGGCTCACCGGAATTAAGGCTGCCGATCTGAAAGCAAAATCCTCCCTTAAGCTGATAAAGGCTGCAGTAGAACAGCGCTCCATCAAGGATAAACATGAAATTGCGGAAATCGAAAAGGCCATCGACACCGCTTATCTGATGCATACCACGGCCATGAAAATGGCCATGCCCGGAACCTGGGAACAAAAGATAGCTGGAACTATCGAGGGCATAGCTCTCGCGCATGGCGGACCGGTTTCGTTCCCTGTGATTCTTAGCATGAACGGACAAACGCTGCACAATCATGATCATAGCGGAATCCTCGAAGAAGGCCGCATGATGGTGGTGGATGCCGGTTGTGAAACGGAACTGCATTATGCCTCCGATTATACCCGTACGGTTCCGGTGGGCCTGAAATTCAGCTCACGCCAAAAAGCCATCTATGAAGCAGTGCTGCAATCAAATTTGAAAGCCATTGAAGCGATTAAACCGGGTATTTTCTATAAGGATGTTCACCTCCTGTCGGCTGAAGTCATGGTGGATGCCCTCAAGGAAATCGGTTTGATGAAAGGGAATACGAGGGAGGCAGTGGCTGCGGGTGCACATGCGCTGTTCTTTCCGCATGGTCTCGGACATATGATGGGCCTCGATGTGCATGATATGGAAAATTACGGCCAGATCCATGTAGGTTATGATGATGAAATCAGACCATCGGATCAGTTCGGGCTTGCTTTCCTTAGGATGGCCCGGAGGCTGAAACCCGGGTTCGTCATTACCGTTGAACCCGGATGTTATTTCATCCCGGCTCTCATCGACCAATGGAAAGCCGAAGGACTGCATACCGCCTATATCAACTATGATGAAGTTGAAAAATATAAGGATTTTGGCGGTATCCGCATCGAAGATGATATCCTGGTCACCGAAACCGGATGCCGGGTATTAGGGAAGGCAGTACCGAAGACGGTGGCTGAAATAGAGGGTCTTTTGAAGTAGAAAGGTCACGGTTTTAGGTTGGCTACCAAAAATTCCCTGTTAAGCCGTGCAATATGAGCAATGGAAATGCCTTTCGGGCATTCCACTTCACAGGCACCGGTATTGGTACAGCTGCCGAATCCCAGTTCGTCCATTTTGGCTACCATTGCCTTGGCACGGCGCACCGCTTCGGGCCGCCCTTGTGGCAGCAGGGCAAGATGTGAAACCTTGCTGGCCATGAAAAGCATGGCCGAGGAGTTTTTACAGGTAGCAACACAGGCGCCGCAGCCAATGCAAGCTGCAGCATCCATGGATTCATCCGATTTTTCCTTGGGTATTAAAATGCCGTTGCCGTCGCGGGCCGATCCGGTATTTACAGAAATAAACCCGCCTGCCTGGAGTATCTGGTCGAAGGCGCTGCGATCAACAATAAGGTCCTTGATGACTGGAAATCCGCCTGCGCGCCAGGGTTCAATAACGATGGTATCACCGTCGCTGAACTTGCGCATGTGCAATTGACAGGTGGTTATACTTTCATCGGGACCATGAGCCCGGCCATTGATAAATAAGCTGCACATGCCGCAGATTCCTTCGCGGCAGTCATGATCAAACGCTACCGGTTCGTTATTTTGCATGATGAGCTGCTCGTTCAGAACGTCCAGCATTTCCAAAAATGAACTGTCGGGAGATATGTTTTTCAGCGAATAGGATTCAAACCGTCCCTTTGCCTTGCGGTTTTCCTGCCGCCAAACTTTTAATGTCAGGTCCATAGGTCTTATTCTTTATAATTCCGGGTTTTTACTTGGATAAACTCATAATCAAGGGCTTCCTTGTTCAATTCAGGTTCCTTTCCAGGACCTTTATATTCCCAGGCTCCCACATATTTGAAATTGTCGTCGTCGCGTTTGGCTTCGCCGTCCGACATGGCATGCTCTTCGCGGAAATGCCCGCCGCACGACTCCTCGCGGTGAAGTGCATCTTTGGCCAGCAACTCGCCAAGCTCTAGAAAGTCGGCCACTCTGTTGGCTTTTTCCAGCTCAATATTCATTGTGTCGGCATTGCCGGGAATTTTGACATCGTTCCAGAAAAGTTCCTTAACCTTCTTAATCTTAGTGATGCCTTCTTCCAGACCAGGCTTATTTCGGCCCATGCCAACATGGTCCCACATGGCTAATCCAAGCTCCTTATGGATCGAATCGACCGACCGTGATCCTTTGATGCCCATTAGTTTTTCGTTCCATTCCTTCGTTCCTTCCACGGCAGCAGCAAATTCAGGCTGTTTGGCAGGATCCATCCGCGGAACGGATAATTGCGATGCGAGGTAGTTTTGTATAGTGAACGGTAGAACGAAATATCCATCGGCCAGCCCCTGCATCAAGGCTGAAGCGCCCAAACGGTTAGCCCCATGGTCAGAGAAGTTGGCCTCACCAATTGCAAACAGGCCCGGTATGGTTGTCATCAGTTCATAATCCACCCATAAACCGCCCATCGTATAATGGATGGCCGGATAAATCATCATCGGGGTTTCATAGGGGTTTTCATCCACGATTTTCTCATACATCTGGAAAAGGTTCCCATATCTTTCTTCGATCTTGGCTTTTCCCAGGCGACTGATTGAATCTTTGAAATCAAGATAAACTGCCTGTCCCGAGCCCACTCCGTATCCGGCATCACACCGTTCCTTGGCTGCTCTTGAAGCCACATCGCGGGGCACCAGGTTCCCGAATGCAGGATACCGGCGTTCAAGATAATAATCGCGCTTTTCGTCGGGAAGGTCCGTCGGCTTAAGCTTGCCGGCCCTAATTTTTTCGGCATCCTCTTTTTCTTTTGGTACCCAGATACGCCCATCGTTGCGAAGGCTTTCGCTCATCAGGGTCAGTTTCGACTGCGAGGCACCGTGAACGGGAATGCAGGTAGGATGGATCTGCACGAACGCCGGGTTGGCGAAGCAGGCACCCTTTTTATACGCTTTCCATATAGCGCTGGCATTTGATCCCATGGCATTTGTGGAAAGGAAAAATACGTTTCCGTATCCACCGGTAGCCAGTACCACTGCATGGCCGAAATGCGACTCGAGCTCCCCTGTCTCCAGATTGCGGGTCACAATTCCGCGTGCGATGCCATCGACCAAAACAATATCCATCATTTCCGTACGGGTATACATGGTGACATTGCCGGCAGCGATCTGGCGGTTAAGCGCTCCATAAGCTCCAAGCAGCAATTGTTGTCCGGTTTGTCCCCGGGCATAAAACGTGCGCGAAACCAGCGCTCCGCCGAATGAACGGTTATCCAGGTACCCGCCGTAATCACGGGCAAATGGAACCCCTTGACCGACGCACTGATCAATAATCTGGTTACTCACTTCGGCCAACCGGTAAACGTTGGCTTCGCGGGCACGGTAATCACCTCCCTTGATGGTATCATAAAACAGGCGATAAACGCTGTCCCCATCATTCTGATAATTTTTTGCAGCATTGATACCCCCTTGTGCAGCAATCGAATGTGCACGGCGGGGACTATCCTGATAGCAGAAGTTTTTGACCTTAAAGCCCAGCTCTCCCAGTGAGGCTGCTGCTGATGCTCCAGCCAGACCTGTTCCGACAACGATAATATCGAATTTTCTTTTGTTGGCTGGATTTACAAGGTTCTGCGATGATTTATATTTTGACCATTTTTCGGACAGCGGTCCCGATGGTATTTTTGCGTTGAGTTTCATAGTGGGAAATTTTATAACATGGATGAAATTTTTACCCAGAGCGGGATGATCGCAAACCCTCCGGCAACGAGGATAGTGTAGGCCCATCCTAAAATTTCCAGACGCTTGCGCCAGCGGTTATCACTGAGACCCAGGGTTTGAAAAGCTGCCCAGAAGGCATGCGTAAGGTGCAATCCCAGAACTAAGGCTCCAATCACATAAACAATATCAATCCACCACCAGTTGATGAAAAATGTGGTGACCAGCAGATAGGTGTTTTCTACTCCGTTAACCGCTCCCTTATCGAGCAACTCGCTACCGGAAAATTTCACTTTCCAGAAGAAATTTGCAACGTGGATCACCAGAAAAATGAAAATCAGCGATCCCAAAATAAACATGTTCCGGGAGGCCCAGGAGCTGCTGTTGCCAGACTTTTGTTTGTTGTAGCCTACCGGTCGGGCCCACTGGTTGGTCAGGGTGAGGATACCTGCGTAAATGATGTGCAGGATAAACCCGATTGCCAGTATGGGTTCCACAATCCTGATAATCGGATTGGTCCCCATAAAATGAGCCGCATTGTTGAAAAGTACGCCCGATTTGTCGAACAGTATCATGCTGTTGACGAAGAGGTGAACCAGCAGAAAGGATATCAGGAATAACCCTGATAAACTCATCAGGAATTTTTTCCCGATGGATGAGTTCAGGAAACTTGCCATAGATTATAGGTTTTAGTCTGAATCAGAGAATCGCTGAAATTATGGATTCCGATTCAATTTAGCAAGGTTTCTGCGGCCCTGTCATTAAAAACTATACATAGCTTTTAAATTTCTCCACAGATGACACAGATTTCACAGATGACTTATTCTTATCTGTGACATCTGCGACCCCCGCCTCCGCGAGGGCAGGCTATCTGTGGATAGTTTATTTCCCTGTAAACAACCGCGCTGCATCTCGCCTGGCAGCCGGAACAGTCCAGGCTTCAGGAATGGTTTTCCAGTTGTGTATCTGAACCGGGTTGATGGTTCCCTGCTTTCGTATCCAGCCGGTTAAGAGGAACCGGAAATCCATATCCGAAGCAATAATTAGCCTTTTAACCATTTCATCTTTGGTCAAACCGGCACCGCGACTGAGGTGATTGCCACCACCGCTGGCCCGGTAAGAATTCAGCACTACCTTATATCTTTTGGCAGGGTCAAAGGACTTTCCGTCCGACATGCGCAGGACCGTCACCATGTGCTCTGCCGGTTTACTGACGTCAACGGTATAGTCGATTCCCGCTGCTGAGTCGAAATTATAATAGGCATTCTTAAGCCGCCAGGTGCCGTCTGCCTGCTGATCCATATTGATCATGGGATCATCAGGCCCGGTCATGGTTTTCATCCAGATCGAATAGGAATAATTCAGGTATCCTGATATTTCCGAACCGGTCAGGGAAATGGTGTACAGCTGATTTTCAAATCGATATAACCTGAACAAATCCTTTACGGTCAGCGGTCCTTGCGGAATTGTTGCCCGGAATGACAGCGGTGCGGTAAAGGAAACATCGGCCCCGGTGAGTTCAAGCTGAGCGCGGTGAATCAGGCCGGTAAATTCCGAAGGGCCGAAAAAATCATCCTCTGAGTTGATGGTTTGCGAAATAGTTCCGACCGGTTGATCAACATATTGCTGAACGGTATCGATATAACCCTTAAACTTTGTCATGAATTCCGGATCTGGCACAAAGTTTTTCATCTGTTGATGTGTGCCGGTAATCGATGATTTAATCCAGTTTTTCCCATTTTTTTTCATGCTGATATCGGCAACGGCAATTTCAACTGCCCGGCTTTCTGAACCCAGGATCAGCACGGAATCCCCCTTGGGTCCTGCAACCCGGAGATTCCAGGAACGGTGATCGTGTCCGCAAAACACAATATCGAACCCGGCAACCTGTTCGGCAACGAGTCGTGAAGCATTTTCATTCAGGGGCTTATCCGCCCGCTCCTGGCCATAGGTTGGATCAAATCCGGCATGAAACAGCCCGATCATCAGGTCCGGTTTTTCATTGGTCAGGATTTTGGGGGTCCAAACTTTGGCAGTTTCAATCATGTCAAGGAACTCCAGTCCCGTCCAAAGTGCCGGTGGCAGCCAGTCGGGGATTTTTGGGGTGATCAGACCAAGAACTGCAATTTTGATTCCTGAGCGGTAAATAATAGTATAGGGTTTAAATGCGGGTTCATTCGTACCCGTTTTAACACTGTTTGCCGCCATCCATGGAAACTTGTATTCTTTGGCCAGCTTGTCATAAACGGGATGACCGGTTTCGATATCATGGTTTCCAACGCTTCCGGCAGCGTAGCCCATAAAATTGAGGATCAGGGCCGCAATATTCGGTTTCCCGGGATCCACAAAATTGGAGTAATACGAAGCAGGATCACCCTGTATGAGATCGCCGTTATCCAGCAGAATCAGGTTCTCTCCCAATGTTTTCCGTTGCTCCCGTGCCCAGGCGGATACCTGCGCAAGCGAGCCGGGTATCTGCTTGCCAGTATTCCAGTCGGCAGGGAAATAGGCTCCATGAACATCAGTGGTTACCCCTATCCGGATTAAAACATCACCTTTCTGGGCATAGGTCAGGCTGATACCTACAGGTAAGGCAAACGCCAATAGAATCAGTAATATCAGCTTGTGAGGGAACTTTGACATAGTATTTCTTTTGGTCAAATATAACTGAAAAACCGGGTCCCGGCTCAGGAATTTAACCCCTTGCCAGCACCCGGTCTTCCGTCTATCGGTCTACTATCTTCCGTCTATCGCTCTTCTTCTTCGTTTATCGTCTATCGGTCTTCTTTCTCGTTCTTTTCGCTCTTCTTCTTCGTCTTCTCTTCCTTAATGTTGGTGTTTTTCACCTTCATCGGTTTTCCATCGATAATGATCACTTTCCGTTCAATGTTAGCGGGTTTGCCTTCAGCTTCGATCTCTTTTCCTTCAACTTCAACCTCTTTGCCATTTACCTCTACTTCTTTTTCATCAGCCTCTCTTAAAGTGCCCATCATTTGCATACCGCGACCTCCCATCTGCATGCCTCGACCTCCCATCTGCATACCGCGACCTCTCATCTGCATGCCGGCTCCGCGCATCATTCCTGGCTGTCCGGGTTCCTCCATCATGCCCTTAATATGCTGTTTAGCTTTAAAATCCCATATTTTCATCTGTTCGGGAGTCAAAATTTTCTTTACTGCGTCGCGATGAGCAATACCTTTTTTCATCAGCTCACCTTTTAAGTTCGAAAGCATATCAATGGTTTTATCCAGGTCATTTACGTCCCGGTTTTCCATATCCAAAAGGGTTTTGATATGAGCCATTTTTTCCCCGATCAGGTTTTTGACATTCAGGGTTTCTTCCTGAAATTTTGCCCTCAGTTCGGCCATCTGCTTTTGCTGATCTTCAGTGAGCTTAAGCTTTTCCACCTGATTTGCCATCATGGGCCGCTCACCGGTCCTGAACCTTACATTCGTTTGTTGGGCTGATACAAACGAGGAAATTCCCGTAGCGAGTAACAGAACTGTTAAAATCCCCGCACTCTTTAAAATTATGTTTTTCATGACATCCTCACTTAATTGTTTGTTCTTTAGACAGAACGGAGGAAGCAAGGTTTAAGGGGTTTTCCCTTTTAATAATTCAACAGCTTGATTCAGTGTATTATCTATCGCCTGAATGACAGGATAAAAGCCCTCATTATCAAGAAAATTGCGTGCTATATAGGCTTTTAGCTGGGTTCGGATAATCAGTTTTGACTCTTTCCACTCGAATGTCGTAGGATTATACCCAAGCGAGCTGATATAGGTTTTAAAAGAGCCTGAAACATCTTTCGAATCGAGATAATCAACAAACTCATCAACCCTGTTAAATGCTGAAAGCTCATCGCGATGGAGATCGGAATAGGTTAGGGCATATTTATAGATCAGGCCTGCGGTGTTGATTTTAAGGAAGAAAGGTGTTATTCCTGATGTATCGTAGGGAACAAAATAGTCTGGCATAATTCCACCTCCACCATAAACGATGCGCCCCCCGGGAGTGGTAAATTTCAGGCTGTCGATAAAATGAATGCTGTCGGCAACCATAAATTCACCTTTTTTATATCGTTGTGCGATGTCGTGATAATAATCGTTCAGTCCGTGGGCATAGGATTTTTGTATGGAACGGCCCGTGGGTGTGTAATATCGTGCGGTAGTCAGCCTGAGTGCTGATCCATCATTCATGACTGCCTGCTCCTGGACGAGTCCTTTTCCGAAGGAGCGACGGCCTACAATCCAGCCGCGATCATTGTCCTGGATGGCCCCGGCTACAATTTCCGATGCGGAAGCTGATCCTTCGTCGATAAGGATGGCCAGGTCGATATTTTCTCCACTATCTTCCTGAGTGGCAAGAAATTCTTCCCTTGCCCGCGAATGGCCCTGCGTATAAACAATTAATTTCCCTTTATCGAGAAAATCATCTGCTATCCTGATGGCTGGATCCATAATACCCCCTGCATTCCCGCGCAAATCAATGATAAGTTTATGACATCCCCGGCGCTTTAATTTCGATAGAACTTCCTGAAATTCAGGATAAGTGGTCTGCGAGAATGTGTTTATTTTAATATAGCCTATATCGGAAGTGATCATATACCCAACATCAATACTCGATACAGGAATGATTCCGCGTTTAAGGGTATAAACATGGTTTTCCCTGGTCCGTTTCCGGTAGATCCCAACCTTGACTTCTGAGTTTTTTTCGCCCCTCAAACGGTTGACGATACTGTCTTCGGGCATTTTAACCCCTGCAACCGTAACGCCATCCACACTGATAATCCGGTCACCAGCCAAGAGCCCGGCCTTTTCGGAAGGGCCGCCTTTTACAGTCTGAATAACCAGGATGGAATCATTCTGCATATTGAATTGCACTCCGATACCATCAAAATTTCCACGCAAGGTTTCATTTACACCGATCAATTCCCGAGGTGGAATATATATACTGTGAGGGTCAAGTTTTTCAAGAATTATTGGAATGATTGATTCTTCGATGGAATCAATCTTAACAGAATCCACGTAATTGCTTTCAATAAAGTCGAGAACAGAGGAGAGCTTATCCTGCCGGTTAAATATTTTCACCGGAAGCTGGCTACCATTATGGGTGTGAAAATGATTGCCGATAAACATACCTGTGACCAAACAGCAGGCAAGCGCTACTGGAAGCCAAATGGCTGTTCTGGAATTTTTACCTGGCATGTTGTTGGAAGGATTTATTCGACCGATAGAAATACGGTGCTTATACCGGCTCTCTTCAATAATTCAAGACCATCGGTAATCCGGTATTCTTCTCCGTATACAACCCTGACGATCCCCGATTGGATGATCAGCTTTGCACATTCCAGGCAAGGGGAAGCGGTGGTATAGAGGGTTGCTCCTTTTGAGCTGTTGCTGCTCTGAGCAACTTTAGTAATGGCATTTGCCTCGGCATGAAGGACATACGCTTTGGTATTTCCTGAATCATCCTCGCAGATATTTTCGAAACCGGTGGGGGTGCCATTATACCCGTCGGATATGACCATGCGTTCTTTTACAATCAGGGCTCCGACTTTCCGGCGATTACAATATGAATTTTCGGCCCAGATCCGAGCCATTCGCAGATACCGGCGATCGAACTGTGCCTGTTTATCTTCGCTGGAATTCATTTGAGAGGCTGAAAAAAGACGCAATTATGCGCCTCTACTTTGTTTCGGCTTTTACTACCGGTTTAGCATCAGATTTCTTTGGCCTTGAAACCCCGTAAGATCCCATGAATAACTTGCCGCGTTTGGTTTTTTTATCTCCTTTTCCCATGATCAATGATGTGATTTATAATGAGGCGACAAAGGTAAGAAGATTTTATTAACAACAGCCATTCGAATGGCCTTCCATACAATTTGACGAACGAAACGGTTAAATTCTGATTTTCAGTTAATCTTGTAATTTATTAACTTTAGCAATATAATGCGAATCGAATGGATGAAAAGGATAAATCCAGAGAAGATCTGATCATTGAATTAGGCGAATTAAGGCTCGAACTCGATCAGGCTAAAAAATCCTTTAGCAATGATTTGTCCATTCGGAATGATCTCGATTTTAAACTAAAGGAACGGCTTAAGGAACTTCATTGCCACAACCGTATTTCACATTTTATGGCCAATGATGATCTGTCTTTCAGTGATACCTTAAAACAGATTGTTGGCATAATTCCGGATGCATGGCAATTCCCGGAAGTTACATCTGCCTCCATTGATATTAAAGGGTTGGTTTATAAAACCGAAAATTTCCGGATGACGAGCTGGTACCTGTTGAGAGATATTGTTACCTCAGGAAAAACTATAGGTCGGGTAATAGTATGCTATAATGAGAATTGTGGCTTCGATCCTGCCAGTCCATTTTTGAAGGAGGAGGAAGATCTTATTTTCGCAATAGCGGAAAGATTGGGGAATTTTGTTCAGCGGAAGGAAAAGGAGCTGGCCCTGTACCAAAGTGAGGAAAAATACCGCGAACTGATCGAGAATATTCATGACGTTATTTATGAGATTGACCCTAAGGGTGTCATCAAATACATTAGCCCTTCAGTTGAGCGGATTGTTGGTTTTTCACCGAAGGAAGTAATCGGTAAAAATTTCACTGATTTTGTTGGAGAGGCAGGTAAGTTTCTGTCTGAAAGGCTTCTGCTTCTTAAAGATGTCCATGAAATTGAGAACGAATATAAGATCAGATCCAAAACCGGCGTAACATGCTGGGTACGTTTGTCGACAAAGGCAAAATTTGACGGCAAAGATTTTATTGGTGGCACCGGAACCCTGATTGATATCACCGATAGAAAGCAGATTGACCTGGAACTTCAGAACAGTGAGTCGCTCTACCGTTCTATCCTCGATGCTTCGCCAGATTTAATTACGATTACCGATCTTGAGGGTAAAATTCTCCTTACTTCTCCCAGGGCTTTTGAACTGTTCGGGTATGACAATTCCTTCAATTTTGGAGGGCATAGCCTGCTGGAATATATTCATCCTGAGGATCATGTTAGAGCAATGCAGGGTATCACAGATATGTTCCGGGGAAATTTTTTCGGCGCCACGGAATATAAGGGAATCCGTGCTGACGGATCAATTTTTGACATCGAGGTGAACGGTCAGTTTATTCGTGATGCCGAAGGTAACCCGGTGAGCATGATTTTTGTTACCCGCGATATTTCGGAGCGGAAGAAAACTGAAAGCATGCTTTTCCGAACTGAGGAGAGGTTCAGGAAACTGGTGGAAAATATCAATGATGCGATTTATGAAATCGACAATACCGGTACGGTTTTGTATGTAAGCCCCTCCATAGAAAGAATTGTGGGATATACCCCGGAAGACCTGATCGGGAAGAATTTCTTTGCATTCATGTATCCGGATGACCGGCCAATACTTACAGAGGCTTTGGCACATCTGGGCCAAAAAGATTTTTCATTCCTGGAATACCGTTATTATGCTAAAGATGGTTCCCTCCGTTGGGTACGCTCTTCAACTAAGCCTATTGTTCAGAATGGCAGTATGATTGGTGGCATCGGCTCATTGACAGATATTACCGACCGCAAGAAAGATGAGGAGGAACTTCTGAAACTCTCGCGAGCCGTTGAGCAAAGCCCAGTGAGTATTGTAATTACCAATCTCGACGGAAACATCGAATATGCAAATCCCAAGGCTACCGAAACGACCGGTTATGAACTTCATGAGCTTCTGGGTAAGAATCCGAGGGTTCTGAAGTCGGGTGAAACGAATTCCATGGAATATGAAAAGCTGTGGAAAACCATAACCACCGGCGATAAATGGCACGGAATATTCCATAACAAAAGAAAAAACGGCGAGCTGTACTGGGAATCCTCAACCATTTCTCCTATCACTGACCTTAATGGCAAGATAACCCATTATCGTGCAGTTAAGGAGGATATCACCGAACGCATTAAGACACAGCAAATACTTATCAAAAGTGAGGCTACCCTGAACTATGCTCAGGAGATTGCAAAAATGGGAAGCTGGGAGCTTGACCTGAGTACCAATGAGGTAATCTGGTCAAAAAACCTTTTTCGATTGCTCGGACTGGAACCTGCTGAGAAAGTGCTCGACAACAATGCCTTCAATAAAATGGTACATCCGGATGATTACCATTTAGTGGATGATCTGATGGAGGAAATGTCGAAGACACATCAGGCGGGTAGCATCGATCTGCGAATTGTCATGCCTGATGGCTCCTTTAAATGGATCCAGGATAACGTGGTTCCTGTTTATGACGGAGGCGAACTGATCTCTTTGAAAGGCGTGAATATTGATATAACAGAAAAGAAACTGGCTGAGGAGGAAATCAAGCAGCAAAACGCAAGATCAAATGCTATTTTTCAAGCACTGCCTGATTTGATCCTGATTTCAGACAAAGACGGTGTTTGCATCGAATATTATACCAATGATCCTAAGCGAATTCCTGTACCAAGGGATCAGATTATCGGGATCCATGTTTCAAAAATCTATGAACCCAAAATTGCGGATCTTCACCTTCAGAAGATTAAAGAATGCATAGCCACTGAAAAAGTGGTCACTTATGAATATGATACCACCCGGAATTCCGAGGAATATCATTATGAAACAAGATTAGTGAGGATGGGGCCCGACCGGGTTTTAGCTTTTATCCGGGATATCACGGATAAAAAGCAAAAAGAAGAGGAAATTCAAAAACTCTCCATGGCAGTTGATCAAAGTCCTGTATCTATCGTAATAACTGACCTTGATGCCAATATTGAGTACGTCAACCCAGCGTTTACCACCACTACCGGTTACACGATGGAGGAGGTGATTGGCAAGAATACGAATATTCTGAAATCAGGGCTCACTCCCCGTCAAACCTATGATGAACTCTGGGATACCCTCCGGCAGGGAAAGGGGTGGTCGGGCGAATGGATCAACAATCGGAAAAACGGGGAGACGTATTGGGAGAGTATCTCGATCAGCCCTATTCACGACGAGAAAGGGAATGTCATAAATTATCTCGCGGTGAAGCAGGATATTACGCATAGAAAACAAATCGAACAGGAAATTCGCGACCTTAATGCCACCCTTGAACAAAGGATTGAAGAGAGGACTACCCAACTTTCGGTTACCAACGAAAACCTTTTACAGGAAATCGAGGAGCGGAGGCAAATTGAAGAGGCATTGCAGGAAAAGACTCAGGAGCTGGAGAATTTCTTCAATGTTGCTCTCGACCTGCTTTGCATTGCCGATACCAGCGGATATTTTATCAGGGTTAATAAAGCCTGGGAAAATCTGCTCGGATATTCAACCGCTGAACTGGAGCATAGGCAGTTCCTTGAGTTTGTTCATCCTGACGATATTCAGGCTACTCTGGATGCAATGAATGAATTGAGCGAACAAAATCCTATCCTTAACTTTATTAACCGTTACCGGACTAAAGAGGGGGATTATCGCTTTATCGAATGGCACAGTGTTCCCGTTGGTTCTTTTATTTACGCTGCTGCCCGGGATATTACCGAGCGTATGATTGCTGAAACTTTGCTCGAACAAACAAGGCAGAATTATGCCACCTTCTTTAATACCATAGATGATTTTCTGTTTGTTCTCGATTCCAGGGGGATTATCATTGACGTCAATGAAACCGTAATAGTCCGTCTCGGTTATGGACCAACCGGACTTACAGGGAAAAAATACGATCATCTCTATCCTAACGACCGTCTGGCTGAGGTAGTTGGCGAGATGAAAGGTATGCTGGCAGGAACAATTGAATTGTCTTCTGTACCCATCCTCACTAAGAACGGTGATCAGATTCCTGTTGAAACTAGAGTGAAGCGGGGTCATTGGAATGGACAGGAAGTATATTTTATTGTTAGCAAGGATATCTCCAAAATTAAATTGTCGGAGCAGAAATTCTCGACAGCCTTCCAGTCTAACTCAGCCATGATGGCGATCTCCAATTTTGAAAACGGAGAATATCTTGATATTAATAATGCTTTCCTCGAGGTGATGGGATATACCCGTCAGGAGATAATCGGCAATACAAACCTGGGTCTTCAGCTTTTTGTTGATCTGAATTTGAGAAAGAGAATTTTGGACACTCTTGATGCCGCTATTCCGGTTAGAAAGTGGGAGATAAAAATTCGGACAAAAGATGGAGTGGAGAAAACTGGATTATTGTCGGCAGATTCAATCTTTATCGGGGATATCCGTTGCCTGCTTACCGTAAATATCGATATCTCGGACCGGATTAAGGCTGAGGAGGACCTGAGGCAGGCCCGGCTTGCGGCAGAACAGGCCAATCTGGCAAAAAGTGAATTTCTATCGCGAATGAGCCTTGAGCTGAGAACGCCGATGAATTCTATTCTGGGGTTCGCTCAGCTGCTTGAAATGGGAGAACTCAATGCGGGGCAAAAGAAGGGAGTTACCCATATTATGAGGAGTGGGAAACACCTTCTCGACCTGATAAATGAGGTCCTTGATATCTCACGCATCGAAGCCGGCCGGCTCTCTTTATCACTTGAACCGGTAGATGTTGACGGTCTGATTGGTGAAATGCTTGATTATATCAAGCCGCAGGCATTCGACCGTAACATTAAAATGAAAATCATCTCTTCGCCGGAGAGTAAGCTGTTTGTCAAATCGGATCGCCAGCGATTGAAACAGGTACTGCTGAATTTACTGAGCAATGCCGTAAAATACAACAGGGAAGGTGGTTGGATCCATGTTGAAACAGAACTCACGGATGCGGGTTATGCTGGAAAAGAAAATCTCCGAATTTCTGTAAGCGACAGCGGACTCGGAATATCCCCTGCCGACCTGCCCAAACTTTTTACTCCCTTTGAACGTATTGGAGCCGAGAAAACTGAAACCGAAGGTACTGGTCTTGGCCTTTCGGTAGTGAAGAAGCTGATGGAAGCTATGGGTGGTTTTATGGGTGTGAGCAGCGTAGTGGGCGAGGGCTCCACTTTCTGGATCGAACTGCCAGTCATTGAAAGCCAGATCGAAACAGCAATCAATGGTGGCGACTTAATCAATATTAAACCCGATATTCCTGCAAATGCGGGAACAATTTTATACATCGAGGATAATAATTCCAATATTGAGTTGGTTGAGCAGTTGCTTTCAGTCCATCGGCCCGGTATAAAACTGATTGCAGATATTCATGGCAGACAGGCTGTCGCGCTCGCCCGGCAGCACAAGCCCGATATTATTTTGCTCGATCTCAACCTTCCGGATATTCATGGGAGTGAAGTGCTCCGGCGCCTTCTGGCGGATGAAAAGGTTAAAAGCATACCCGTGGTAATTATCAGTGCTGATGCTACACCGAAGCAGTACCTGAAATTAATAAGGGAGGGCGCCAGGAAATATCTGACCAAACCTCTTGAAATAGCGGAATTATTGAAAGTTATTGACGAGACTTTCGGGTGTTAAAATAAGTATCATTGTATTGAAGTTAATCCAAAGGTTAAGGTTATGATCGATATCGATTTAAAACAATCCAATATCCTCATTGTGGATGATCAGGTTGCTAATATTGATGTCCTGGAAACTTTCCTCTTGATGGAAGGGTATTCAAACGTCCGTTCAACAAAGGATCCCAGGGAAGTTGTTAGGCTTTTTGCTGAATTTAATCCCGACCTGATTCTGCTTGACCTGATGATGCCTTACCTTAATGGTTTTGAGGTGATGGAGCAGCTGCAGTCTTGCATACCTACAAATACCTATCTGCCTATTCTGGTGCTTACTGCCGATGCCACCAAAGAGGCTAAACAACGTGCCTTATCCAGTGGAGGATCAGATTTTTTAACCAAGCCCTTCGACCTGATCGAGGTTGGCCTGCGGATTAAAAACCTTTTGTATGCAAGGTTTCTTCACCGGCAGCTACGCGACCAGAATCAAATTCTGGAGGATAAAGTCAGGGAGCGTACTTTCGAACTGGAGATGAATAATATTGATTTGAAGAAAGCAAAGGAAAAGGCCGAGGCAAGCGACAGGCTGAAATCTTCATTTCTTAACAATATCTCGCACGAAATTCGTACTCCTCTTAATGGTATTCTGGGTTTTGGCAATCTCCTGGCAGACCCGGAAACGCTGCCTGAAGAAAAGGGCACCTATTTAAAAATCATGGATCAAAGCAGTGCCAGACTATTGCAGACAGTCAGTAATTTTGTTGATATTTCCCTGATTTCTTCTGGCAACCTGGAGGTGAATAAGAGCGATTTCTGGCTGAAAATTGTTGTTAATGAAATAATTGGGAAATATAGGCCTCTCTGTGAAGCCAAGAAGCTGGGCTTTTCCATTGAGATGGACAATGTCGAATCCGATACTGTGGTCAATGCCGACAAGGACCTGCTTTATAAAATCATTAGCCACCTGATTGATAATGCCATAAAATTTACCAAGCAGGGATCGGTAACGGTTGGATTCAGGATCAGTGACCATGAACTTCATTGCCGTGTTAAGGATACCGGAATCGGAATTTCGGAGGAGAGTCAAACGATCGTCTTTAAGGATTTTATGCAGGAAGATGGTTCCAATACAAGAGCTTTTGAAGGTACAGGACTCGGCCTGTCGATTGCGAAAGGTATTCTGTTACAACTTGGCGGAAGGATCTATCTTGAATCGGAAAAAGGAAAGGGTTCAACATTTTTCTTCTCTTTCCCGGCTACTTTCAATACATCACCCACCAATTAAAAAAGGCTCAATTTCTTGAGCCTTCTGCCTTTCGGCGTGTACCCAGAGCCGGGGTACCGTAACTATTATACAATATTTAACGTAAACATCACCATTGTTACATCTTTAGCCTTTATTCATTATTGTTTTTGAGAGGTTCGAGGTTATAAAAAACATGCAAAAGTTAACTGTTGACCGCACCTATGACCGCACCTATTCATATTAATGTTAAATAGTAATACCATGCCAGGCTTAAAACCACAGTTCAAACTTAAAGTTGCTAACAAGGAAGGCTTATCAATGATCTACCTTCGGGTTTATTACGAAGGGAAGCGATTGACCTATTACCTTCCTCTTTCCATTGACCCGAATCACTGGATTAAAGAGGAGCAACGCCCATTACTGTACAAAAAGGAATTTAAAACACCACCGCAGGATGGTACGATAAGGCAATATCAGGATATCAAAGATCAATTAGACAGATATGGGACAGAAACGACAAGAATTTATGGCAATTTCCGCTACAACGGTCAAATTCCATCACCAAAACAGATGAAGGAGGAATTGGACAAGGTATTTCGTAAACAACCTGACGAGGCTAAAATCCTTCTTTTCGGAGCCTTCATTGACGATTTCATCGCAAGGTCTAACAAGAAATCTAATACAATGAGGAATTATCACACTACCAAGAGGCATTTTGAAGCCTTTGAGAAAAAAACCGGCAAAAAGTATCGTCTGACCGAGATGGATCTGAATTTTTATGATGCGTTTGTCCGGTATTTCATGGAAAAACCTTCAAGCACAAATACTATCGGCACAAATATCAAGAATATCAAGGTCTTCCTGGCTGATGCTGATGATCGTGGTTATGTGGTCAATCAGGATTTCCGCAAGAAACATTTTAAAACGGTTGAGGAAGATGCTGACACCATCTATCTCAACGAGGCGGAGATTGATGCCATCGCAAACCTGAAACTAAAGCAAGATGGCAAATTGGATCGTGTCAGGGATTGGTTTGTCGTAGGATGCCTTACCGGATTGCGTTATTCAGACTACCATCAATTAAGAAAGGAAAACATTGAATCAGTTGATAACCGTTATATGTTAACCCTTCGTATGATCAAAACTGGCTTACCAATTTCTGTTCCTGTGAATCCGCAGGTATTGAACATTCTTAATAAATATGTTTGGGATATGCCGAAGGTCCTGTCGAATCAGAAGACCAATGAATATTTAAAAGAGATAGCAGCAGCAGCAAAATTAAATAGTAAAGAACTGATTCATAGGACGAATGGCAATTTAAGACATGAAGAAACCTTGTTCAAGTGGCAACTGGTGTCAACTCATACCGCTCGCAGAAGTTTTGCCACTAATGCTTATTATGCCGGAATCCCTACAATTAAAATAATGCTGATTACCGGTCATAAGACAGAGCGGTCATTTCTGAAATATATTCGCATAAAAACGAAGGAGAATGCGTTAGACCTGATTGACCATCCGTTTTTTACGCGAGAACTAAAACAGTCAGTGTAATCAATGATGATCTGTGGTTTTGTTCCTTTGTGGTACGTGGATTACGAAAAAAACGGTTGGTAATTTGCGAAGAATGTTATTCGTAGATAATGATTAACTCTTTGCAGGCGTCTGAGTTGTTTGAGGAGTTTGAAGGTTATGAGGGTTTTCCCCCTTTATGGAATCTTTAACTATCTCAAACAATAAGGTTATCATAACACCCAAAACAACCAGGGCAAAACCTTTCCAAAATTCCTTTTTCCAAAACCTCTTTACTGAATTTTTATAGTTATTCAGTTCCTCCTCACAACCGTATATTTCATCGGAAATGTCTTTGAATGTACGTAGTTTTTCAATATACTCATTGAAAATTGGACTGAGATCAATTCCTGCATCCTTCTGACCCCGTAAATCCGCCATCTTAGTTACGAGTTTTCTAAGGGCACTCTTCTTCTGCGTATACTCAGGTATTACTGTATGGCAAACATCTGGTGGGAAGTTTTGTAGAAAATTCTCCAATTCATCTTTGGCAATTAAAACCTCACAATCATAGGTGTCAAAACCAGCGCGGTAAAAATGCCCCAAGGCCTTTTCAATATTGATTTTGAAGTAATTATCCTTATCTGCAGGGTTCGGATCAATTTTATTCCGGAAAAGGCTCATCACATGGTCTAAGGCATCCCTTTGTTCCTTTAGTAACTGAATGTTTACTTTGGTTTTGGGATCCAGACTTTCAACAAATAGTATGGCTCGTTTTAATTGATAGTACTCATGTATTAGAGCCTTAAGTGACGTAAGTTCTTCAGCATTAAACATGGGATATTGGGCTTAGGGACAAGAATTAAGGCATACGTAATTTTGCCATTTTCTTCTTGTAGTCGGCGTCCAATTCAAAGGTATCGAAGATATGCCCTCTTTTCAACGCTACATTACCCCGGATAACCATTTGGATAATACCCCAAATCTTCATAACAGATGAAGTCGTGAGCGGTACATCTGAAAAACTGCCAAAAGGCATGCGATCAAGTTCTTCGATGGACGAAACGCCGGTCTGCTTGCAAATAATTTCATTGGCCTTGGGGGACAAGGTCAACAGCTTACCATTTTCCTTCATGTTTACTGGTTTTGGGGTCTTATTTTTGAAATAACGCGCCAAAGTATACTTTATTAAATTTCCAAACAAATTTTTACTAAAGTATTTGAGCAATGTTTCCCTTTGAGGTTTAGCAGCTTAAATGAAATCGTCATGCTAAATTAAAACAACTCTGGGAAAGAATGAAATTAAAGTTATCAACAAGTGTATCAAAGAATTAACCCGTTGGTTGTAAAATGGATACCGTAACATGAACATTTTAAAATAGATACCATAAATTCATTGATACATAAGGGTTTAGAATCCAAAAGTACGAGTTGGGCCTTGTCCAATTTATGACGCTATTAAAATAAACTCTTCCTCAATAACCATAATACTACCCCACCATCGGCCACTCCCTATACTGCCCCTCTGCCTGTTCAATAATCTCAACCAGAATTGCATTTAACTCTGTAATATCCACTTTTCCCCGGAGTTCTCTTTTAACAGCCAGTCGGATCGCTGCCCTGGCGTTCTCTTTCTTGTACCAGTCGATCTGGAGGTTTTTTCGAACTGCCTCCGTCACGTTACGGACAATGTCTGCAATCAATCCGATATCCTGGATTGCACCTTTGTGATGGGCCAGTATATCGTAAAAGGCCAGTTCCTCTTCGCTTAAACCGAGTTCTTTCTTGCGGTGATCTTCTTCTTTGAGTTCTTTCGTCCTTTCTAATAATTCCAGTACAGTTGTATATGAGTCGAATGCATTCTTGTGGTATAATTCGATAATTTTCTCCACCTGTTCCTTCAGCGAGGTATACTTAATGATGTTCTTCGACATCCGGTACTTGATTTCATTGTTCAGGATCTGCCTGAGCAATTCAACTTTGATGGCAAGACCAGATTTCTTATCCTTTGCCCCAATCAGGAAATCATCATTGAGGATGGAAATATCCGGTTTTTCAACACCGGCCATGGCGTAGATATCGACAATCTCATCGGACTCAATGCTCCTCCTGACAAGATCCTTAATTCCCTCACCGGCCATGCGGGATGGACCCGGTGGATGTTTTAATTTCCGCACACATACCCCAACGTGCTGAACGAAGATGATGTCGAGACTAATGTTATTTATTAAGGGATGTGAACTAACCATAGTGGTCAGCGCCGAAACCTTTTTCTCTATCAGGAGAAAGTCCTCCGAAACCTGATCTTCCTTTACAATATGGTTTACTGCCCTGCTGACAAGCAATTGTTTATCTCCAGTAGACAAGGCTCTCCACCTCGAATAATCAAAACCATCTGGCCAAAAGGTATTGGCTAATCCCAATTGCTCCACTAATTCTGAGAATGCAGCATCCACATCAATTGTCACATCTCCCCGACCTCCACCTTTTGTATATTTCTTGGTGGCATCCTTCAGCCGGTCCCCAATCCCAATGTAGTCAACTATGACTCCACCCGGTTTATCTCTGAATACCCGGTTAACCCTTGCTATGGACTGCATCAAGTTATGACCGTGCATAATTTTATCAATATACATGGCATGCACTGCCGGTGCATCAAATCCCGTCAACCACATATCCCGGACAATAACCAGTTTCAGTGGATCATCAGGATCTTTAAACCTGGATTTGACCGCCTCCTGACTTTCTGTGGTTCGTAAATGTTTGTTCCATGCTGGTGGATCGGTCGAGATGTTTCCGGTCATTACAACTGCAACCTCAGGGCAACCGGGGAGGGCGGTTATGGCATCATACATCCTTACGCAATTCCTCCTGCTCATACACACGATCATTCCTTTCCCCGGAAGAATCGCATTTCTTTTCGTGAAATGTTCCAGAATGTCTGTTGCTACCTTGTTTACCCGCTCATAAGCTCCAGCGGCATCATCAATAGCGGCCCATTTCAGGTGGTTGGATTCATCGATCGGCAATCCTCTGACAATCTCTTCTGCCTCTTCATCGATCCCCTCATTGGATAAATGCAGTTGAGCCAACCGTGGTTCATAATAAATGGGGACGGTAGCCTTGTCCTCGACAGCCTGTTTGATGTCATATACATGGATCGTTTCCCCGAACACTTCCCAGGTATCGGCATCTTTTAGATCCACTGGAGTGCCCGTAAATCCAATGAAGGATGCATTTGGGAGTGCGGTCCTGAGAAAAGATGCGAACCCATCCAACAGGCCGTATTGGGTTCTGTGGGCCTCGTCAGCTATGACAATAATATTCTCCCGTGAAGATAATACAGGGTGCGTTATCTCCCGGTCACCATTTTCATCAGCTCTCAGCCGGAATTTCTCAATAGTTGAAAAGATAACCCCTCCACCTTCAGATGAAAGAAGCTCTCTTAGTTCAATAGTAGTCTTAGCATGCGAAATTGATCCAGTGAGATCCTTGGCATAGATGAAGTTGTCGTATAACTGGCGATCAAGGTCGTTCCGGTCAACCTGCACAAGGATGGTAGGATTTCTGAGTTCAGGTAGTTGCCGAAGTATCCCAGTGAAGATGGCCATCGAAATACTTTTACCTGCTCCTTGGGTGTGCCAGATGACCCCGATACGCCCATCTCCTTTGGGTTTGATTGCATCAAGAGTATGTTCTACTGCCGCCAGCACACCGAAAAATTGATGGTATTTTGCTCCTTTCTTGATCAGCGTTCCACTATGGTCTTCATGGAAAATAAAATACCGGATATACGTTAGCAACCTTGGTTTCGGCAATAGTCCGAGTATCAGGGAATGCAAGGCATGACCATCTTCAACCGTCGTTTCGCCATCGATCGACTTCCATGGTGCATACCACTCCCGACCGGATGAAAACATCCCCGACAAGGTTTCTGTTCCGTCAGAAATGACGGTCAGAGCATTATATTCAAAAAGTATAGGGATATCCTCCCTGTAATGCTGTATTTGGTTGAAGGCATTATCGACCGTGGCTGTGGCATCAAATGGGTTCTTAAACTCAAATACAATGAGTGGGATACCATTGATGAAGATGATCAGATCGGGCCTCCTTGCATTCTTTCCCTGTATGGAGAACTGATTGACACAAAGAAAATCGTTCTGCTCAGGGTTGGAATAATTGATTGGGTAGATATGCTCTAAATGCAGATTGCCTGCCTTATCGGTCCATGAGTAGTCAATACCCGTGGACAATTTTAAGTGAAAATCCCGGTTCCGATAATCCATATCACTTCCTTGATTGGACAGGAGTAGGAGCATGACCTCCATCACTTCCTTTTCGGGTAACTGAGGATAAGCCTCTGACAAATATGCATGAAACCGATCCTCAAGAACAACACTTTTTAATGGTCTGGTGATGTCAGATCCATGGATATATGAGTAACCTGCTTGATTCAACCACTCAATGGCAGCCAATTCTACATCGGATTCGGTTAGTTTGTTCACGCCTTTTCTCTCCCAATTAAAATGAGGTGGAATCCATCAGATACCTTTTGTTTTGACACCAGCTTTTGATGCATCGGCTTCTTTTTATATTGAACCAAGAGATTTACCAGGCGATTATCTGAACAAACGGCAGCGAGAAAGTCAAAATCATTCGGATTAATAGTACTTGCGATATCCCTTATTTTTGGCCTGAGGCTGGTCCTTTTAAAAATATCGCAACTGCCGGCAATTTTTTTTAATTTTTTAAAGGGGATATTGAACCTATGGATTATAGCATCCACTGATACTTCTTGTATTGATTCTCTATCGTTTTGCTTACGTTTTGAATACCGGGGTAATCTCTGCAATATCTCTTGCCTGTGTTGGGAAGTGCTGCCAATGGCAACCTTTTTTTTTGATTTTCGATTGCTCGCCAGGGCTACCTTTTGCATAGCCCCTTGTGAGACCTTATTTTGTCCTTGGTATACCATGGAGATCTCTTTATAGCGGATGCTGCTCTACATCCTTGACCCGAATTTCGCCACTAATAAGTTTGGGGAGAAGGTAGTCACGTGTTTCCATTAATATTTTGTTTTCTCTATTATTATTCCAGATCTGATCCATTAGTGCCCCAATTTTGTCAGCGATTATCTTTTGATCCTGCTGTTGCGGCAAAACAATCTTAAATTCCCTAAAATCCTTTAATACAATACGTTGAATTACAGCACCCGTTACAATTGACTTTAGCCTTTCGTGAACAGAATCTGACTTTAATTGAAAATTCAATAAGTGGGGATTAAGTCTTCCATTCGGTCTTATTATCGCAATTGAAGATAATAGAACCAGATTCAGATCTTGTTCAACCACGAAAGAATATTTTAAGAAACTACCATCCTTTGCAATCAACAAATCATTTTTCAATGGTCTACATCCTTGATCTACTAAAGTTCGATAATCAGTATTGCTGATTCTTCTGCATGATTCTTCATTTATATTCCAATCAGTCATGTCTTTAACGGATGCCATAGGCATTCCAATGTCCTGCGACTTCGGACTTAGATGTGCCCCATCAGTAATCTTGGATGAGACCTCTGATAGTCTGGAAATCCCCCAATCCTTCGGTATCGGCCCCAATTCGCTATCAACAAATTCACCATCCCGGAACGGCCCAAAATCCACAAACCACTCCTTATAAATAGCCATCGCCATATCTTCAAGGGTCTTGTTCATCTCCAGGTTGAGTTCGATCTTGTCATCAAGGGTAGAGAGGATGGAAGTGATAATATGTTGTTCTTGGATAGGCGGTAAATCAATCTGAATTTCATCAAATGTGGATCTTGTAATTGTATCAAAGACACTACCATGAGAATGATTTTTGAGTTGATGGACTTTGTATTTTAACAAATAATATAAATAATCATTACTTGCAAGCGTGTGTTTCGCCACTAACCCGTAACATGACTGATTGAAAGCCATTTCACCACTTAGCACCCCGATCTCCCCAACTGTTCCTCTGGCTGATACAATAACACTACCACAAGGCAAAATCCTTGTTGAAGAATGCTTCAAACCTTCCGCTGTGATACACTTTTCAGTTTTTATGATGTGTTTGGCATCCCCATGAAAATCAACAACACTAATCCATGGAATTGCACCATCCCAATATCTTTTGACGGTTGTCTTCGGTGTTCCACCTCCGAATAAGTCAACGACTGCACTAATTGTGGTCTTATCCCAGTTTGTCATTATTTATAAGACAATTGTTGTTGAAGAATACTTTTTATCAGTTAGGCCAGATTTCACAATCCGAATTGTTGACGTACCAAAATATTTTTTGAGAAATGTGATAAAATGGTCCGCAGTAAACGATCCCAATCGATGATCCAGTACAATAGTTGTATTTTGGAATAACTCTAAAGGATCTATCTTCAAATCAATAAATGATTTGCGAGTCATAACATCACTTTTTTTAACAATAATAATTCTCCTCTCGTTTTCATACGCAAATGCATTGCGTTTGAATAAAAGTAGTTTTACTTGTTCTTCAATAATTTCGTTGTTCAGAATGGAATCTTTAAATCCGGGTAGGAGGCCTAACTCCTTCTTATGGGCATCGATGTTCTTCTGAAATTCATATTTAACTTTACCGATATAGATGGTTTCAATCGCTCTATTATTCAACAATTGGTCTTGTAGGTATTTAATTAATGCCTCGGATTGAACGCTTATTCTTACTCCATCATTATTCCTAATGTATGTGTACCAATACGCCTCACTGGAATATGTCCCCGTGAAACATAAACAATAAGCCCTGTCCCTCAAAGGCAACGTGTAATTTTTCTTACCAATTTTAAACTCAGCATTAAGAAAGTGTTTTTCAAAAGGATCATCCCACTCAGTCGGGTTTGAAAATCGAATAGTCTTGCCCGACAGGATTTTGAGTAGTGATTCAAGGCTAATAAACCTATAAAGGTTAGTGGTTTCACTAACAAATGTGGAATGATCAAATATTGATTTACCGATTGAGGTATAGATCAGATTCTTGACCATACTTAATTAATAAAATTCTTAAAATTCTTTAATACAACCTCTTCGATTCTATGTGATTCGACAAATTGAGCAGAAAGTTTTTTACTTAGACTAATTATCTTTTCTTCAAAAGGAACTCCATCATCCACTGACTCTTCAGTTCCCACATAAATACCAGGTGTTAATTTGTAATCTTGAGCCTTGACCATATCTAATGTCGCCACTCTACATAACCCTGCGATGTCCTCATAGTTTCCAGTCTTGGTCCGCCATTCGTGATAAACAGTTGAAATCTTTTGCACATCCTCATCACTAAAGACCTTCAGTTTCCTCGTAGCCATGGAACCCATTTTGGATGCATCAATGAAAAGGATTTCTCCCTTCCTTTCCCGGAATCCATCTCTACCCTCACGGTTTTTGCTGAGGAAGAAAAGACAGGCCGGGATACCAGTAGTCATGAAAAGTTTTTCTGGGAGCCTGACAATGCAGTCGATAACCCCATTATCAACGAGGTATTGCCGCACAATCTTTTCACCGACTGTGTTAGTAGTCATCGCACCATTAGCCATTACGAATCCGGCCGTTCCCAAATCATTCAAGTGGGAAAAGAAGGTCTGCATCCACATAAAATTTGCATTCCCATCAGTGGTGTATTCAGTTCTTTTGCCAAATAGCCTTGGGTCATCATCAGCCAGATCCTCTGGATGCCATTGGGATACATTAAAAGGCGGATTGGCGATCACAAAGTCTGCCTTCAGGTCATGGAACTTATCGTCCAATAGCGAATCACCCACTTTGAGGTCAAAAGGTAGGTCCCTGAGTAATAAATTCATCTTGCACAACCTCAGAGTCCCTTCATAGCGATCCTGACCATAAATCGAGATATCGCCTTTATTACCGCCGTGCTCCTGGATGAACTTCATCGATTGGACAAACATTCCGCCACTTCCACAGGCGGGGTCGAAGATCCGGCCATGAAATGGTTGTAACATCTCCACCAGGAGGCGAACGATAGATCCCGGTGTAAAGAATTGTCCGGCACCAGAACCTTCAGCCATTGCAAACCGGCCGATATAGTATTCGTATATTCTGCCCAGGATATCTGATTCCGGGTTCTCCTTTTCAGAAAACTTCTTTTGTGAGAACAGGTTGATGATCCCGCCCGTTTGCCGTGCTGACAATTGGCTACGAACAAAGATCGGAGGTAGTATCCCTCTCAGGTTGGGATCAGTGTCAGCCAGGATATCATCGATGATGGTAAATGCCTTGTCAATCTTAACCTTGATATCATCCTGCTCGGCATTCTCTTGTAAAAACGCCCAGGTGGCCTCTGTGGGTAATTTAAAAACGTTCTTTGCCTTGTATTCATCTGGATCATCCAGAACGTAGTCGATCTCTTTAGGATCTGTTGTATAATAGTGCGATTCCGGTTGCTGGACCAGTGCTGCTAATTCCTCCCGTCTCATATCATATCGCTCCGACAGATGTTTGAGGAATAGCAAAGAGAGGACAAAATCTTTGTACTGGTTCTCGGCAACTGCTCCACGTAGTTCATTGGCGGCGGTCCAGAGTTCACGCTCGAAGTCGATGTCAGCCTTAACTTGTTTTGCCATGTGGGGTTGGATGGTGAGAAGATTTATCTGCCCGAAGGTACGAGTTTTCGGGGAAAGGGGTAGGACAAACCACGAATTTAGCCTCCTTGAGGGGACGGTGAGGTTTTGTTCCGGTTCCGTTGCAACAGAAATATCAGGCTATCACTGATGCCAAGGAAGAATTTGGGGAGTCAGTTAGAGCCGGAATCTGTTTATCGAGTTCCAGAAATTCTTGTATCAGTTCAAGGTAGCATAAGTTTTTAATAATGAAGTATTTGGGTAGTAGTTAAATTCTAATGTGAAATCATTCCTTTTCTTCAAAATCTAAAATCTGCTGACCACCAAAGGCTCTTGCAAAGTTTCTTTGAAAATGCAGCCATGTTGGAGATATTTTCATTAAAACAATGACCTGTTGGAGTTGTCCTTTTAGAATTGGGCTACCAATATCTTTTGTCATCCATTGATGAAATCTTGCAACGTAATTACCCGCTTCACTTTTGGGTGTTCTGATTTGTAATTCTTTTCGCAATTCTGGGGATAAAACATCATATATTATCGTGTTTGTAATTTTACCTAAAACCTGTGGTCGTTTAACAGATAATGGATCATAGGTCCATCCTTTCAATCGGAATAGTTGTTTATAATATTCATCTGGAAATGTTTTTTCCCATGGAATCAATTCTTGACTAATGAAATGTGTAAGAAGTTCTCTGATTTCATTCCTTGATCTAACTTGTTGATATCCTGTTGCCTCATCAATTAATGCAATAATACCAACCTTGGCGAACACCCTTGTAAGCATTTCACATTGTTCTGCAATAAGCAATAATTTAGGATACTTATTTAAGACTCCAGATTTTCTTGCCTCCAATATAACATCGCACAACTTAGGTAAAATAATAGCATCATATCCTTGTGCAACCTTTCCACCTCTACCTGGACGAATAAAAGAAATGGGTGATTCAAGTTCAATGGCTAACTCACTCGTTATGAAAGGCTTAATTATGGCATTATCTAATAATTTTTTCAGTATTGTACCATGGGCTTGTCCTAATCCTAATGCCGCTTGCATACCTCTCCCAGATAGTACACGCTGCTTATTTTCAAGCACATAACAAGAAATATTGGTGTCATTAAGGTTTATGGGCTTTTTAATCGATCCATGGGTTGCCCGTAAAATCGAATCGGTTTTATTAACGTCTTTTTTCATGATTGAAGATTTATTGCCCTTGGCACGGTTAGATTAAATTTGACACATTTATCATTTACAATATAAAACACAACTCATTAATGTATTTGTTCACCCCCCCGCTCTTGCCCTTCTTCTAATGTTTTATCCAAGTGATGATCTTTGTTGGTCCCTCCAACATAGGCTTCAGCGGTTTCATTGATTTCTTCTAAAAATGCACCGTACACTATTTTTGCTTTTCTGATCCTCATCATCATTAACCAAGCAGTATCTTTCGTCACTTCGATATCACGGGCAAATTGTCTTACGGAAATTCCTTTTTTTGCATCTAAAATTATGGAAATGGCTAAGAACCATTTTTGAATATCTAACTTGGAATTATGGAAAACGGTTCCAACTGTAACACTAAAAGAAGTATTACAATTATTACAATGGTATCTTAATTCCTTTGAGACTGGTGTTGTTTTGGTCGAATTACAATATGGGCATTGAGCAACATTATTCCATCTCACTTTTTCCAGATGTCTTATGCAACTTGAATGATCTGGGAACTGCTTGTATATTTGGACTAAACTCATTTTTGAATTATTTCTCTACCATATAATAGGACAAATATATAACATTATAAAGGCTTTGTCAATGGAATTGCAAAAAAGTTATCAACAATTAACCTACCATATTCTATGACAGTACTAAATTATAAAATTAATAGAAATGAAAACACCAAAACCTTATTGCATTGAACCAAAGAATATCAGAGCATTTGTTTTAGGTTGCGATCCCACCGGTTTTGGTAAACATTATGACCAGATAGAATTTGAAACCGTTTTCGGAATAGGGAAAGATGCTCGATACTTTGCTGGCATTGAACCCAATCTTAAATTATTGGGCCTCAACAAGGGCCAAATCTACGTCCAGAACATGGTAACCGAATACCAGGATGAAGGATCTTCAAAAACCAAAAATTGGATTTCCAATGCCGAGAAGTTTATTGGCCCCAGGCTTGCTGAATTTGATCTGGTTTATCCGCTCCGGATAACGCCTGTATTTTTAACATCGAAATTGTTGTACAAGGCTCTCTTGAATAGGTTGGAGAAACCTTATTCTGCAAAAGAACTGTATAATCTGCCGATGATTATTCCAATTCCGGCAACCACCAATTCGCTCTTTCTGCCACTATCCCTTTGTATAGACACCCTGCATATTCGTTGAAAATCAATGTTGAATATGCTCAAAGGATTAAGACCTGGATGAATAAGGTGGCCAACCCTTAAAATCGGTATGTGAATATTAAAGGGAAGACTAATTCAACCCAATTACCCAATCTTCGCTATACTTATTTTCCAGTATGATCCTGGCAAGAAAAAAGGCTTCGTAACGACCGGTATCTGGACGTGGGCATAGGTTGTTAAAACGCAACAGAACTACCCTGGGGTTCACAATGACCGTCACTGCTCCAGCCTGTTTACTTTGCCGGCTGAAAACGTTTTGGTGATAATCCAAATGGTGCAATTTGTTATAATGAATCCGATGGTTGGGGTAAGGATCCTGGTCATTACCAAAAAAAAGGTCTGGATCAATGCCGTGTTTGGATAACTGGTCAATTAATTTTTTTGAAGGCAAGTTGTCTTCGGGGTGATCTTTGGGATTGAACGGAATCATTGTGCGAAGGTTAGGTAGCCTTGTACGGTGAAACAGGTTTCTTTGTTGCAAAATCTAACCGCGTCATTTTTCGGCAGACTCTGGGATACTAAATGATGATACAACCTTGGTTAAGGAAAATTCACGTATCTTGGATTAACTAAAATTTTAAGAATAGAACAGACATAAAAGTGTTGAAATAGAATATATTGGACTTTTGGTAACTCTCACATCCGAAACCGCCAGATCAGATTTCCGAGGAGTTAACCATTTGACCACGCATGGCGTGGGCTTTGGTTTACTTCGGAAATGGTGCCTGGCGGCGCCTGGATGCGGGTAAATCGGGTCCACGTTCTGCTTATGGAAAGATCGAATAACAAAAACGGTGATACTTTCAGAAAAGAACTTTCTGGCGCTGATGGCATATTTCTGGTGACTTTCAAGAGATATGGGGAAACATGGGTGCCGTTAGGATGTTTACATGACTTGGGTGAACGAATTGATGCTCTGCGATTAAGAATGTCTGATAGTATTATGCCTCTTTTATACAGAATAAAGGATCATATCCTGAATGAGTATCCGCTCGAAGTCAACAACCTGCGATTTGGTGCTTCTATCTTTGGCAAATGGTTTGCCCCGATTAGTCTTGACACTTTACAAGAAATCACCGATAGTAAATTAGGCAGGCAGGGTGATGAGGACTTTGAAATTCGGTTTTGGATTGATTGTTATGAAAATAATAATGGCGCATTGATCCATTGGGGTGCAACGATTAGTATCCTTTATGGAGAAGAACCTTGGTATGATGAAGAATTAGAAACTAATTACCCAATTTGGTTTTTGTACATAGAAAATAAGTTCACACCGATTGAAATTCCATTATCGGATGAAAAAATGCGAGTAATTATTCATAAGGCCATGAGGGAGTTAAAAATGGATTTAGACCATGCTTCCATTATAAATCCTGTAATCGCCTGGAATATTGCGCTTAACATTGCACATCATATCTTGAATATTCCAGAAGATAATCTGATGGTCTATGATGAGAAACCAGCGGGTTTCTCTGTTTCAGGGTTAAATATCCGGCAACCATCTTGGTTTATTTATGGGCCAATGGTAGGTGCATGGGATTTTCGGTATAACTACTCCCAAGAGTGTCAAGTCGTTGTGATTTCAATGTCAACCGGTAAGATCCTTTATACGGGACTCAACAATGGTGATTTGGAATGAAGAATTGGAGAAAGGATAAAACAACATGGAAAGTGCCGGACTACTTAATGCTTGATGAATGGAAGAACCAGATTTACCTCAGTTGGGATCCATCGAAGATCCGGCAGAACGATTTGATGTTCTGTTAAGGAGGTTTGATGATAGCATCATGCCACTACTGAATAGGTTAAGGACCAAAATTCTGGCTAAATACTGTCTTCCAGAAAAAGACTTGCGAATATCAGTTCGTATTCATGGCGAATGGTATTCGCAAATTGAACTGGATTCGTTTTTTCAGATGGTCAAAACCGAGTTGGGTTATCAAGAGTATGATGACTTCGACATAAAAGTAAAATTTGAATGTTTCTATTATTGCGAAGTTGGTTTGATCCGTTGGGGTACCACTGTTAGAATCTTTTATGATTGCGAAACAAGAGAAGGTCAAGAGTCAGATAAGGAGTATAGAGTTTGGCACTTCTACTTTAATAAGGAATACTGTAACCTTGAACAACAAGTATCTGCACCTGCTTATAGGAATTTTCTTGATGGAGCCATGGAGGAACTGCAAAATAATTTAGAACAGACTGCCCCTTTTACAGGAACAATCTCCTGGGATGCTGCACTTAATATCGCTCATCACATTCTTAAAATACCGGAGGATGATTTGATGGTTTATGGGGAGAAACCAGAAAATCTATCAGTTGAAAAGTTGTCTATCCAGGAGCCATCTTGGTACATTCTGGGGCCGACGGTAAGTAATTGGGAAGAGGAACATTACTTCCAAGAGTTTGAGTCCGTGGTGATATCCAGATCAACCGGGAGAATATTTCAAAAAGGTCCTAATTATGTCGATTACCCATTTCCTGCCTTGAAGTAATGTGACTCTCGTCTTTATGCTGGTCCAAGACTGCCAGGCCCTTCAATCAGGAATTTAGTAAAGAGTTCCTCCTCTTTGTTTGTCGTTCCAACAGGCATTTCCAGGTCTTTCAGTTTTGGAATCACAAAGGGCAACATGCGAATAATTGCGTCCAGCCGCTCTTTTGGGGTCATGAGATTTAAAGTTTGGTCTAATTGATCCAATTCAGTGGATACGGCAGATTTCAGGACTTCCCTGACATCCTTTGTTAGTTTATTCGGAGTTCCGGCTTGCCGGCCACCTGTTTTATTCTTTTTGTTCATGGTCTATTCCTTTCTACTTTAGACTGATGCCGACAAACCTGCTAAAACCAGTTTGCGGGGGTTGATAAATGGTCTTTGGTCGAACAGGGCGGGGTGGTTTAATACATTATCGACTGCCTTTCGTGCGTTATTCTTGGGATTAAAGTACTCGTTTCTGATGGAATGAGCAATTTCACGAATCTGAACATCAACAGGGAAATTAGTCCATTTTGAACTCATCCGTTCATGTCGGATTGAAGAAAACATTTTGGGATCTGCAATCTGTAATTTTTTGAGGCCGGCTATTGATAAAAATCTTGATTCAGTTTTTTGATTGGTGATATCTAAACCGGTAACAGGACAATACTTTCTTAACTCCGGAATCATGATGTTTAGGCCAACTGATGTGTGTGATTTTGAAGTTGGAGATTTCTGACCGTATAACAGAGTGTCAGAACTAACCACCTTTTTGTAAGTGCCTGAAATTGAGGTGGTCTTTTTGTTTACCAAAAACTGGTCAGAACTAACCATTCCTTGACCTTCGACTGGAATCGCAATTCGGTCAGAACTAACCATTTCATCCAAATGGTCGATGTCTATCAGTTGTACTAATTCATCCCGGATTAAATCCGGCAATAAGGTGAAGGTGTTACCGTATTTCCGAACAGTTTTTTGAAAGTGAGTCCGTATCCGGCTGATGTGGGGCCCTTGTTGTTTTTCCCAAAAAATGGGGTTGTTCCCCTCAATTAATAGCGATTTATCCCGGTCTGATGTTACGACCGACAAGTCGATGGATGGATCATAATAGATCAGTTCTTTGAATGCAGAAATTAAGCGTTCACCTAAATTCTCCCATATTTTCTGTTCGCATAAATCGCCCCATGCAAGACCTCCTGGGAATAGGTTTTCCATTTTATCGTACCTCAATTCAATCCGAAGGATATTTCCCTGGCTAAACTGCAATCCCTTATGGTAGATTTTGATTTTGTACTGTGATCGTCTGACCTCGGAGTAATGCTCGCCTGGCAATTTTGTTTTGTTAACGGCAACACCCTTATGTGCTATGAGGTGTCCAATAAAATCAGAAGGATTAAAAGGGGTAAGAAGGTTAATCCCGAACTCTAATACATTTACACGGTCTTGGGGTGAAATAAATGCAGATAACTCCGCTACTGTTTCACGGAACCTTGATAAAGTGAAACGGTTGTAGTTGTGCAGACCTTGATTGTAATATTTATGCACTGAACCCTGAGCCTTCACCTTGGGATATTCACCGGGAGTAATAGTGAAAACTAAATTTCGGAGTTTTGCTGACTGCTTCCCGTTTAATACCTGCCCGGTTCCTTCCTCAATGCTCATCGGAAAGTCTAACAATCGCTTGATACCAAGTCCGATTGCCAAATGGTTCGATTTAAAGAAGTCGATCATTACCTTTTTCCGGAACGGATAATCTCTTTATAATCGAAAAGCCAACTGCCACCAATTAGGCTACCTTTTATAACTCCTGTTTTTCGCCATTTTGAAATCGTTTGACGAGATTTGTTTAATTTTTTTGCAAGGTCAGTGGTTGAGCATAACTCTCGTGAATCTTGGGCGGAACCAGTTTGGCCTTCTCTTAGGAGTTTTTCAATGACTGCAAACCTGGCATTTAACTTTGAATCCAGGAATTGATCCAAATCTTTGAGTGGGATGGTGACAATTTTAACCGTTGTTTCCATTATAGTAATGATTATCACCTACAATAGTATAGCAATAATTTTTCATAATGAATCAGGTTTTACGAATTAAGGGGATTTAATACCCTTTCTTACTTCAAAACGGAATGGATTTTGCATGGCAAAATGATCGGCAGGCACCGATTTTTACCAAAACATCCGCTTCCGACCGCACCTGTCACCGCACCCATAAAATAATGAAGGCGCTAACTAATTTATAGTCAGCGCCTTTATGAAAATTCTCCGTACCCAGAGCCGGGGTCGAACCGGCACAACATTGCTGTTACTGGTGTTTGAGACCAGCGCGTCTACCAATTCCGCCATCTGGGCAAGTAGATAGAGCGGCAAAGATAAAAAAAACCCCGACAATCAAAGCCGGGGTTTTTTGTGAAAGATGATTTTTTAAAGCCTTGCCTTAATTAACCACAACCATTTGCTTGGTTTGAACAAAGCTTCCAGCTCTCAGGGTGTAGAAATATATTCCGGGGTCGAGATTACTGGTTTCCAGGTTATAGGTATGCTTACCGGAGGGCATCATGCCATTATTGACTTCCATTACCTTGCGGCCGGTCAGGTCCATGACTTCAAAAATTACCTCTGAACCATTGATCAGCTCGTAATCTATGGTCGTGGAACCTTTGAATGGATTCGGATAATTCTGGCCCAGCGAAGCAGTACCTTTATTCAGGTCCATTCCATCGATCCGGTTGCCGTGGTCATTCAGGTTCAGGTGGATCATCAGGTTACGTTTACCAAAATAATCGGTAACACCGGTTCTCGAACCGCCCCGGTAAATAGCCACAGTCGAAGATTCAGTCAGGGCCACAGTGTTATCTGTCCCTATTTCAAGACCATTATTCCTTCGGTCAAGGTAATTCGGATGGGTATTGTCAAAAGTTAGACCAGCATACACCTTATCGCCTTTTTTCAGGAATTCCGATTCTCCATCCTTGCTCAGAGGCATAGTAACCCAGGTATTAAAGTCGGCTGAATCAAGCTGCTTATTATCTGAAACGAGGATTTCCGGTGAAGCTTCAATGGCTTCGCCAGGATTTTGGAAAAAGAGTGAAAAATGGTAATTCAACATGGCATCAGCCAACCCGCCCGTAATGAATACAGAGATAGAGTTCACTTCGCAATCGTTGAATATCGGGAAAATGGAACCGCAGAAATGATTGGTTTCTTCAGCATCCGGAGTATTATAGGATTCTTTATTCATCGACCAACCCAATGTATTGACTGCACCCGACCGGGAATAAATGCTGTCAGTTACATTGAACAATACGGTACGCTTGTTATTTGCCGTATTATCATCAACTACTTTCTGCTTGAATTCCCAATTAATTTTGTAATGTCCATACTCGGCTGGAGCATATTTATCAGCTATTCTGGCGGTGTCAATGGTCAGAACATTGACATCGGTTGGGGCCGAAGTCTTATGGAAAACGCTGGTTCCATTTTTTGTGATGTCAAGATCGAGGTAGGCAGCTTCCTGATCATATTCGCCAAAGTTCAGGGCGCTCGACTCATAGTTCATGAATCCGCTGGCTGCTGTCAACTGTGATTTTGGAATGTTGGCGATCCAGGCCATGTGGGTAGCATCATCGCCATCGTCCCATTCCATTTTTACATAATTCATCGACAGGTCGTTATTATAGGCTTCAGATACCGTAAAATCATCAAATGCCCAATAATACATGTAGGTATCGAGCCAGTGCAAACGCATCTTGACTTCCGGCATACCTGCGGCGACATCAGAAATGTTCATTTCCAGAAGGGCGGGTTCGCCTTTGGGTTTGTCTGCGGGGCGGTCCTTATGGCCACATCCGAAGTTGACATTATAGTTGGCTGAGTGAACCCAGTTATCGACCGATACTTCCAGCCACATATGGCATACACTATAGGCCATAAAGTGGGTTTGATAACGGACAACCACTGAGGAGTGATTACTGCAATTCAGGGTGGGGAAGCCCAATGCATTATCAACAGGCGTTGTTGTAACCACACCTGTACCCGACTGCCAGTTGAACTGTTCGATGAAGTTCGCCATGAAGCCGTTAGCCTTGGTGGTGGAATTCAGCGGAGGATCATTGGTATAAAGGGTGTGAAAACCTTCCGTTGCAGGCCACCAGACAAAATTGGTTCCATTATCAAGGTTGTCGACGAAATAATAACCAGCAGGGGCAGTCCAACCCTTGTCGTCGGCTGGATTAGCCCAGCCAAAAGTCTCTGAGAAAAAAACCTGGCCATTCCCCTTGGTCCCCGGGGTTTGAGCCTTTGTCGAAACTGCTGCAAACAGTGCGACGATTGCAAAAACGAGTGTAAACTTTTTCATAAGCAAGGAGTATAAGTGAGTGTTAGTGAGTGCAATAATAAAATTATAGTTGCCAACTTTTTAAAATTATAGTTGCCAACTTTTTAAAAGTTGGCAACTATAAATATTTGGCCTTATTACTTAACCAGAAGCTTTATAACCTGATTGTTAACTTTCAGGAAATACATTCCTTTAGCGAATGCGCTGAGGTCAATATTTTCCTGGTAGGTTGAAACAGATTTAACCAGGTTCTCATAAACTTTCTGGCCTTCAATATTAGTCACCGCAATGTTAAGATCCTGAACCTGCGGATTGGTAACATTCAAAGTAAATTGACCGTTACTCGGGTTCGGGTAAGCGCTGATTGAAGCGGTGAGGGTGGTGGCATCAATACCCAGGCTCTTGCCATTGTTGAATACATCATGCAGCACGTTATAGTAGGAAGTCCGGTAAACCCTGTTCGGTCCGCCAGCCGGGAATTCCGAGGTATTCCAGTCGGCATTGATTCTGTATTTGTATTCGATCTTCTGGAAAGTGCCCACTGCCGGGACCGTAAGAGTGTATATACCATCGCCGTCAGCATCAGTCATATGAGCTGATGAGCCCCAGTTGTTGATTGTACCGGAAACATCAACAAAATCAGTTGCCGGTTTAAAGGAGCCATTGGCAATCGGAATCTTCATATCAACATTGAACACTATATCAGCATTTTTTGGAGCGCCGGTACTGTTGAGGTTTAACCGGATCATGGAAAGGTCCTCGAGGTTCGACCAGGTATCCCCAGTAATCAGCCTGTATAAAGTTTTCCCGTCGGAATAGCGGTGCGATTTATCGGAACCGATAGTAAACCGGTAAGTGTTATTATCAGGAGCCAAACCGCCACCATGGAACTGTTGGATAGCAGCAACATATTTGCCTGGCTCGATGAATTCCGATTCACCGTCTTTTTCCATCGGCACGGTAACCCAGGTATTTAACATTTCCTGTGTGATTTCAACGTTCGATGAATAAAGTATTTCATTATAAACCTGATCGGTTTCATTCCATTTGAACAACCAGTACTGGAAAGAGTATCCCGGCTTGGTACTGGCGTTAGGGTTGTCGTGGCGCTGCATGATCATGCAGGAGATGGAGTTCACTTCGGTGGGTTTATTAATGTCATATACAATACCCATGTAGTCACCATCGTTGTTTCCGTGACCTGCAGTACTGGCATACGTTTCCCATTCCCAGTCGGACATTGAATATACGCTGTCAGTAACATAATAGGTATCCCTGTATACGTTATTGGCTGGTAATCCGTCGACGGCCTTTTGCTTGGCTGTTAAAACCATTTCATAGTTGCCATAACCCGAGGTAACCGAAGGGGTCAGGATTTCAAAAGTGTCTTTCTGCAGCGTCCAGATATCAGCTGTTCTGGTCGAGTTCTGGTTGTAAACCGAAACGCCGTTTTTAAATATCTCAGCATTCAGATAACAGGATTCCTGGTCGTCGCGTCCGGCATTCCAGAAGCCAGCCCTGAAGGTGTATCCACCAAGCCCGGTTGCATCGGTTTGCGAATTCGGGATCATATACATGAAGCCCTGATTATCAATTAATTCCTGATCTTTCATCTTGAGCCAGGGAGTCTCGAGCTGCAATTCATTATTGTAAGCTTCGGCCAGTGTGATGTCATCTATGCACCAGAAATATCTGGCCATTCCATTCCATACAAACTTGATCCAGACATGCGGCATACCACCGGCAACATCACTGATATTGACTTCGGGGTATGGATTGTTGGCGAAGTTGTTGACCTTGGTTTCGTACACCATATTATAGGAGGACCAGTGAACGCCCAGGTCATTACTTACATAAACTTTAATATCAGGAGTTGGGTTACACCTGAAATATTGAGAGAATTTCAAAACAACAGTCGGACGGGTGGTGCAGTTCTGCTCAGGCAACTGAAACCAGCAGACGCTTCCTAGAGTAGTGTAAATACCATCGACAAAGTTGTATTCATCCATCGGCAGAACAAAATATCCATCTTCAGGAGATTTTGAATAAATATGCCCTGGCAAAAAGGTATACCTGCCCCTGATGCTATCGGTTCCGGCACGCCAGATGAATTTAAATCCATTAGCGTCACCGTCCTCCACATTTTGCCATCCGGTTGGTAATGCCCAGCCGCGGGGGTTCGATGCATCCTTCCAGTTGAAGGTCTCTTTAAAGAACACTTCACCTTCAGATTTCAGACCTGGCTCATTAGGAAAAACCATCTTTTTTTGTTAATTCGCAAATGGAACAGGCATGGTGGTTTGCCTTACTACTTGTCCGTACGACAAGACAATAATAGAGCACAGCAGCAAGAAGAGTGTAAATCTTTTCATAAGCGAGTTATTAAAGTTGGTGTTTGTTAGCGAAAATCTAAGATATATATTTTTGGATATCAAAGCATGTTGTAAAGAATTTTTTTAAAAAAAATAGAGCTGACAGCTTTTTAAATGCTGTCAGCTCTATTGGTAATGCACGGGTTGAAACCCGGGGCTATTAATATTATTTTACCAGAAGCTTAATTACTTCGTTATTCACTTTCAGGAAATACATTCCTTTTGCGAACGCGGTAAGGTCGATATTTTGCTGATAGTTTGATACCGATTTAACCTGGTTCTGATAAACAGTCTGCCCCTGAATATTCATCACGGTTATTTTCAGGTCCGAAACATGAGTGTTGGCGATATCCAGTGTGAATTGTCCGTCGGATGGATTTGGATAGGCAGTAACTGAAGATATCAATGAATTATCAGCGATACCAAGGCTCTTGCCATTATTGTATACATCGTTCAGAACGTTGTAATAGGAGGTCCGATAAACTCTGTTTGCCCCACCTGATGGGAATTCCGAAGTATTCCAGTTGGCGTTAATCCTGTATTTATATTCAATCCTCTGGAAAGTTCCCATTGATGGCACCGTGAGGGTATAAATACCGTCCCCGTCAGCATCAGTCATATGTTCAGAGGAACCCCAGTTGTTGATCGTACCCGAAATATCAACAAAATCAGATGCAGGTTTAAAAGAGCCATTGGCAATCGGAATTTTCATATCAACATTGAATACAACATCAGCATTCTTAGGTGCTCCTGTATTATTGATGTTCAGACGGATCATTGAAATATCGCGGTTCTGATACCAGGTTGCCATGTCATCAATCACGTTGTGATAAACACTTTTTGCCAGTGTTTGTCTGTGGCTGTTATCGGAACCGATGGTAAAGCGGTAGAGTGCATTATTGGCATTTGCTCCTCCGCCATGATACATCTGAATGGCAGCAATATATTTTCCGGGATCGAGAAATTCTGATTCACCGTCTTTCTGCAATGGCAAAGTAATCCACTTATCGAGCATTTCGGCGGTTACCTCCATGAAGTCCGAGGAAAGAAGTTCGATCCAGGTGGCGTCATCCGGGCTATACCAGAAAAGCCAATATTGGAAAGAATATCCTGGCTTAGTGCTGGCAATCTTGTTTTCAGGACGTTGCATGATCAGGGTAGAAATGGAATTGGATTCGCATTTTTTCTTGATATCATACTCAACTCCGAGATAGTCGCCATCGCTGTTATTAAATCCGGCTACACTGGAATAGGTTTCAAAATCCCAATCTGATAATGAATACACGCTGTCGGTGATATAATAGGTATCCTTGTAAACATTGTTTTCAGGAAGCCCGTCGACCTGCTTTTGCTTAGCAGTCAGCACAATGTCATAATTTCCGAAGCCAGTGGGATCAAATTGGTCGGTAATTGGGAAGGTATCCCTTTGAAGAGCCCAAATATCGCGCGAAGCGGAATTCTTGTTATACACCGAGACCCCGTTTTTGAATATTTCGGCATTCAGGTAGCAGGATTCCTGGTCATCCCGGCCGGCATTCAGCAATCCGGCCTTAAAAGTGTAACCGCCGAAGCCATCAGTGCCGGTTTGTGAATTAGGTACCATGTAATAAAATCCTTCGTCGTTATTTGCCGGATCAAGATCAGTCATCAATAACCATGGTTTTTCTAATTGCAGTTCATTGTTATAGGCTTCGGAAAGTGTTATATCGTCGATAGCCCAGAAATACATGCGCATATTGGTCCATACGAACCTGATCCAAACATCGGGCATTCCGGCAGCGACATCAGAAATATTAACTTCGACGAACGGGTTTTTGCAGAAGATATTCAGCAGGGTTTCATAAGCCATACTATAGGTAGCCCAGTGGCTGCCCTGGTCGTTACTGACCTGCATGGTGAGGCCAACCGTAGGATTGGTACGGAAATATTGCCTCATTTTAAAAACTACAGTGGGGTGAGTTGAGCAATTAATCGATGGAAGCTGGAACCAGGTGGTCGCATATTTGTCGGTGACCACGCCATCGATGAAATTATATTCGTCCATGGGGAAAAGGAAAAATCCATCTTCGGGGGTCTTGGAATATTTATGTCCAAGTTCGAAAGTCAAATGGCCCTTGATACTGTCGGTTCCTGCACGCCAAACCCATGGGGTACCCAGGTCGGTTTCATCTTTCATCTGCCAGCCGGCAGGGAGGGTCCAGCCTCGATCGCTGGAAGGATCTTTCCAGTTAAAGGTTTCAGAAAAGAATACAGCCCCTTCTCCTTTTAACCTGGATTCAGGCGGTATTTCCATCTTTTTTTCGAAACTGCTGTAGGGTTTTATGCTGGTACTCGGCTTAAACTTCTGACCGAATCCAACAGAAAAGATGAACAGCACGGTGAGCAATAGAGTAAATCTTTTCATAAGAATAATTTAGGTGAATAGATTTACCCAAGGTACGATAAAGTTGCCAGATTTTAGAGTTGCCAACTTTTGGTTGGCAAACTTAGTACGGCTGACAATTTTAGAGTTGCCAACTTTTGGTTGGCAAACTTAGTACGGCTGACAATTTTAAAGTTGGCAACTCTATGTTAGGTTGTCCGCGCGTGGCCCTTCATCCGCATGATGAACTCCTTCTTCTTTCGTTCGCTCACATCAATCTGGCTGCCATCTTCAAAAACAATATATCCTCCGCGGCCGGAGACATATTTCTTAACAAATTCGAGGTTTATCAAGTGTTTGCTGTGTACCCTGACAAAGGACAGATCGGTAAGCAGCCTTTCAAAATTATTCAGTGTTTTCGAGGTTACAATACGCTGCCCGTTTTTGATAAAAAAGGTTGTATAGCTTCCATTGGCTTCACACCGGATAATATCGGCGATCTTATAAACATCGAAACCGTCCATGGAAGAGAGAATAATGCGTTCATTTCTGTTCGACAAACCTTCTCTGAGAACGGATACGCGATCTCCGAAATTTGCTTCCTTGCGGATTTTTGAATAGCGATCAACAGCCTGCTGCAGTTTTTCCGTACTGATTGGTTTAAGCAGGTAATCAAGAGCCGAAAAATCGAAAGCTTTCAGTGCGTACTGATCGTATGCAGTGGTAAAGATCACTTCGAACCCGGTATATTCAACATCTTCAAGAACCTGGAAGCCCTGGCCGTCGGGGAGGGCGATATCCAGAAAAACCAGCTCGGGTTTTATGGTGTCGATCAATTGAATGGCAGATTCAACCGTTTGGGCAGTGCCTGCCACCTGAACATCCGGGCAATATCTTTGCAGAAGAATAGACAGCGCTTCGAGGCTGTTTTCTTCATCATCTATCAGAACTGCTTGAATCAGAGAGGTCATAATTTCACAGGTTAAGTTCAATTATAAATGTACAAGGATTTTCCCGGATTAATTTAGCCCTGCGATCATATTTTCATATCATGCGGATTTCCCGGATCGCGTTGGCGATACCTTCCGCGTCGAATCCGCATTCACGATAAAGCTGTCTTTGGGTACCATGCTCGATAAACTCATCAGGGATTCCCAGCATTTTCATTTTAGCGGGATAATTATTCCGAATCATGAATTCGGCAACCGCGCTCCCGAAACCACCGGAAATGGTACCATCCTCCACGGTTATTATTTTGTTGAACCTTTTAAATACATCATGGAGCAATGCTTCATCCAATGGCTTGACAAAGCGCATATCGAAATGTGCGGGATTAATGCCTTCCTTTTCCAGAACCTGCAGCGCTTTTGTCACTAAATTTCCCGGATGGCCGACAGAAAGGACTGCCACTTCCGTACCATCATTTATCATTCTCCCCTTGCCGATTGGCAGGCTGGCAAACGGCCGCTTCCATTCGGTCATAACGCCCTGACCCCTGGGATAACGAATCACAAACGGGCCATGGTTTTTTTCCTGTGCGGTGAACATCATGTTCCTCAGTTCTTCCTCATTCATCGGGGCAGCTACGATCATGTTCGGAATAATGCGCATGAAAGCCAGATCGAATGCCCCATGGTGGGTAGGACCATCGGTTCCCACCAACCCCCCCCGGTCGAGGCATAAGATGACCGATAATTTTTGAAGGGCAATATCGTGAATAACCTGGTCGAAAGCCCTTTGCATAAACGATGAGTAGATATTGCAGAATGGAATGAATCCTTGTGCAGCGAGACCGGCGGAAAAAGTTACCGCATGTTGCTCGGCAATTCCGACATCAAAAGTTCGATCAGGCATTTCGGCCATCATCACGTTCATGGAGGATCCCGAAGGCATCGCCGGTGTGATACCCATTATTTTTGGATTCAACCTGGCCAGTTCCAATAAAGTATATCCGAATACATCCTGATATTTTGGCGGAAAACCAGCAGGTTCTTCCTCAATGATTTTACCGGTTACCTTATCGAATTTTCCCGGAGCGTGGTAGACGGTCTGGTTGATTTCTGCCAGAGGCATGCCTTTGCCTTTTTTTGTGAGGATATGCAGAAGTTTTGGTCCTTCGATTTTCTTCATATCCTCGAGGATCTTCACGAGGTGCATCACATCGTGGCCGTCGACCGGGCCAAAATACCGGAAATGCATAGATTCAAACAGGTTGCTCTGTTTCAGGAGCATGTGCTTAATTGCAGTCTCCAAAGTCTGAGCCATGCGTCGGGCGTCGGGACCAATTTTCCCCAGCACTCCCAGAATTTTCCAGGTATCACCCTTAAATCGGTTCCATGCACCGGAGGTAGTAATGTCGAGCAAATAATCGTTGAGGGCGCCATGATTGGGATCGATGGCCATATTGTTATCATTCAGGATCACCAGGATATTCGATCGTTCGATCCCGGCATTGTTGAGCCCTTCGAAAGCCATGCCTCCGGTAAGGGCTCCATCGCCGATGACAGCGATGGTTTTGCGATCGGTTTCGCCTTTCCGGTTGGCTGCGACAGCCATGCCCAGAGCGGCTGAAATAGAGGTTGATGAATGCCCGGTTCCGAATGAATCATACTCGCTTTCCGTCATTTTCGGAAACCCGCTTATTCCTTTGAATTTTCTGTTGGTATGAAAAACGTCGCGCCGGCCGGTGAGGATTTTATGGCCATAGGCCTGATGTCCGACATCCCAAATCAGTTGATCGTAGGGTGTATTGTAAACATAGTGCAGGGCAACAGTAAGTTCCACCACTCCCAGATTGGCACCCAGATGCCCCGGGTTGCAGGATACTTCCTCAATGATGAAAGCGCGGAGCTCCTTACAAACCTCCAGCAGATCGGCTTCGCTGAGTTTCTTGAGGTCGGCCGGACTGTTGATGGTGTTCAGCAGGGAGAAAGTACTTTTTTTGGCTGGAATCATGTTGATCCTGGGGGTGGTCAGATAGTCATTATATCTTTTTCTTTGACAATGAGCCTGTCATCCACCACTTTGATATATTTATCAGTCATTTCCTGAACCACTTTTTCGGCATCCTTTTCCTCGTCTTCGGCAAGGCCTTCTTTGATCAGTTTCTTAAGCTGCTCATTTCCATCGCGGCGGTTATTCCGGATTCCCACCCGGGCACTTTCCCCTTCGATTTTGACTTTTTTCACCAGCTCGCGGCGCCGATCCTCGGTAAGCATAGGAATATTTATTCTTATGATTTCGCCGTTATTCATAGGTGTCATACCCAGATTTGCCACTAAAATCGACTTCTCAATAGGGTCGATCATGTTTTTTTCCCAGGGCTGAATCGCCAGGGTACGCGGATCGGGTGAGTTAACGTTGGCTATCTGGGTTAATGGGGTAGGATTGCCATAGTAATTAACCATAATGCCATCCAGCATATGAATATTTGCACGGCCGGCCCGGATTTTCGACAGCTCGTTATCGAGATGCTTGATTGTCCGGTCCATTTTTTCCTCTGTGTCTTCGAGGATCAATTCAACTTCTTCGTTCATGGCCTGTTGTCATTAGAATTCGAGGAGGTAAAAATATTTATTTCTGAATGATGGTGCCAATTTTTTCCCCGGAAATCAGCCGTTTCAAATTACCGTGGGTATTCATATCAAACACCATTATTGGCAGATTGTTTTCCTTGCAAAGAGTGAAGGCAGTCTGATCCATGATTTTCAGGTTTCTGGTAATGACCTCATCAAATGAGATAGTATCGAACCTTACCGCATCAGGATGTTTCTCAGGATCGGCAGAGTAAACGCCATCCACCCGGGTACCTTTGAGGAGAACTTCAGCGCCGATCTCCACTCCCCGGAGGGCTGCTGTGGTATCGGTTGTAAAGAACGGATTGCCCGTACCGGCTGAGAAAATGCAGACTTCTCCGGCTTCCAGGGCTTCAACAACTTTATCGCGGTGCCAGAACTCCGCAACGGGTTCCATACGGATGGCAGTAAACAATCGGGATGGCGTGCCTGATTGCCTGAATGATGACTGCAGAGCCAGTCCGTTGATCACGGTGGCCAGCATACCCATATAATCCCCTTTAACCCTGTCGTAGCCAGCTTTGGCCCCAGATAGGCCGCGGAAGATATTACCCCCGCCGATCACCAGGCCAACCTGTACGCCAAGGTCACGGATTTCTTTTACCTGGCTGGTAAAACTTTCGAGCTGCACGGTATCGATGCCTTGAGAGGATTGTCCAAGGAGCGATTCACCGGATAATTTCAGAAGAATTCTTTTGTAGGTTGCCATATTTTTCGGGTATGATCTCCGAAAGATAAAAAAAAATCCCGGTGGTGACCGGGATTTTAATGTATGATATCCGCAAGCGGAAGAGTTTCCTTAGTCGACGTTCAGGGTATACCGGACGAAATTAAGAACGGTAAGGTCCTTATCAACATGAGTAAGATAATCTCCTACTGATGTTTTGTGATCTTTAATGAAATCCTGGCTTAACAGGGTGTTTTCCTTAAAGAATTTACCCAGTTTGCCTTCAGCGATTTTATCAATGATATTGGCTGGTTTGCCTTCTTCGAGGGCAATTGCACGGCCGATTTCCAGTTCCTTGTCGATAATTTCCTGTGGGATAGTGTCTTTATTTACAGCAACAGGGGCCATAGCGGCAACCTGCATGGCGACATCTTTAGCCGGCTGTTCGTCAGCTACTTTCTTCGACATGCTCACGAGTGTAGCCAAACGGTTACCCGGGTGAATGTAAGGCATCACAAATGGTGACTCGAGTGATTTAAAGAAGGAGATATCAACTTTTTCACCAATAATACCGGTCATGTTGGTCACTTCGCTTTCAATGGAATGTCCGTCAACGATGAGTTGTTTCATTCCTTCCAGCGTTGTGGCTTTAGCTGCAATTGCGGCATCAGCAAAGGCATGGGCTTTTTTTACGAAATCTTCATTTTTAGCAACAAAGTCGGTTTCGCAGTTGAGTACCAATACCACGCCGAAAGTATGTTCGCTGTTGCATTTTGCAATAACTGCACCTTCAGAAGCCTGGCGGTCGGCTCTTTTATTAGCTACTTTCTGTCCTTTTTTGCGAAGAATATCGATAGCCTGGTCAAAATCACCATTGGTTTCGGTAAGGGCCTGCTTACAGTCCATCATACCTGCGCCTGTCATTTGACGTAGTTTTGCTACCTCAGAAGCTTTTATTTCTGTCATGATTTTTAGAATTAGAAGTTATTCAGCATCATCATCTGCATCACCGGCTACTTCAGCGGAGATACGTTTGCGCATAGGCTTCTTCCCGGCAACGCGGGGAGCATCATCGGAAGTTTCCGATTTTTTCGGCTTCACATCTTCTTCTTTATCTTTTTCAGCCTTTCTTTCTTCCAGGCCTTCTTCGATGGCTTTGCACATAATACCGCAGATGAGTGCGATTGATTTGGAAGCATCATCGTTGGCCGGGATAGCGAAGTCAACTTTTTCAGGATCCGAATTGGTATCCACCATTCCGAATACCGGGATATTCAGTTTGTGCGCTTCGTTAACGGCAATATGTTCTTTGGATACGTCAACAACAAAAAGGGCTGCCGGCAAGCGGGTCAGGTCCTTGATACTGCCGAGCAGTTTTTCCAGTTTGTTACGCTGACGGGTAACCTGCAGTCGCTCACGTTTCGACATATGATCGAAAGTTCCGTCGGTAGCCATCTTGTCGATGGAGATCATTTTCTTAACAGCTTTCCTTACGGTAGGGAAGTTGGTGAGCATACCGCCCGACCAGCGTTCCGTAACGAAAGGCATTCCTGTTGGAGTAACCTTTTCGGCTACGATTTCTTTTGCCTGTTTTTTTGTGGCAACGAATAAAATTTTCCGCCCTGATTTAGCGATCCGCTTCATAGCTTCGGCGGCTTCATCTATTTTAAAAGCGGTTTTGTGGAGGTCAATGATATGAATCCCGTTCTTCTCCATGAAGATGTAAGGAGCCATGTTTGGGTTCCACTTACGTTTGAGGTGACCAAAATGGACACCTGCATCAAGCAATTCCTGAAAATTTGTTCTGGGCATAATTATAATTCTAGTTTACCTTCTGTTTAAGCAACCTGCCGGTAGTTACGGAAGTCCGTAAGTCCTTCAGGTTTAGATACTAAACTATACTCTATGATAGAGATATTAGCGTTTTGAAAATTGGAAGCGTTTCCTTGCACCTGGCTGACCTGGCTTTTTCCTTTCAACCACTCTCGGGTCACGGGTAAGGAAACCATTGGCGCGGAGAACTTTTTTACACTCAGGATCAATTTCCACAAGTGCGCGGGCGATAGCCAGACGAAGAGCTTCGGCTTGTCCTTTGATTCCGCCGCCATCAAGATTCACGCGGATATCATATTTACCGGCTACTTCAAGAACGTTGAGTGGCTGGGTTACGATATGCTGAAGCTGGAAGATCGGAAAATATTCAGTCAGATCTTTTTTATTGATTGTGATCTGTCCTTTTCCTTCGTTCAAGATAATACGGGCAACTGCCGCTTTCCTTCTACCTATAGTGTTAATCAGTTCCATGAATCTTATATTCTACTTTTGTAATTCAATACTTTTCGGGTTCTGGGCAACATGGGGATGCTCGCTACCGGCATAGATATGCAGGTTTCTGAATACTTCGCGACCCAGACGGTTTTTCGGAAGCATGCCTTTAATAGCATGTTCAACAACGCGGGTAGGATCTTTTGCCATCATCTGGGCGGGGGTGCGTTCTTTCTGACCACCTGGAAAACCTGAATAGGTCCAGATTACACGGTCGTTCATTTTGTTCCCCGTCATCCGGATTTTTTCGGCGTTGATAACGATAACATTGTCTCCGCAGTCAACGTGAGGAGTGTAACTTGCCTTATTCTTTCCACGAAGGATACTGGCAACTTCCGATGAAAAACGACCCAACACAGCGTTGGTTGCATCGAGTACAACCCATTCTTTTTTTACAGTTGCCTTGTTGGCTGAGATCGTCTTGTAGCTTAACGTGTTCACTTTAATCCGTCCTTTAAAATTAATAGCTGAAAATCAATAAGTCGGGTTAGGCCCGAACGAATTGGAGTGCAAAAATACAACTTTTTTTAAACGTACCAAGTTTATCAACTTTTAATTTGTTGAAAACTCTGTTCATTAAATAGCCAGGGGTCTGAATCAAGGTAGGTTAGAAGTCTCCGAGTGTGGTTTCTATCTGGCGGGTGATTTCGAGCGCCTTGAAAGCACCTTCCAGGCTGGAAAGCGAGTGCCTTCCCCTTTCGAGGGCATGAATAAAACTCAGGCACTGCCTGGCAGCCTGCTCATCTCCCTCCGCTGCCTGCGATGAAAATTTGTTATTTTCTCCTTCGGGTGGCCACAAAACTTTTTCGGGACCCATAAATCCCTTGCTGCCACCCGAATATTCGAGTATCGAACTGGTGCCGTTCAGCAAGTCGATCATGAGGATGCCGGAAGGTTGGATAATTTCAATGCTACGACCGGCAGCTGCGGCAAATTTTCTGATCACCAGACTGATGACCGTGCCATTATGCATTTCAACCCGGATATCTATCTGGATGGCTGTTCCGTCGAGCATGCGCGAAACATGCGGCCTTACCCTTCTGACTGTGCTTCCTGAGAGGCCGAGGGCCAAGTCGAGATCCGCCACAATCGCATTGAAGGCAGGCCGGTGGACAGAATCGGGCGTCAGGCCGGTCAGGTGGTCGATGAACCGAATACTTTGGGGGTGGCAAATATGCATCATCGAGCTCCGTATAACGGGCTGATACCAATCCTGATGGCCAATCTGTACCTGTACACGCGCTTCATGTGCCAGTTTAACCATTCCCGGCGCTTCTTCCATAAACTCAACTACTGGAAAACCAAGGGAAAGGTGCCTAGAATGGCGTATCACCTGTATCGCCGCATCCATCGTTCCGCTGATTTTTTCCGGTATCCAGATAAGATCAGAAAAATCAATGAGCTGCTGCGTATCAAAAACAGAAGATTCCTGCGGGTTGATCCAGCCGGAAACACTGGACCCGGAGCTCTTCAGCATTTCTGAAAGAACTTCCGGCCATTTTCTCTGTCCAGATAATATCCCGACCGAATACATTGTTTTTTATACAAATAAACCTGTTTTTAATTCTTATTCTGACTCAAAACCGGACAACTTATTAAATTGCACCTGTGTAAAACCTAATTTTACAGTAAATTCATAGAAAATGACCAAGGATCTGATCAAACGATATCTGACTTTCAGGAATATTACCCTGTTTTTTCTTTTTTCGATCGTTGTCAGCATGCCATTATCAAAATACCTGACCAGCGCATCGCAGATTTTGCTGGCTGCAACCTGGCTTGCTGAAGGGAAATTTGATGAAAAGTGGCGACGGTTAAAAATGAGACCCCAGGTTCTGATTTTCACACTCCTCTTTGTCATTCCCCTGCTGGGATTGCTGTACACCCAGGATCTTTCCTATGGGATTCATGATATCAAGGTAAAGCTGCCACTGCTGCTTATGCCTCTGGTACTGGGGAGTATCAGGCCGCTCGACCGTTCGGAAATGCGCATCATACTGGGCGGATTTGTTGTGGCTGTTATCGTTGGGGCTTTGGTGAGTGTGAGCATTATGATGGGTATCGGCCCATCGACTTATACCAGCGACCGGGAATCTGTCCTGTTTATTTCGCACATCCGGTTTGCCCTGATGGTTGTTCTCTCCGTTTTCATCCTCTTCCATTATATCTTTGATCCTTCCACTTCCTTCCGCCTTAACTTGTGCCTTGTGCCTTGTGCCCTGTGCCTTATCCTGTTCCTGTTCCTTTTAAAATCTCTGACCGGTGTCGTTATTCTTATTATCGGTGGATGGATTTTAACCCTGAGGTGGGTGCTTAAAAGGAATGATATAATGATCAGGTGGTTTGCCATCGTGGGGTTAGCTACTATGCCAATCCTGGTTGGATTTTACCTCAGTGGGCAGATTTCCAACTTTTATACCATCCGCGACGAGGCCGATCAGCTGGATAAAACTACGGTCAAGGGAAATCCATACTGGCACGATAATGCCAACCCGATGATTGAAAACGGTTACCATGTTGGCTGGTACCAATGTGAACCTGAAATGCGCGAGGCATGGAACCAGGTGAGCAAGCTTGATTACGGAGGACCTGACAGGAAAGGCCAGGAAATTAAATACACTCTGATCCGTTACCTTACTTCGCTCGGATTGAGAAAGGATGCTTATGGGATATCACAGCTGAAACCGGAGGATATCAAAATGATTGAAAACGGATTTGCGAATTGTATCTATAAAAATCCAAAAAGATTCAGCGTCCGGATTTATGAAACTATCTGGGAAATCGATCTTTATCGTAAGGGTGCTAACCCAAGCGGACATTCTGTGACTCAACGGCTCGAATACCTGAAAGCCGGTTGGGCAATTTTTCTTGATCATCCGATTTTCGGCGTGGGCACCGGGGATCCTCCGAAAGCTTTCGACGCAAAATATAAACAGGTGAATTCAAGGCTTGATCCGGCGTGGAGGCTGAGGGCACATAACCAGCTTCTCACTTTTCTACTTTCAAATGGCCTGGTGGGATTTATTATGATCATCACCGCTATTCTCCTTCCGATGTTTATTGAAAGAAGGAAAAGTAAATACTATATCCTCATGTTGCTTTTAGTGACGTTCCTCTCCATGCTGAATGAGGATACTCTTGAAACACAGGCTGGGGTAGCATTTTTTGCCGTATTCTACTGCCTCTTTGTTTTTGCCGATGGAACCGAATGAAAATGAATAAAACTGATATATTATTTCTTACCCGTGCGGTACAGCTTGCCAGGGAAAATGTTGCCATTGGCGGAGGTCCTTTTGGCGCTGTCATTGTCAAGGATGGCGAAATTGTAGCCGAGTCGGCCAATCAGGTGATTGCCATTCCTGACCCGACGGCACATGCCGAAATTCAGGCCATCCGGCTCGCTGCGATTAACCTGAAATCATTTAATCTGACTGGTACCACTTTATATACTTCCTGCGAACCCTGCCCGATGTGCCTCGGGGCCGTTTACTGGTCACGCATCAGCCGGATAGTTTTTGCCTCTGACCGCCATGATGCTGACCTGGCAGGCTTCCGCGATGATGAGCTTTATGAAGCAATGACCCAGTCACCAGATGAGCGCAGAGTCCAATTCGAGCAGCTAAATGTTCCTGAAAAGGGGTTGGAGTTTACCGAATGGCAGAATTCCCATATAAAAATCGACTATTGAGCGACCGTCTTGACCGGACTTTTTTCGGCCGTGATGCTTTGATCATCGCGCCTGAAATTCTGGGAAAGGTCCTGGTGAGGGTTCTGCCCGATGGTACCCGGCTTTTGCTTCCTGTGACCGAAGTGGAAGTTTATCGAGGACTGGACGACCGGGCCAGTCATGCCAGCAGGGGGATGACGGAAAGAAACCGGGTGATGTTCGGGCAGGGGGGCATAATATATATGTATCTTATTTATGGTATGCACTGGATGCTGAACATTGTGACAGGTGATGAAGGTGGCCCCGAAGCTCTGCTGATACGCGGAGTGGGTGAAACGAGCGGTCCGGGCAGGGTTACCAGGCTGCTGGCTCTGGGAAAGGATTTTTATGGAGAGGATCTGACCTCTTCAACAAGAATCTGGCTCGAGAATAGGCCAGCTGTCGAGAATTTTACCACTGGCCCGCGGGTTGGTATCAATTATTCCGGCGAACCCTGGATAAGCATGCCCTGGCGGTTCAGGTGCTAAAAGGTATAGCCAAAATCTATCGACAGGGGAATCTTCACCGCATCATTATGTGTGAAGAGATTGCCATTCGAAAAATGAGCAATTTTTATTTCCGCAACCAACCTTCGCTTCAAGCCAATAAACATTCCGGTTCCCATGGTATCGTGAAACGTGAAATGCTTACCCATCAGGAGGTTGTCTAAAGTCGTTTTGGAAATATAGGCTGGCCCTGCGACAGAATAGTAGAAATAGAAATCTGCTTTCTTCAGGTGTAAATAATTGAACCTGAAAACGGGAAACAGTGACAGGCTGAAGAATTTTTCTTTTAGTACGTTGGTTTGCCATACCGACATGTTAAAACCCCAGTCCAGGGCAAATATTTTTCGGCCATGGAACAGGTTCCTCTGATAGATTAAAGAAGAGCCAAATCTGACTTCCGCATTGCCACCCCAAAATACCGGTATTCTACCCTGCGATAGAAAATTGTTTACTCCGTATCCAAGAACATTACTTGAGAACCCGACTTTAACCATTTGTTTTGGCCAGATTCGGCCTGACTCAGCGCCTATTTTTCGCTTGCTTTCGGAAATTGGATGAAGCTGATAGGAAAATCCGGGTGCGATAAATGTGGTGTAGGGCTGGTTTGCTTTTTTGTTTGCCGGCGACCAGGCGGTCATAATCTGCAGCGCCCACCGGTCGTTAATCAGATACTTCATTCCAGCACCAAAAAGGAAGGTGGCATAATTGGCGTTTTTTACCACTGGCATGTTTTCAGCATGGTTGAACCCATGTCGCGTAATAATACCCAGACCGCCTTCTCCATAAATCGAAAAATGGGGACCGATAGGGATTTGTGGCTTAATGGTTAACCCAGCTACGTTCATCCATACGGTGCGGGTACTGCTGACATTATTAACCTTGTAATTATATTTTACCCAGAGTACCGGGCGCATATAAGTAATCTGCGCAGCTAAATATTTATTGAATTGGTACCCAAAAAGAACCAGTCGGGGTGCTATATGCGGAACAGTGACAGACACAAAATCAAAACCCGGCTCCATTTCCTTTGCCGAAAACGGGTAGTTTATGCTGCCGATATTTACTTCAAAATAGGACTTTTGCATGACCTTTGGCAGCTGGCTCCTTTCATCCTGTGAATAGGCTGACCAAGACAGTAAAATCAGGGAAAAAACAAGAAAAATTTTATACCGGTATTGCTTCATTTGGCACTTAAAGTCTCCAATGATAATTAAAAATTCGGGAAGGGGTTCTATAATCTCTACTTTTGCAGCATGAACATAGGACCGATAATATTACCTGACAGGCCATTGATACTTGCTCCGATGGAGGATGTGACAGATGCTCCCTACCGTCTGCTCTGCAAACGGTTTGGCGTCGACCTCATGTTTTCTGAATTTGTGGCTTCGGAAGCGGTTATCCGTAAAATTGATAAAACACTTCAGAAGATGGAAATCCATCCGCTGGAGCATCCCTACGGAATCCAATTATATGGTAAGGAGATTTCCTCAATGGTAGAGTCGGCGAAGGTGGCTGAACAATATGAGCCCGACCTGATCGATATAAATTTTGGTTGTCCGGTAAAAAAGATTGCCATGAAGGGTGCTGGGGCCGGTATGCTCCGCGATATTCCCAATCTGCTGAAGATGACAGCTGCGGTAGTTAAGGCAACAAAGCTGCCAGTGACTGTGAAAACCCGTTTGGGATGGGACGAAGACAGCAAGATTATTGTTGAACTGGCCGAGCAGCTGCAGGATTGCGGCATTGCTGCCTTAACGATTCATGGAAGGACACGTGCCCAGATGTACCTGGGACATGCCGACTGGACCCTCATCGGAGAAGTGAAAAATAATCCAAGGATACATATACCCATTATCGGAAACGGGGACATCGATTCACCCCAAAAGGCAAAGCTCGCCTTCGAAAAATATGGGGTTGATGCGGTGATGATCGGCAGGGCAGCAATCGGCAGGCCCTGGTTATTCCATGAAATCAGGCATTATCTCAATACGGGGGAGCTTCTGCCACCAGTGCTGGTAAAGGATCAGGCTCAATTGGTGAGGGAACATCTGGAAATGTCGACAGCCGGACGGACCGAGGTTCGTGCGGTACGTAGTATGCGCCGGTTCTTTTCGGTCTATTTTAAAGGATTGCCGGATTTTCGGGATACCCGGGTGAAATTATTGCAGGCTGAATCCTTTGAGGAGGTAGACCGGCTGCTCGATCACATCGTTGAAAGATGGGGGCACTTACCCGCCTATTCATCCACTGACGCTGAAACAAAGTAGCGGCGCTTCATTACTCGGAGCGGAATCCAGGCGGCAAAATACCCTATGACACCGATGATCGGGATGATCATCATAAAATCCGAAATTTGCATTTTTACGGGGTATACGTTTACCACAAACGATCCTCCCACCGGGAATCGTACAATGCCGAAACGCTGCTGAATATAACAGATTCCGGCACCAAGTATCAGGCCAATCAGCATGCCCAAACCGGTTACCAGCAATCCTTCCCAAAGGAATACCTGCCTTATCTTAACCTGACTGGCACCCATGCTGTTTAACGTGTGCATGTCTCCCTTTTTTTCAAGCATAAGCAGCGTAAGTGAGGAAATCGTATTAAATGACGCAACCATCAATATAAAACTGAGGATCAGAAGAGTAGCCCATTTTTCCGAGGCCATTACTTTATAGAACCCCTGATGCTGACCCAGGCGGTCCGCGATTTTAAAGTCCTTACCGAAAAGGCTGGTCAGTTTTTTTATGACCTCCGGTGTCAGCCTGGGATCTGTGACTTTAATCTCCAGGGCGCTGACTTCCGTTTTCGAATAATCGAAAAAATCGCGGGCGAAATTCAATGGTACAATCAGGTATTTCGAATCATAATCCTGCTGGACGGCGAAAATCCCGGATGGGAAAATATAACTGTGATTAATCGACGAAATGGAGTTAGTCAAAATTTTGCCGGATCGTTTGGGAGCATAAACATGTATCGGGTTGATGAAGTTCAGTCCGACACCCAGTTCATCCCCAAGTGCCCGACCGATTACGCTTAGCGGCTTATCTTCTTCATTCAGAAGGATCTCGCCATCGAACATCATGGTATCGAGTCCTGAAATTTTGGTGAATTCTGAGTCAACACCCTTGATAGTGGCTATCGCCTGCCGGTCGCGGTATTTCAGCAATGCATTTTCTTCCACCACCTGACAATAATCGGCGACTCCTGGAATGGCCTTTAAATGTTCAAGCATAAGGGAATCCACCCCGAATGTTTTTCCCTCAACAGCAGTGATTTTTATATCAGGATCGAAGGAGTTAAACAGTGACCTGATCAGGTGATCCAATCCGTTAAATACCGAAAGCACGATGATGAGCGTCATGGTGCCGAGGGATATCCCGGCAACGGAAATCCGGGAAATCCAATTAATAATGTGCCTCGACCGGCGTGCCTTAAAATATCTGAAAGCTATAAAAAGAGGCAGGTTCATTACTTCAGTAATTCACTTATCCGGTCGACATAATCCATAGAATCATCCACGTAAAAGCGCAATTCGGGAATGTGACGCACCTGTTTGCCGATCTTTTTGCCCAGCTCGTACCGGATCATTTTGTTTTGATCTTCAAGCAGTTTAACTACTTCTTCGGCCTTTGATGAAGGAAAAACGCTGATATACGACCGCGCCTGGCTCAGATCAGGGCTGATACGAACCTGGGTAACAGAAATCATGGTGCCATGAACGGCTAAATGGTCGTTCCCACGAAAGAATTCGGCAAGTTCTTTCTGAATCAGCCGGGCTATTTTTAATTGTCTTGTTGTTTCCATCTCTTGGTCCTCCTCGCTGGTTAAATCGATATCAAAGGTAATCAAACCACACTAAAGGAGGAATTTCTATCTTTGCGACCGTTTATTAAGAACTGATTTAGCATGAAAGAGACGGTATTAAGCGGAATCCGGTCGACCGGAAATCTGCATCTGGGTAATTATTTTGGAGCGATTAAGAATTTTGTCAGGATGCAGCATGAATACAACTGCTATTTTTTTGTTGCCGACTGGCATGCACTTACGACGCATCCACATCCAAACGATCTTCACGGTAATGTAAAGACTGTTTTATCGGAATATCTGGGTTGCGGGATCGATCCTGAAATTGCTACTCTTTACGTTCAGAGCGATATCCCGGAAATTGCCGAGCTGTATTTGCTGATGAACATGAATGCTTACATCGGGGAGCTGGAGCGGACCACCACTTTTAAGGAAAAAATCAGGAAACAGCCTGATAATGTTAATGCCGGATTGCTCACTTATCCGGTTCTGATGGCTACGGATATCATTATACATAAGGCGAATAAGGTTCCGGTTGGAAAAGATCAGGAGCAGAATATCGAGATGGCCCGCCGGTTTGCCCGTCGTTTTAATACGATATATGAAAGAGAATATTTTCCCGAGCCTGAAGGATTCAGCTTCAGCAAGAACCTGATTAAGATCCCCGGACTGGACGGATCAGGAAAAATGGGAAAATCGGAAGGAAATGCCATCAACCTGGCAGATGATCCCAAAACCATCCATAAAAAAGTGATGGGAGCGGTTACCGATGCCGGTCCAACGGAGATGAACCAGACTCCGCCCGAAGCCATTGAAAACCTTTTCCAGCTGATGGAAGTGGCCAGTGAGCCGGAAACCGTGATTTTCTTCCGCGAGCAATATGCTAAATGCGCCATTCGATACGGCGACCTGAAAAAGCAGTTATCTGCAGATATTATCAAACTGACCGAACCAATCCGTGAAAGGATTTTAGAAATTCAGTCTGACGATGCGTATCTGGCAAAAGTGGTGAAGATGGGAGCCGAGAAAGCAAGGATCAGCGCGGCTGCTACGTTGCGGGATGTCAGGGAGATTATCGGGTTCCGGACCTTTTAAGGCAGATGGCAGAGGGCAGAAGGCAGAAAGTAAAGATTTTAAGCAATAAGGCTGAAGGTGCATACTTCAGCCTTATTGCTTTTATATCTTATCAACTTTACTTCTTGCCTTTTTGCCCTCCTGCCCTCTTGTATTATTTCTTCGGATAGTCCAGATTATAGTGCAGCCCCCGGCTTTCCTTGCGCTGGCGTGCGTGCTTGACGATCAGATAAGCCACCTTGATGGCATTTCTTAGCTCGCAAAGTTTGACCGATAATGTTGACTGTGTATAAAGATCCTCTGTTTCGCGATACAAAATATAAATGCGGTCGAGGGCTCTTTTCATGCGGGCATTGGTGCGGACAATTCCCACGTAGTTCGACATAATTTGCTGCAATTCCTTGGTGCTCTGGGTAATCAATACCATTTCGTCGGGATTGCGGGTTCCTTCATCATTCCATGGCGGAATGCCCTGCTGGTGCTTCAGTGATGGTAACCGGCGGCCCGAATCAACTGCCGCACGATGGGCAAAAACAACCGCTTCCAGCAAAGAATTTGATGCCAATCGGTTGGCTCCGTGAAGACCGGTGCAGGCAACTTCTCCAGCGGCATATAGGTTGCGGATAGTTGTCTGACCGTTTTCATCGGTCCGGATTCCTCCGCAGAAATAGTGTGCGGCCGGAACAACCGGAACGGGATCTTTGGTCATATCGATTCCAAGAGAGAGGCACTTATTATAAATATTCGGAAAATGCTCCAAAAGTTTTTTGGGATCGATATGGGTGCAATCAAGGTTGACAAAATCTTCGCCACGGTTTTTCAGTTCCGTATCAATGGCGCGGGCTACGATATCCCTTGAAGCGAGTGATCCGCGGGGATCATATTTATTCATGAATTCCTCGCCATCCTGTGTTTTAAGTATTCCGCCGGCACCCCTTACCGCTTCTGAGATCAGGAACGAAGGGCGCTCCCCGGGATTATACAAGCTGGTAGGATGGAACTGGAAGAATTCGACATGATCCACGTAAGCCTTGGCCCGATAGGCCATTGCAATACCATCACCCGTTGCTATTGGTGGATTGGTTGTGGTCTGGTAAATGTATCCGCTGCCGCCGGTGGCTAGCAGGGTGACTTTCGATAAAATCGTATCGATCCGCCTGTTTTTAATATCAAAAGTATAGGCCCCGTAACATTCTATTTCCGGATTTCCACGGAATACCGGGGTTCCGAGGTGATGTTGCGTGATCAGGTCAAGCGCGAATGAGTTTTCTATTATGGTGATGCTCTGATGTGCCCTTACCCGAGCTGACAAGGCACGCATGATTTCTGCCCCGGTATTATCCTTATGGTGAAGAATCCGGTATTCGGAGTGGCCCCCCTCACGGTTCAGATTAAACAGGCCATCAGGATCTTTATCGAAATTGGCTCCCCAGCCGATCAGGTTCTTGATTTGTTCCGGAGCTTCATTAACCACCATGCGTACGATCTTTTCATTGCATAGACCATCGCCGGCAATCAGTGTATCCTGAACATGTTTCTCCAGATTATCCGGAGCGTACATCACGGAGGCGATGCCACCCTGGGCATACCATGTATTTGTTTCTTCCAGTTTGGTTTTGCTAAGTAAAATAACACTCCCAAACTCGGCAACCTGAAGGGCGAAGGACATTCCGGCCAGTCCGCTGCCGACAACCAAAAAATCAGTTTTGTGTTCCATCGGTGCAAAAATCGGATAAATTAAGGAATTACCCTATTTTTGAAGCCTGATATACCGATAGTTTCCTATATGAATCAAGAAGAAGTATTTAAAAAGCTCGTATCCCATTGTAAGGAATACGGTTTTGTTTTCCAGTCGTCTGAAATTTACGATGGCTTGAGTGCTGTGTATGATTATGGCCAGTACGGTGTTGAGCTGAAAAATAATATCAAGAAGTATTGGTGGGATTCCATGGTCCTCCTGCATGAAAATGTGGTTGGATTGGATTCGGCAATATTTATGCATCCGACCATCTGGAAAGCTTCAGGTCATGTGGATGCATTCAATGATCCGCTCATTGACAATAAGGATTCCAAAAAGCGTTATCGTGCCGATGTGCTGATTGAGGAAGAATTGGCGAAAATGGAAGGGAAGATTGATAAAGAGGTTGAAAAGGCTAAAAAGCGGTTCGGCGAGACTTTCGATGAAACCATGTTCCGTCAAACCAATCCCCGGGTCATGGAGATACAGGTGAAAATTGAAGCCCTGCATACCCGTTTTGCTAAGGCCCTCAACGATGGCGATCTTGATGAACTCAGGCAAATCATTGTCGACAGTGAAATCGTTTGCCCGGTATCCGGTACACGAAACTGGACTGAAGTCAGGCAGTTTAACCTGATGTTTTCCACCGAGATGGGCTCAACAGCTGATGGTGCCCTGAAAATCTATTTAAGGCCGGAAACTGCTCAGGGAATTTTTGTGAATTACCTGAATGTTCAGAAAACCGGACGAATGAAATTGCCGTTTGGGATTGCCCAGATCGGGAAAGCCTTCCGTAACGAGATTGTAGCCAGGCAGTTCATTTTCCGCATGCGCGAATTTGAACAGATGGAAATGCAGTTTTTCGTAAAACCGGGTGAAGAGCTTACCTGGTTTGAATATTGGAAAGCCATCCGGATAAAATGGCACCGCGGATTGGGATTCAATCCGGAGCATTATCGGTTTCATGATCATGATAAACTGGCGCATTATGCAAATGCAGCCACCGATATCGAATATAAATTTCCCTTTGGTTTCAAGGAAGTGGAGGGAATTCATTCCCGTACGGATTTTGACTTGAAGCGTCACCAGGAATTTTCCGGCCGCAAAATCCAGTATTTCGATTCCGAAACCAACGAATCTTATACCCCATATGTTGTTGAAACCTCGATTGGGGTCGACCGTATGTTTTTACAGGTGGTGGCAGCTGCTTTTTGCGAAGAGGAGGCTCCAACTGCTGAAGGAGGTACAGATATCCGTACTGTTCTGAAGCTCCCGCCGGCATTGGCTCCTGTTAAGCTGGCCGTATTCCCGCTGGTCAAAAAAGATGGACTGCCGGAGATTGCCCGTCAGATTATCGATGACCTGAAGTTTGATTTTTATTGCCAGTATGATGAAAAAGACTCAATCGGAAAGCGGTACCGCCGGCACGATGCTATCGGAACACCATTCTGCGTAACAGTCGATCATCAGACGGTTGAAGATAATACCGTTACCATCCGCAACCGGGATACGATGGAGCAGGAGAGAGTAACAATAAACTCGCTTCGAGAGATGGTTGGTGCTAAAGTTAACATGAAGCTCTTGTTGAAATAATAACTTTGTTCGGCTGGCGCCTCACTAATTATGCGCTTCGCGCTAATTGTGCTCCGCTTCGCTACGCTAATTAATATTATAAAAATGAAAAATATTCTGCGTTCCGTATGGCCGGAGTTAATAATGGTAGCCATCATGGCTGTTCTGGCACTTGGTTTTATGAGCCCGGTATTCCAGGGCAAAATTCTTTATCAGAACGATATCGTTCAGGCAAAGAATATGGCCAATGAGGTGGAAAAGTACCAAAAGCAGACCGGGGAATATCCCGGATGGACCAATTCTGCTTTCTCAGGAATGCCATCATATCAGATAAAATCTGCTCCATCGGGGAATATTTTCCTCCTGTTTTTCCGCGCGCTTAAGCTTTATCTACCCGGATATACGGTGGCTATTCTTTTTGTTTGCATGCTTGGCTTCTATTTTCTTTTAAGGACACTGAAGCTCAGTCAATGGCTCGCACTTGCCGGTGCAATAGCTTTCGGATTCGGATCGCATAACCTTCAGCTGATTGCTGCCGGTCACGTGAGCAAGATCTATGCGATTGCTTATATGGCGCCTGTGATTGCCGGTGTGTTTCTGGTTTTCAGGAAAAAATACCTGGCTGGGGGGTTGCTCACCGCAATAGGATTTGGCATACAGCTGGTTACCAATCATCCACAAGTTTCCTATTATCTTGGATTGATCATTTTGGTTTATCTGCTTGTGGAATTGATATTTGCCATTCGCGAAAAATATTTTGATCATCTTATAAAATCCGGAATAACACTTTTTATAGCCTTGGTATTGGCGATTCTGCCGAACATGACCGCATTGATGACCACGCAGGAGTATAGCAAGGAATCAACCCGGGGTAATTCAGAACTGGTTAAGAAGGGCGAAACCAAGACAAAGGGCTTAGATGTAAAATATATAACCGATTGGAGTTATGGGGTCGGGGAAACCCTGAACCTTTTTATCCCGAACTTCAGCGGCGGCGGATCAAGCCAGGATCTCGGAACTAATTCTGAGTCATATAAGGCAATGATAAGTAATCAGGTACCTGCTGAACAGGCCAGGCAGTATGTCCGGGGAATGTCGTATTGGGGAAGTCAGTACCTGGGAACATCAGGTCCGCACTATATTGGCGCTATATCGATTTTTTTGGCCATACTCGGCTTGTTTATCGTGAAAGGCAAGGAGAAATGGTGGCTGGCCTCTATTATCGTGATATCGATTTTCTTAGCCTGGGGCAGGAATTTCATGGGTCTCACGGAGTTTTTCGTGAACCATTTCCCTTTGTATTCCAAGTTTCGCGATGTAACCAATACCTTGATTATTGCTCAATTCGCAATCCCCTTTCTGGCCTTTCTATCAGTCAGGCAGTGGTTCTCGGATGAGAAAGCCGATCCGGCAAAAAAACTGAAAACATTGTATACAGCTGCCGGAATAGCCGGTGGTATTGCGCTTCTGGTTGCTGTTATCCCTTCGATGTTCGGCTCTTTTGCGAGTGCCACCGAAAGTAATTTGCCTGACTGGCTAAAAGGGGCGCTGCACAACGACCGGATGAACCTGGCCCGTCAGGATGCATTCAGAACTTTATTATTTGTTGTTGCCGCTGCCGGGATTCTATGGTATGCACTTAAATCAAAAATGAAGAGGGAATACCTGTATATCGGTCTCGCATTGCTTATCCTGGTTGATATGTGGTCGGTAGGCAAGCGTTACCTGAACAGCGATAATTTCAGCAGCAGCCGACAGATTGAACAGGCTTTCAAAGCCACTCCTGCCGATGAGACCATTTTAAAGGATAAGGAACTGGGGTACAGGGTGCTGGATATGATGTCACAAAGCACCTTCCAAAGTGCACGCGCTTCCAGGTTCCATAGCTCGGTCGGCGGATATCACGGAGCAAAACTTGGCCGTTATCAGGATTTAATCGATAAATACCTCGCTCCGAATGTCCAGGCAATTGGGGCTGTTTTCGGGGATAAGCCAACCTATGAAAAGTTTGATGCGGCTGTTGGTGCGATGAATGTTCTGAATATGCTGAATACGAAATATGTCGTATTGAGTCCGACCTCACCGATCCAAAATGCTCATGCCATGGGCGCGGTGTGGTTTGCCGACAGGGTAAAATGGGTAGGTAGTGCCAATGAGGAGCTGGAGGCCCTGGGAACTACCACATTAACTTCTGATGCTGTGGTAGATAATCGCTTCAAAGCACAGCTATCAACATTACCGGCTCAGTTGTCACCAAATCCGGAGCCCGATGTTATTGCTATGACCGAAATCAAGCCTAATTACCTTAAATATGAGGCAAAATCTACTGATAACCGTCTTGCCGTTTTTTCGCAGATATACTATCCGTATGGATGGCAAGCTTTTATCGATGGGAAAAAGGTTGATTACATCAGAGCCGACTATGCTTTGAGGGCAATGGTTATCCCAGCTGGCAAGCACACGGTGGAATTCCGATTTGAACCCAAATCTCTGAAAACAGGTAAGATGATCAGCCTGGCAGGCAGCTTTTTAATTCTGCTGCTGATTATTGGCACGGTGGCTCAGGAATTACGCCGGAAAAAGGTGACGAGTGACGAGTGACGGGTGACGCGAAAGACCGAAGAAGAAAATCGGGAGACGAACGCAAGACCGATAGACGGAAGACGATTAAGAGTCTGCAGTCGGCAGTTGCGAAAGGCCAAGGCCAATTTTGAATGCTGAAATCACAGTGTCAAGTTTGCTTGGATTCACCTGACTGGCCTTCGAATCTCCTCTTTGTCATTGTTTAATACATCTGACATAGCACGCCTCAGGTGATTTGAACCCGATAATATATCCGGGGAAAAACGGGTGATAAATCCAGGCCGGATGGTTATAACTCTTTACAAAATAGCTTGAATCCCGTGTGAAATGGATACCGGTGAAATAGCGGGTAGTATCCTCGCCAGTATATTGAGAAGTCCAATAGCGTACGCCATATTTTTCGGCTTTAAAAGACCCATTCAGCGGTGTATGGGGATCGCCATATTTATAATATCCATTCATTTCCACGCCAAGGTTTTCGATTGATGAAGGCCCGAAATAGTAAAGGACATCAAATGGTTGCGAATAATTTTTGATCAGGCCAGTCCATTGATCCGTGGTGGGAATTCTCCAGCCCGGAGGACAGATATCGCGGTACACAGAGGGAGAAGGATAATAATTTGCTTCAGCCCAGGTGTACAAACTCCCGTAATAATTAAGGTTTTTGTTGTTGTTAAAATAGAGGAATTCAATCTGTCCATTGTCGGTCAGCGGAACCTTGTAATCTAGAGGAATACCAGCTTTCAGGTTTTCGGCCATCCACCAGTTGTTGCCAATTTTTACGATCCGATAACGTGAGCCATCGCGCGGGTCAGTCAGGGTATCGATATTGGGATTCCTCAACAGGATAAAAACGGAATCGGTGTAAGTTGCGGTTCCGCCATCATCATCAGCCACTTCCATAATATATTTCTGGTAACCGGGTTTACTGAAGCGTGCAGTGTAGCTGGTTTGAGTGGAATATTCCGTATTCCAGCTTCCGTCGGCATCGGTATCCCAGCGGTAACGTAGGGCAAAATAGGAAGTTTCAGCGTCGGAGGAACTCTTTCCATCAATCAGGAATACCGTGGATGTATCTCCAATTAGCGGCAATGCGTATGCTTTGGCGAGCGGTGGAGTGTTTTCTGTTTTGCAGGAGATCACCATCGCCAGAATAATTATTGATATTAAATTCCTGATATTCATATTAGTAATATCTGAAATTCAGATGTTTGGTAAACTGGCCACTCATGATTGAATCTTTACTTTTCAGGTCTGGATCCAGATCGAACGCATTAATTGTTTGGGAAGTAAATAAACCAATGCCATTGAAAATATTGGTGAGAGTATAACCGGCCTGGTCGGGTGGCTGGACCTGTATCATTAGCCGATAATCAAACAAGTCTGCCGGAATGCCAACAACAACAGCTTGTAAGCCTGTGACATGGCGATATAATACCAATCGATCAGCTTTAATCAGGCCGGCTATTCGTTTCATGAAATCCGCGCCATAAATAAAATCCTGAAAAGGATCAGTGGGTTTCGAAGTATGAAATTCACGCCAGGTGATGCATCGGTCAATCATGTTATCTTCATAAATATCGGTATAGTAAAACCTGAAGTATAACTCAGTATAAGGGGCGTCACTTATCCAGGAGAATTCGAGTGGGTCCAGGTAAAGATTTTGTGTGGCACTTAACCGTGGCAGGGTTAATCTGGAGGCTGGAAAAGCTTTGGTTTTTGCGAAAATCAATGGTTTCCCGGGAATCTCCACGGAAAGGTGGTACTCCTGGTTGTCGACGGTTCCGGTAAAAATTGTTTCTGATTCGGGTGACCTGACCAAAATGAAATTCCAATTGGGTTTCTCAGAAAACAAGCCTGGCAACCGTGAGTTTATATCGATTTTAGTCAGCTCCGCTTTATTCACCCTGAAATCACCGTTCCATTTTTCCAGCCATACCCTGGTACTGGGGAAGTACAACGAATCCCCGATGGCAGCATAGGCCAGTGCCGATCCTGTGCCATTGAAAGTTTTTGTTACCCGCACACAGAGGGTATCGCGCTGCAGCTCTAAAACACTGTAAACGACTGGGATATTTTTATTACCGGGTAATTGAATTTCCAGATCATTGCTGCAGGAAAATCCCGCAAGTCCCACTACAACAATGCAGAGAAGTATCCATATATAGGAAACCAACCTCATGCTAAGGTTTTGATCAGGTTAATACACTTGGGGGGACTGAACCAAAGATAGGAATTCTTCATCGGAATCTATTAACTTCTATTCCAGCGTGATTTCCTTCTCCAGCACCCCGCCCCGGGTGGAAAGAATTTTTACTTTCCCCTTGATTTTATCCCGGGTGTAGGAGCGGATAGTAAAGGTGGCGGCGGCTGACTGGTTTTGCCAGAGGTGGCCGGCATATCTGGTTTTATCAGAGGTTTTTGGATCAACAATCTTGATTTTCGGCTCATCACCTTCCAGTAATTTCTTGTCAAAATCAAGCACTGCCTGATCCTCCTGAACGATTTTTACCCGCTGGGCAACATCAAGAGCCGTTGGTATTTTTGCAGTATTGGTCCAACTCAACGTAATAATATAATCGACCGAATCCTTTTGCCCTTTTGCACGGCTGACTTTAACATCCTTCCATTCGAGCGTTGGCAGATCTTCAGCCATTGCCACATTGAACATGGCTTGCTTGCGTATCCAGGGTTCGAGATGCCTCGGAGGGGGATTCTGAGCAAAGAATTTGGGATTAAAGCCACCAATCTCAACGGGACCCAGGAACGGATGCATAATGGTTTTCCATTTCATGAACCCTTGCCCGCCATTTTCCTGATCATCCCATAAAAGGATATCCAGTTCATCCTTTTTGCCATCCTTGTTAAGATCACCATTTTCACCACCGTTCCATATTTCATCGCCGTACCAAATCGCGCCAAAATAACTGTAACCAAAATCAGGACCATGTCCAAACAAAGGCTCCGGTTTAGCGCTGTCGCCAGTATAATCGTTGATGGGTTCCCTGGTATTATATTCATCATAAACATCACCGGCCCAAGGGTATCCGGTTATTTTCATGCCTAATGTATCGTAGTGTTCCAGCAGGTGCCGGTCGGCCTCATACATTCCTTTAGCTGAAAATTCTGTCGATGGTCCCCGGAGATGCATAGGAACACGGGTATCCATGGAGTTAACCACCGAGATATTGGGATGTGTAATCAAGAAGTTAAAGACGGCACGGGTCTCGGATTCGCTGAGAGGAAACTCACCGGCACCGCTTTGTGTCCAGCCCCGTCCTGTTGCATCCAACCCATCATCGGGGCGCCAGTTTTCAGGATAGTTCCGGTGCAGATCAAGTCCTCCGATTCCATCTTCATTGATTTTTCCGTCGCCGTCATTATCCCAGCCTTCCGACGAGCTCGACCAAAGTCCTTTCCCTTTGGCAACTCTTTTCATGAGCCTTCCTGATGGATCGCGCGGGTCGGGCACCAGCGTTCCCTTTTCTAGATCGACCCACCGCATGGTCGATATGATACCATCGCCATTGAGGTCCTCCGGTGGATCCTCATCAAGCAAACCATCCCCATCATTATCGGCAGGTTTTACGGTACTTCTGTTGGTTTGTGCCGTATTCAGATATAAGTTGGAGCCATCGGGATTATTTTCGGGACGGATATATATCGTTTTAGTATCCAAAAGTTTTTTAATCGCTGGATCGGAAGCGTAACTTGTCAGCAGATAGTTCATGAGCCAAAGTGATGATTCCGTTGCGGTAACTTCACCGGAGTGCCGTCCACCCTCGAAATAGGCAGCTGGCTTATCGGTATCCTTGCCGGTCTTTTTATTGGTAAGGGTTGCCTGCAGAATCGGCCGGCCCTCATAGCTGAATCCAACCTCATACAAATCAACTAGATCAGGATACTTTTCGGCCCATCTTTTCATCCACGTATAAACCACATCCACAGTATGATAGCGGTCCCAGGTTAGTGTTTGGCCAGCGGAATATTCCACTTCTTTATACCTGACCTGAGGAAAAACACTGGTTCCGTGCCGATATCCCTTGACCGTATAATGCAAGGTATCCTTGTCGGATTCGGGCCAAACGGTGGTTGTCAGAGGCCGGATTTGGGCGGCGGAACCCAAGGGCAGGAGGGCAAGAAGGCAGAAAGGCAGGAAGGAATGACGCAAGGCACGAGGCACAAGGCGCAAATAAGTTTTAAGGAGGAGGGAAAGCTGGGATTTCATGATAATTCTTGATATAGTGACAGCTCTTGCTAAAATCGTTTATTTCTAAGGTAGTACCAACCAAATCGTATGGCAATCGGAATATGCCTGAGAACTGTTGGCAATAAACCGTAGTGCCTGACCATAGAGTGAAACCTTTCACGGAGACTGATCCCGATGTTCTGCTTCGAATGGCCTCCATCAAGGAATGAACAGAGGATGAGGTGAGTGTGGACTACAGACCCACCAGACTGAAGTCCGGGGTAAACCATAAGCTCTGTGCCCCCATTAATACCTTCTTCTTTATTCTTCTTCCTAATTTCTGCCCTCTGCCCTCTGCCTTCTGCCTTCTTCAGCGCTTTGAGCACCCAATCATAATCCGCCGAATGCCGGTATTGCGGATCAAAAGGTACGGTGATATCACGGCGCACCAATATTGCCTGGTGGCAAACAAGCATCCCCTTTTTGAAACTTTTCCAGGTGAGCTTTTCCGGCGGTCTCAGCCGGCGCAACCCCACTTCGCGATAGGCTGAATCCACAATCATGGCTTCTCCGTAATAAATCGAGGCAAGCTGGCCGGAAGCAAAAATTTTCTCTGTGGTTTGCGGTGAATAGATCAGGTCACCGGCATTCATGAACCAGACATAATCACCCGTTGCAGCAGCCAATCCCTTATTCATGGCATCATATATTCCTTTATCGGGCTCACTGATCCAGTAACTGATATGATTTTCGTATAACCTGAGAATTTCCACCGTTCCATCCGAAGAACCGCCATCAATCACTATATATTCGATATTCGGATAAGTTTGATTAACTATGCTGATGATAGTTTTTTCGATCAGGCTCAGGCAATTATATACCACTGTAATCACTGAAACTACTGGCAATCCCGATTGTTTTACCGGCGATTGGCCAAGGAGCCGTTGTCCGCCTGTCAAGGTCTCTTCCATCATGTTCGGTTTGGATGGGAAATTAGTTAATTTCGCACAAAAGCCTGATATGTTTTACGCTTTACTCAAAATACAACGTTTTGCCGAATCGCTTTACCAGGCCCTGATCAGCCTGATAAGGGTGTTTTTCCGTTTTCGTTTCCGTTCCGACCTTACAAAGATCCATGCATACGGCAAAGAGCTGGTTATTTTGGCCAACGGACCCTCACTCCGTGCTGATATGAATAATTATCCGGCTTTTTTTACTGAAAAGCAGCTGTTGTGCGTAAACCAGTTTTGCCTGACCGACGACTTTGTGCGTTTAAAACCTCAATACTATATTCTGCTGGATATCGGCTATTTTACCGAGAATACCATCCCACGGGTGGCAGAAGTGCGCGAACAGATCAAGCAGGCCCTGATCAGCAAAACCACCTGGCCGATTACTCTATTCTGTCCGGCTGAGGGGCGTAACAGCCGTTTCCACCGTGAACTTCTGGCTTCAGGTATACCAATCAAATTTGCTTTTCTGAATAAAACAGTTGTGGATGGGGTACGAACAATACGCCATTGGCTTTATCGCCATCAATTAGGTATGCCCGCACCGCAAAACGTGCTGATTGGTGCGCTTATGGCCGGATTGGCCTGTGATTTCAGCCGGATAGTTATTCTTGGAGCAGATCACTCCTGGCATCAGGGACTCGAGATCGGAGAAGATGGTAAGCTGGTGTCGGCCGAAAATCATTTCTATGATAAGAAACCCTGGAAAGTGGCTATCCACCATCCCGAAACATTGCAACGGGCAACAATTCATGACTATTTCTTCAACCTCTACCGCACATTTCGCAGTTATCACCTGATTGAAGAATTTGCGAAATCAAGAAATGTGAAAATCGTCAATGCCAGTTCTGTAACTTTCATTGATGCTTTTGAACGAAAAAGTCTGGCTGATTATCCCTGGGAGGTGCGCTGACCGAGATAAATCCCGGCAAGGTCGAAATCCACCTGGTCATCGATATCAATGGAATCCTTCCGGCTCATGACATAGGCATAAGCACCGGAATTCAGGAATAATGTTCTCTCCTCCAACATTCTACGAATATTGCAAAAATAAAGTGCACCATTCAGACGGTAATAGGCCGGTAACTGCTGCGATGGTATTTTTTGTATATTCTGAGGGATGAATCCGTCGAGCGACAGATTCTCCGGAAGGGTATTGCTCCAGAGTGGTGAATGTTCAGATTTGCAGACAGATACTATGGCATCCGCCTGTTTTTCTTCCAGCTGTTTTACTGCTTCCCTGATATTTTGAGCGGTTCTGAGCGGTGACGTAGGCTGCAGGCAGGCTATGTGCGTCCAGGTGGAATCGTCTTTTCTCAATTCCTTCACAGCATGGATCATTACATCCACGGTGGGTGTATCGTCCTGCGTGAGCTCATCGGGGCGCATGAAAGGGACTTCAGCACCGAACTGTGCGGCAAGAACGGCAATCTCCCAGCTATCTGTACTAACCACCACTCTGGCAAAGACTCCCGATTCAATAGCGGCTTCAATGGTCCAGCCGATGAGCGGTTTTCCGGCAATCAGCATCATGTTTTTTCCCGGAAGGCGTTTACTGCCACCGCGAGCGGGGATTATAGCCACATATGGACTTTTATCATTCATGGAATAGCCTGTTATAATCAAAATTCGCACGTTCGTAATCTTCCGGCTTTCCGATATCCATCCAAAACTCCCTGATCGGAAACGACAGGGTGGTCAGTCCCCGCTCGACAGCCTGTTCAAATAATCCGGTCATATCCATGGGATTACCTTTGGGTATGAGGTCCAGAGTTTGGGGTGTGAGGACATAAATTCCGGCGTTTACATAGAATTGCTGAACAGGTTTTTCCTCGATCGATACGATATTTTCCTTGTTCAGCCTGACAACTCCATAGGGAACTTCCATCCCGTATTCACGGATACACATGGTGGCATCGGAAGCATTGCGGGTATGAAACTCCATCAGGCTCTCGAAATCCACCAGGGTAAGAATATCAGCGTTCATTACAAAAAACGATTCATCGGGTGTACGCTCAAGTAAACCAAGCGCCCCGGCGGTTCCCATGCGCTGGTTTTCTTCCAGATAAGTGATATCGACTCCCATGGTGAGTCCGTTTCCAAAATATTTTCGGATAATATCAGCCTTATAGTTCAGCGCAATGACAAACTTGGTGTATCCCTGTTTTTTAAACCGGCTGATCACTGTTTCCAGGATCGGCCTTCCGCCCACCGGGAGCATAGGTTTGGGAGTATGATCGGTAAGCGGCTTTAGCCGGGAGCCCAGCCCTCCTGCCATGAGTACAACCGTATTGGGGTGTTTTTCCTGTTTGATGAGCTGGTCGATCTCGGCCAGACGAATCACGCGGCCGTCATCATCCACCACAGGAATCTGAAAAACTTTCCGGTTGACAGCCAGTTCGATAATTTTTTCTTTGGGGTCCGATATCTTTACTGACAGAGGCTGATGGTTAAAAATGTCCCGGATTGGATCACTCATTTCCATCCCTTTCAGCAAACCGCGACGGATATCTCCATCCGTAAGCGTGCCGATCAGCTTTCCATCATCATCCACAACGATAGCAATTTTCATTGCACCGGTATCGATGATCCGCATGGCCTCGCGAATGGATGCTGACGAGGTAATCTTTATATCGGAGATTAAATACATTTACTTATCGTAGAACCGTTTATAAATCAATTTACTGAAATCAGTGTTTTTTAGCACTGCTAAAATTTTGTCGGCGGCACCGCCGTTCCCATAGGGATTTTCAACGGTACGGAGTTTTTTACTGAAGGTGGGAGAGTAGAGCTTTGCAAATGCTTTTGTGATCGCTTTTTCGGAGGTATCACAATCAATAACTGACGCAGCCCTGATACGCCCATCCTGCCTTTTCCCAATATTTACAGTTCCGATATGAAAACTGGGTGCCTCAATGATGCCACTCGACGAATTTCCAACCACAGCATCAACTAATTTCATGGTCGACAGGTAGTTAAGCTGACCCATCGATGGAATCAGGATGGCACGGCCAATCCGCGTTTGCACATAGGATTGAATCTTCTGGATAATGATCCGATGACCGGTATCAGCATTGGGCATAGTAAAGATCAGTCCGGTTTCTGGCAGCTTGTCGAGTGCGGCCAGCAGTTCGCCAATCTGATTTCCTGCCTGACCAGGGTCCAGCGTTTCGGGGTGATAGGTAATCAGCAGGTTACGTTTATGGAATTTGAAACAAATAGCTTTTTCAAGCTCCTTGAGTTCAAGTAGTTTGACTTTATTTATATTATCGATCCCCAATCCGCCAACCATGAATACCCGGTCGGGTTGTTCGCCCAATTGAATTATCCGGTCGCGATACGATTCAGCAGCAGCAAAATGCAGGTGTGACAGTTTGGTTACTGCATGTCTGATTGCATCGTCGATAGCGCCTTCGCTGAGTTCACCTCCATGAAGGTGCGCTACAGGGATATTTGCAATCAGGGCAGCAGTTGCAGCACCAAGAATCTCGAACCGGTCGCCAAGAATTACCACCAGATCAGGCTTCAAGGTCTGGAAAGAGGCGGCAAACCCTTCCAGCGCCAGGGCCAGTGAATGGGTAATATCCAGTACTTTGTCACCAAAAAGTTCAAGATCAAAACTTCGGTCAACTTTAAAACCCTCTTCACGTATGCGGTCTATTGTGGAACCGAATTCCGACGACAGGTGTGCACCTGTCACAACCACCTGCAATTGAAAAGTGGGATCCGACTGAATTCCTTTCATCAGCCAGTAGAGGAGGCCATATTCGGCCCGGTTAGTAGTTATAACGCAGATTTTTCGCATCAGATGAGTTCGTCAGTGGTGTAATTACGGGTGGCAAATGTACCGATAATATCGTCCCACCGCAAAGGAGAAATGCCTGTTCCAGGGCGCTTGACCGTAAGGTTTTCCACGGTGAAAAGATCGCCTTTACTGATAGGACATGCCGCTACGATGCTTTTTCTTGCCGCCGCCATGTTTTTCCGCTCCCCTGCGCTTGGCTCTTTTTTTGAAGAACCCAGGGCCTGTTCGATATTACGGATGGACCGCACCATAGCATGCAGTTCGGCAGGTTCGAGACTGGCTTTATGATCGGGACCGGGCATGTTTCTGTCGAGGGTAAAGTGCTTTTCAATCACTTGTGCGCCAAGGGCAACCGCCGCTACCGGAACCTCAATGCCATCGGTATGATCGGAATAGCCCACCCTGACTCCGAATTCAATGGCCATGGTCATCATCGCCCTGAGATTGACATCAGTATATGGCGTGGGATAATCGGTATTTGCATGCAGAAGAGTGACTTTCGACCTTGGCAAACCTGCCTTTTCAATCAGGTTCAGAGCTTCACCGATTTCGGCCATGTCAGCCATCCCGGTTGACAAGATGATTGGTCGGCCAAATTTGGCCAATTGCCTTAATAATAGAATATTGGTCAGATCGCCTGAGCCGATTTTGAAGAGATCCACCCCCAGCTTGTCCAGCATCTCAGCGCTGTCCTCATCAAAAGGGGTCGAAATCATTCGGATACCCTGTTTTTTTGCATGGGCCATCAGGTTCACATGAGCTTCTTCGTCGAGCTCAAGCTTCTTCAGCATGGCAAACTGGCTGCCCTCCACTCCGGTTTGTTTTTCCTGATAGGCCGCTTTAGGAGCACTTGCCGTGACCAGCTTTTCGGTTTTGAAGGTCTGGAATTTTATATAATCAGCGCCAGCCGAGGCGGCAATTTCAATCATTTTCCGGGCGGTGCTAAGGTCCCCGTTATGGTTGACCCCAGCTTCCGCTATGATGATAACATGAGTGTTCATCTGATTTTTCTTAGCGGGTTTCCAATGTAGGTACCAGGCTGATCGAGTGAACGCAAAACAACTGAACCGGCTGATATCAGGGTGTCATCTGCAACATCGGTATTATTCGACAATACCGTTCGGCTGCCAACGAAAGTTCGGCTGCCAACTTTGCACTGCCCGTTAAGAATTGCATAAGTCGAAATGTGACTGTGATCGCCGACAGTAGCTTCATGTTCAATCAGCGCACCAGTATTTAAAATGCAGTTCATGCCGACAACCGCCTCAGTGTTTACTACGGCATGGTGCATGACAATAGTGCCTTCCCCGATAATAGCATTTCTTGATACATAGGCATTTGGCGATATGATAACCGGAAATTTTCCGCCAAGGCCCTTAATCAGGTTAAAAAGCTTTATCCTGATATCCGGATGCTGGATCTGACCCACGGTGATCAATGCATTTTTATACTCCTTAATCAGTTCCGGCAGATCATCGTCTGTCCCGATGACTTCATAACCGAGCACCTGATACCCGATACCCGATACCTGATACCCTCTGTTTTCCACGATCCCGGCAATCTCAAACCTTCCTTCGGCCTGGATCACGTCGATGCACGATTTGCAGTGTCCGCCGCCCCCGATAAGTAAAAGTTTTTCTGTCACGATGATCCCGTTTTTACAAAGATAATTTATTTACGTCTTAGCCCTTCAATCAGCACTTTCCAACGCCGGTTCAGGTCAGGTGAAATATTAAGCAGGAGTGTTGCCCCGATGAATACGGCTGAAATTGCTGCACTTCGTACTCCGATATCGAATATCAGAGACAGGTAATGATGATTTGCGCGATATAAATCAGGGATCAGAATAGCCGGAACATATGCGGCGACCGCTATCACGATGGCTATTAAATGTTTCCAGGTATAAGGCTGCATACCGTAGCGCCGCCAAAGGAAAATATATCGCATGAGAGCATAAAAAAGCGCCGAAATAGCCGATGCCAGTGCAGCTCCGGCGATACCCATCACAGGAATCAGAATCAGGTTGGTGGCTAAAACCAATATACCGAATGCAACCACAAACATGGCCAGTAAACGGTAATGGCTGCTTGTGGCCATAATCGATCCGCTGATGCCTGAGGCCATGATAAACAGATTGGATATTCCCATGTAAAAAATCACGTACCTGCCAGTGGCATAGCTATCAGGGATCATGTGGAATATATTTTTCACGTTTCCCCAGATTCCGATAAAGATCAGGAGTCCGAATATCAGCTGATGCAGACTGGTATCACGATACAGACGGTCAATGGCATCGTGGTCGCCATCCTTCCAGTGCTGTCCGGTGACTACGGCAGAGATCTTGGAAACCGACCGGATCGGGATCGATACGAGCGTACCATAAAAGGCCATCCTGCCGTATGTACCTAATTCTTCCAGCCCCAGCATATCGTTGATCAGTATTCTATCGAGATAAAGAATCAGAATATTGCTGAATGCGATGGTAATTCCGAAAAAAGCAACGCTAACCACCGATTTCGATAGTTCCGGTGTGAGAAATCCGGGTTGTGGCCTGATTTGGAATTCCCCGTCTTTCATCAGCAAAATGGCGATGATAATTCCCGGTAGCGAAAGTGCTGCAGTGTAAAATAGGATAAAGGCCGAGAACTTAAACAGACCGGCTACAAAAGCCAGTATTACGATCAGCATGAGCACTCTCTGGACAAACTCCTTCAGAAAAATGCCTCTTACGGCATTCATCAGAACAGAATAGTAGATATCGATAACCAGGTAGATGGTGGTAAAGGCGGTTAGCGGGATAATAAAATCGACATATTTGACCAGCAGGCCTGCACTGTCAGGATTTTCGCCGATAATCCAGGGCCTGAGTATGAAATACAGGATCAGGGCCAGCAGAAAACCAGCCATATTTACCCAGAAAAGGATACCGAAAAAGCCATTGTGATGATTTGCCTTATTCCGGAACCATGGAAAAAGCCTGATGGTGACATTATTAAGGCCCATGGTTGCAAGTGTGGCGAATACCAGCGACCAGGAAGTCAGCAGTTCAATTACCCCGTTTTGCGCTTTGGTGAAATAATTCGGCAGCAGCAGTCCGGCAGTAACAAACCCTATGGCGACGCCAATATATGAATAGATGGATCCTTTAATGCTCTGTTTTTCAATAATGCCCACGTAAGGAGGATTTTGGTTTAAAAATAGCAATTTGCGGTCACCTTCCGTTGGTTACCCAAATCTTTGTAATTTAGGCGCTGTATTTGAAACAGGCATGACGAAAAAACAGCAGGCGGCACCCACAGTCAGACTACGAAATTCCTATGTTACCACGGTGGTAAGCATAGCCATGGTATTGCTTCTGTTAAGTTTGCTGGGTTTGCTGATTTTGAATGCACGGCTGATCGGGGATTATGTTAAGGAAAACATCGGATTTTCAGTGATCCTGAAGGATGAGGTGCGTGAAGCCGATATAATTCAATTGAAAAAAACTTTCGAAGCCAGTCCGGCAGTGAAGGGAACGACTTTTGTTTCAGCCCAAACAGCGGCCGAACAGCTGGAAAAGGAGCTTGGTGAAAACTTTCTTGATTTTCTTGGGACAAATCCGCTAAAAGCTTCGATTGATATCAAGTTTCATGCTTCCTATGCCAATCCCGACAGCATTGCCAAATTCGAGAAGGTTTTCAGCGCCTATCCGCAGGTGTATGAAGTTTACTATCAGGAATCGATGGTAAACCTCGTGAATCAAAATTTACGAAAGATCAGTATCGTGATTCTGGCATTCAGCGCATTGCTGTTATTGATTTCTATTGCTTTATTCAACAATACTATTCGACTTCTGGTATATAGTAAACGGTTTATTATTAAGACGATGCAGCTGGTTGGGGCTACCCGGAAATATATTCTCAGGCCATTTATAGTCAGGGGATTAATGAACGGACTTTTTGGTTCGGCTTTGGCTTCACTGTTACTTCTCGGGGTGATTTACATTGCGCGGCGACAGATGCCTGAGGTTTTGCAATTCACAGATTCAATGACTATTGCGATGCTTATTTTTATGATATTTATCGTCGGGATTGTATTATCGGGGATCACAACCATACTGGCGGTGAATAAATATCTGGGTATCGACAGAGACAAGCTATATTTTTGATTAAGAATTAATTTACAACAATGGCAGATAAAAAAGTGGTTGTCAAGCTCAAGGAGGAACCGACACCAAAGAAGCAAGAATTCTTTGTTTTCACAAAGCTTAATTATCAGATGCTTATAGCAGGACTGGTGATCTTGTTGATCGGATTTTTGCTAATGGCAGGCGGCGGGTCGAATGATCCGGCAAAATTTGACCCGGCAATGTTTAGTTTCCGGAGAGTAACCCTGGGACCGGTGATCACACTCATCGGGTTTATTATTGAGGGAGTTGCCATTATGTATCGCCCGAAAACCAAAAAGGAAGAATAACAGATGGATTGGCTGCAAGCGTTAATTCTTGGTTTGGTCCAGGGCCTTACCGAGTTTCTCCCGGTCAGCAGTTCGGGTCATCTTGAACTGGGGAAAGCATTACTTGGCATTGAAGGGGAATCCAATATCACCTTTACCGTAATTGTTCACGGGGCAACAGTTTTATCGACTTTGGTGGTCTTCTGGAAAGAGATCTGGCGCCTGTTAAAGGGCACCTTTGCCTTTAAGCTCAACGACGAAACTCAATATGTTCTTAAAATAGTGGTATCGATGCTGCCGGTATTACTGGTTGGGATTTTCCTGGAAAGCTGGCTGGAGACTTTTTTCACTGGTAAAACCGTGTTTGTCGGTTTTATGCTATTGGTCACAGCCGGTATTTTATCGCTCACCTATTTTGTTAAAGTCAAAGTAACAGATAAACCCATCACTTATCGCTCAGCCTTCATAATCGGCGTTGCTCAGGCGATTGCCACACTTCCAGGGGTTAGCCGGTCGGGTTCCACAATTGCAACCGGAATGTTGCTCGGGATCGATAAGAAGCTTGTAGCCCAATTTTCTTTCCTGATGGTTTTAGTACCTGTCATTGGAGCCAATCTGCTGCAGATATACAAAGCCCATGAGGCGGGTCCGATAAGTATGGCGGGCAATCACGCGTTCCCAATTGTGGTTGGTTTCATTGCAGCTTTTCTTACGGGATTGCTGGCCTGTTCGTGGATGGTAAAACTCGTAAAAAAAGGTAAGCTGATCTGGTTCGCGGTTTACTGTGTTGTTATTGGGCTGGTCACTATCGCGGTGGGATTATTAAAATAATGACGGGTGACAAGTGACGAGTGAAAAACTTTGTGGACAGGACTACCTTGATGGTCAGATTCTGATTTTTGATAAGCCATATACCTGGACCTCTTTTTTCCTGGTTAAGAAGGTGAGGGGAACTTTGCAGAGGAGGTTCGGTATCAGGAAGCTGAAGGTTGGGCATGCCGGAACGCTTGATCCGCTTGCCACCGGACTGATGATTATTGCGACAGGCAAGGCTACCAAGAGGATTGATGAATTACAGGCTGGCGAAAAGGAGTATTTTGCTACTATCCGCCTGGGTGCCACCACCCCCGGGTTCGATCTGGAAAAAGAAATCGACGCTGTTTTTCCTACTGAACATATTACCATTGAAATGGTGACTGAAGCCCTGAAAAAGCTAACGGGCGATATCGACCAGATTCCCCCGGTATACAGTGCCAAGAAAGTGGAGGGGGAGCGAGCGTATGATAAGGCCAGGAGGGGCGAGGATCAGGAACTTGAGCCCAAGCGGGTTTTTATCAAAGAGGTTGAGCTGATCGATTTTTCGCTTCCAGATGTTCGTATCAGAATTACCTGTTCGCGTGGTACCTATATCCGCGCAATTGCCCGGGATCTTGGATTATTGCTGGGTTCGGGAGCTCATCTTACAGAACTTCGACGGTCGAAAAGCGGAGATTTTACTTTAGATAACGCGCTGATCTTCGACGACTTTCAAAAAATGTTGTTTTAAACGCAACAAACACGGTTTTGCCCCGTATAAAGGCAACTCACTAGAAAACTTTTTTTTATGAAATTATCAAAGTTCCGGTATACCCTTCCCGATAAGCTAATCGCGTTGCATCCTTCTGAAAATCGTGATGAATCACGATTACTGGTTCTGAATCGTAAAACCGGTGAAGTGGACCACAAAGTTTTCAAGGATGTACTGGGCTATTTTGAGAATAACGACGTGATGGTTTTCAATGACACCCGCGTTTTCCCAGCCAGATTACGTGGAAATAAAGAGAAAACCGGCGCCGAAATCGAAGTATTCCTTCTCAGGGAGCTGAACCGTGAACAAAGATTATGGGATGTTCTGGTTGATCCTGCCCGTAAAATCCGCATCGGAAATAAACTTTATTTTGGCGAAGAGGATATGCTGGTTGCCGAAGTGATCGATAACACCACATCACGCGGCCGTACCCTGAGGTTTCTTTTCGACGGGCCTTATGATGAATTCAAGAAAACACTTTTTGAACTGGGCGAAACTCCGCTGCCAAAATTCATTAAACGCGATGTTGTTCCTGAAGACCGCGAACGTTACCAGACCATCTTTGCCAAACACGAAGGTGCTGTTGCCGCTCCTACTGCCGGAATGCATTTCAGCCGCGAACTGATGAAACGGCTCGAAATAAAAGGCGTGGATTTTGCTTTTGTGACACTCCATGTTGGCCTTGGAAATTTCAGGTCGGTAGATGTTGAGGACCTGACCAAGCATAAGATGGATTCTGAGCAGATTATCATTACCGAAGAAGCAGCAAAAATAGTTAATGCCGCTAAAGAACTTCGTCAGCGGGTTTGCGCTGTAGGCACCACCACCATGCGGACGCTGGAAAGTTCAGTTTCCACTGATGGATTCCTAAAGCCTTACAATGGCTGGACGAATAAATTCCTTTTTCCTCCTTATGATTTCTCTGTCGCAGACAGCATGATATCTAACTTTCATCTTCCGCTAACAACACTTCTGATGATGGTTGCCGCTTTCGCAGGATTTGATCCGCTTATGAATGCCTACCAGGTGGCTATTAAAGAGAAGTACCGCTTTGGCACCTATGGCGATGCGATGTTAATTATTTAGCGTTCGCTAAATAATTAATTAAAGGTTCGGCTAGCGCCTCACTAATAGGTCGCTTCGCTCCTAACAGGGTCGGCTACGCCTCCCTAACAGGCTCCCTTCGGTCGCTAACTATTAATTAGTGAGCGAAGCGAACCTTTTAGCGAACGGAGTGAGCCTATTAGGAGCGAAGCGACTTATTAGCCGAGCGAATGCGAGGCCTCTTAGATATGGGGACTATGGTGCTGAGGGTCAACCAACTCGCGATACTTCTGCACAACGAGCTTCATGTCTTCCCAAACATCTTTTTTAAGATCTGGATTGCGGAGCAGCGCCGATGGATGATAAGTTGGCATCACATGAAACTGTTCCCATTTCAGCCATTTGCCTCGTACCTGCGAGATTTTTCCTTCGGGATCGATGAGTCCCTTGAGTGCCGTACCACCCAATAATAGGATGATTGATGGCTGAATCAGTTCTATCTGGAGCAGCAGGAAAGGAAGGCAAGTGGTGCGTTCATCAGGGGTTGGATCGCGGTTTTCGGGTGGCCGGCACTTGACAATATTGGCAATGAAAACATTTTCATCTCTCGAAAAGCCGCCTGCAGCAAGGATCTTGTCGAGAAGCTGACCCGACTTACCTACAAAAGGCAGTCCCTGCTTATCTTCCTCTTCGCCCGGACCTTCGCCGATAACCATCAGCTCGGCATAGGGATTCCCGGTTCCGAAAACTGCGCGTGACCTGTGCTGATGAAGTCCGCACCGGTTACAGGTGCGAATTTCATCGGACAACCGCTGAAATTGCTTTTCAATCAATTTTGTTTAATTAAAGATCTTACAGTAACCTCATTACCTGTTTCTACAACAAGGTAATACACTCCAGCAGAGAGACCCCTGAGACTGATCTTCTCCTGCCCGGAAGTAAAATTATGCCGGATATCTGACCATATTGCCCTGCCATCTGCAGTGATCAGCTTTAGTGTTGCCTCACCGGAATTGTTACCGGAAATGTTGAGGGTGGTTTCATCTTTAGCCGGATTAGGGTACATATTTATCGCCAATCCGACCTGGTTCTCATTGATACCCGAAGTGGCAACCTCATCAATCACCACATTGTCGATAGCGGCACCAAATCCTGTTGAATTGCCGTCGTCGCCATCAGAATATTCAAATCCCAATTGTGCTTCCGAGGTATAACTTTCGGCAGGGATCTCAATATTAAACCGATTCCAAACGTATAAAGCACTGGTTCCGCAGGTTTCCATATCGATAATTTTTACCCACGGTGAAGTTCTGGCCGTCCGGTAAAAGATTTTCAGGCTGTCGTGTTGTTGCCAACTTTTAAAAGCATAATCAAAATGGGCAAATACCTTGGTCTTGCCAAAAAGGTTAAGGCGGGGAGTTATTGCAAAATCGGAGCAAACAGTGCCATATCCGGCGGCAATGGAATTCACTCCGATGAATTTAGAAGGATTCGTGGTCTCCATTCCCAGGTCGTTATCATCGCCCCACCGGAACCCGTCAACATTGTCTTTGATAATCCAGCCATGCCCCGGAAGTTCAAAATTTTCTTTATAAGGAAGTAACTTAACACAGGTTGGAGTGTATATCACTTTATTGCTTTGACCAGATTCACCCTTGTTCTGACCTTCATAAAAGGCAGAAACCGAGTAATCGTAAGTCACCTTATCAAAGACCTTTGTATCGCAAAATGAATTTTGGGTAGTGCTTGCGTACAGGATACCATCGCGATAAACGTGATAGCCTTTTAAATCAGGAGAAACAATGGCTGTCCAATAAAGATCGACAGTGCCCGAACCCGGATTATAACATAAATTGACAGGAGTAAACAGGTTGGGTATAGTTACCTCAAAGCGGATCGAATCCCCCGCAATTGATATATCTGACAAGTTCAGACCGCCTTTACTGCCCTCGCCTGAGTGGTAGAGAAAACAAAAAGGATCGGTATTGTCATTGATGGCATTTATTCCGGGAGCAGACATGGCTGCCAGGTTGATGCTGCCTTCAGCTGTCATTGAACCACCAGGCCGATAAATATAAACCTCATCCGGTGGACCGCCGGCATTGCCGTTTCCAGCTGTCTGGTTAATCCGGTATACTAAAAGACCGGTACCGGGAACGGAGGAGTCATAGCGACCCGATTTTTTCCTGTATTCCAGAACGAAGTATTCATCCTTACTGAAAGGGGATTTAATTTTAAAGAGATTATTCTTCGCCTCGCTGAGGGGTTTTAGTGAATAGACCCCTGATTTCGTAATCTCAGGAAGCGTATCAATCCAGTGATTGTATTTGTATTTTAAAAATCCGCAAATGCCTTGCGGTGGATCTGCGGATCCGCACATCAGGCACCAGGTTCCGACCGCATCAGGACCAGTTTTGGTGCTGGAATAATGATAGAGGTCGGGGGCTCCAAAAGCATGAGCGATTTCATGACAAAGGGTGCCAGTGCCGAACCCCTCTTCCATAGTAAGAATATAGTTGCTGATTTTAGCCCCATTGATCCGGACATCATAAGTGAACAGGCCCCATTCGTGCGGCCATAACAGATCGGACCAGGCTGATGATTGCCCCCTGATCACAAAACACACATTATCGAGGATTCCGTCATTATTCATGTCCACATTAAGATTTGCGGGTATTTGATTCTGCACAAATTCAACCGCTCTTTTCAGCATGCCATGCTCCCGTTCGGCTACGTCACCGTCGTACCCGCCGGGATTAGCAGCTGATTTGGGCAGATAATAATTTCTCGGAAAGATATCCTTGTAAGATACTGTTATACTATCAGGGCTGGCAGGGAAATGAGAGACCTCCAGATCCAGCGTATTGTAGGATATTTCATTAAAAAAATCCCGAACAGAAGAATGATCTGTTGCTGACCAGAGCTGCTTAAAATGGCCCCGGTTGTAAGTAAAAACAGAGTCGTCGGCGAAGGAGATATAGATGCAAAGGCTATTAACAATTCCCGTGGTTTGGGTTTGGTTGGTTGACTTAAGATGTGCATTGTGGTTATTCCGAAGTTCGGCATAAAGATGATCCGAGATCTTTGCTTCATTGTCCAGACCAACATTAGCAGGATTTACGGTCCCGGCAACATATTTTGATGGGACCACTTTATCACCTGATATAATGCCATAATAAAAGTATCCGTCAACCGGATTCATAACAATCGTGTACCCATTTGCATCATGAAGGCGATGATAATATTCATCGCCCGAGCCCAGGCAATGAATAACTTTCCCATTGGGCTGGATAATTGTCTGCGGAATATTTTTCACATTATCTGCGAAAATAAGTCCGGCATTCAACAACCCTATAATCAACAGGATCAGCCTTCTCATATTAAAACACGATTAATTATTTCAATCAATTCTGCTTAATTAAAGATCTTACCGTAACCTCATTGCCGGTTTCTACCACGATATAATACACTCCGGCAGAAAGACCCCTGAGACTGATCTTCTCCTGTCCCGACGTAAAATCATGCCGGATATCTGTCCATACAGCTTTGCCATCGGGAGTGATCAGCTGGAGAGTTGCTTCACCGGAAACATTACCCGAGATTTCGAGTGTGGTTTCATCGCCTGCCGGGTTAGGGTAAATATTTACTGCCAACCCAACCAAATTTTCTTCAATCCCCGAAGCAGCCACCTCATCGATTACCACATTATCGATCCCCGACCCATATCCGACATCGGTGCCATCGTCATATTGAAATCCAAGCTGCGCTCCTGCCGTATAGCTGTCGGAAGGAATTTCGAGGTTGTACTTTCTCCATTTATATCCGGCGCCAATACCGCTTGTAGGCATGTCGATAATCGGTATCCAGGCCTCACTCTTGCTCCTGCGGAAATATATTTTCAGATGATCGAGTTGCTGCCATCTTTTTAAGCAATAATCGAAATGAGCGAATACCTGTGCCTTTCCGAAGAGGTTCAGGCGCGGGGTAATGGCATAATCAGTACACTTGGTGCCGACACCTGCAGCCACTGAGCTGGCTCCGATAAACCGGGTTTTGTTTTCACCTACCATGAGTAGGGAGGAGTCGTTCCCCCATTGGAAGCCTTCAACATCATCCTTGATTTGCCAACCATGGCTGATCAGTTCAAAATCTTCTTTGTAGGGAAGGGTCATAATACCTTTCGGGGTATAAACCACCTCGTTGCTTTGAACGGATTCACCGCTGTTCTGGCCTTCATAAATCGCTGATACTCCATAGATATAGGTTGTATTATCAACAATGTCATTATCGCGGAAAGTTGTTTGAGTGGTGCTTCCATACAGGACTCCATTGCGATAAACGTTGTACCCTTTTAAGTCGGCTGCTGCACTGGCTGTCCATTGCAAATCAACAACACCGGTCCCCGGATAGTAAATTAAATTGGTGGGTGGAAACAGGTTAATGATAGACACCTGAAAGCTGATTGAATCGCCGGCGGCAGAAATATTTGAAACATCGAGTCCGCCAGGCCCTCCGGCCCCACCATTATAGAGAAAGGCGTTTGGATCGGTTTTATCGCTGATAGCCTTTCTGGAAGGAGCTGATAAGGCGGCACTGCCGATACTGCCCACCGCAGTCAGTGATCCACCCGGACGGTAAACATATATTTCATCAGGAGGTCCGCCGGCATTACCATTTCCTGCACCGGGATTAATTCGGTAAACAACCAGGCCTGTGCCCGGCACCGATGATTCATATCGTCCTGTTTTTTTCCGGTATTCTAAAACAAAGTATTCCGTTTTACTGTATGGCGACTTTATTTTATAAAGATTATTCGTGGGCTGGCTCAGTGGTTTCAATGAATAAGTACCTGATTTGCTGATCTCAGGAAGATTATCGACCCAGTGGTTATATTTGTATTTTACAAATCCGCAGATACTTTGCGGAGGATCGGCCGATCCGCACATCAGGCACCAGCCGCCAACCGGATCAGGACCGGTTTTACCACTTGTGGAATAATGGTACAGGTCGGGAGCCCCGAAAACGTGACCTAACTCGTGGCACATGGTTCCTGAACCGAACCCTATCTCCATTGTAAGAAAATAACCGTTGATTTTAGCCCCTTTAATCCTGACATCATAAGTGAACAGGCTCCAGGCATGCGGCCAGAGCAGATCGGCCCAGGCTGATGATGGTCCTCTGACAACAAAGCATACATTATCCACTATCCCATCATCGTTCATATCAACATTCAGACTCGTGGGAATCTGATTCTGAACATATTCGGTTGCTCTTTTAAGCAAACCGTGCTCCCGTTCAGCATTATCCCCGTCATATCCGTCAGGATTGGTAGCTGATTTAGGAAGGAAGTAATTTCTGGGATGAATATCTTTATAACATACGGTTATGCTATCAGGACTGACGGGAAAATGGGTGATCTCAAGGTCGAGTGTATTATAGGAGATTTCCTTAAAAAAATCCGCGACCGAAGAATGGGTTGATGCCGACCATAAATCTTTAAAATAGGCCCTGTTGTGGGTGAACACGCTGTCGTCGGCAAATGAAATATAGATGCAGAGGCTATTCACGAGGCCTCTGGTGGGTGTTCCTGTTGTGGATTTAAAATGTGCTTCAAACATATTGCGGCGCTCGGCATAGAGGGTTTCTGAGATCTTTGCGTTTTTTTCCAGGCCGACTAGTGCTGGATTTATTGTACCTGCAATGTATTTCGATGGGATCACGGTTTCACCGGAGCGGACGCCGTAATAAAAATATCCATCGGCCGGATTCATAACTATCGTGTATCCTTTTGCATCGTGCAGCCAGTGATAATATTCATCGCCGGAGGCCAGGCATTGAATAACTTTCCCGTTGGGCTGAGTGATGGTTTGCGGCACATTCTCCTGATAGGCTGCAAACATGAGTCGGCTCAGCAATAGTCCAAGGACCAACAGGGTAAATCTTTTCATAGTTAATCGGGTAATTAATTGTTAATCTTAAATATCTGCTCGTTTCGAATTAATTTTCCAGAAGCGATTTGCAAGATATATAATCCAACGGGAAACTCCGAGAAGTCGAGTGTCAACTCCTGGCATGGAGCATATTCCTGTCTGAAATATTCCTGCCCGGTAATTGACAATATCCTGATATTCATTTTATTTATGGGCATTGTGTTCCATAAGAGGGAGACTTTACCCTGAGTAGGATTCGGAAAAATTGCCAGGCTGGAGAAGGCGGTCTCTTCATCGATTCCGGTACCTGCACGCATATCAATTAATACGGTGAGTGTATCGGGGACGCAGGTGCCATTGGAGGCGATATGCTTAACCTCAAAAAGGTTTTTGGTGTAATAGGTATGTGTTGGATTCAGCTGTGTGGAGGAGGTTCCATCGCCGAAGATCCAGAACACCACCTCGGCATTTAATGAGGTGTCGCTGAAAGATATATCCTGAAACTTGCGCGTGTATTCGAAAGCCGCAACCGGTTTTTTTCGAATGGATATTAGTTCGGGTATCTGGAGATAATCGAGGTGATTTAATAACAGGCTTACCGTCTTTTTTCCGGCCTTGGAGTAGTTCACCGCATGCGGTCCCTTTGTTGTAGCATAGCGTGGTGAGGCACCTTCGCCAAAATCCCATTCCCAGGTATTAACCGGACCGGTGGATGCATCGGTATAAATCACCGTCTGTGCAAGGCAAAGGTCCGTTTTGTCGGATAAAAAGGCCGGCACGGTAAGCTGGGCAACTTCATAAAAAGTGAGGTTGTCGATAGCTGCCCCGTATCCCTGTCCAAAATAATCATTGTAATAAAAAGCAATCTGGATAGGGTTATTGGCAGAGGTTTGGGGGAGGTAAAAATGAATATTTTTCCAGTCGGAGTAACCACCGGTTGAATCGAGTGAGGCGATCTTTTCCCAGTTACCGGTTGTAAAATCGCGCCACATCAGGAAGAGTTTATCGACCCCGGGATTTTGTTTGAAGAGGTAATCAAACGACACCGCCAGATGGGTTGCCGTTCCCGGATAAATGACCGGGCTGGTGAGGTAATCTGTCACCTGTTCACCGGCCTGATGTCCTTCGGAGCGGATGGCAGCTACTTTGCCGCTATTTCCGCCTATCTGAAAGCTTGCTGCTGCGCCAATACGAAATCCTGAAGCAGAGTCCTGCATTTGCCAGCCCTCGTTGCCAAACTCAAATGTCTGCTTATAACCGGGCAGGATACGGGTCCAGGGAATTGCAGTCACGACGGGTGTTGCGATGGATTCACCTGATGCTTCCCCTTGATACCAGGCAGTTACTGAGTAGGTATATGTTTTTCCGTTGACAACATTTCCATCGCGGAATCCGGTGTCGCCGGTCTGGCCTATTTTAATGCCATCTCGGTAAATCAGGAAGTGGGAGAAATCCGTTATGACCGGCTTTTCCCAGAACAACTGTACAAATCCGTCGCCGGCAAGAACATCAAGCGAGGAGGGCCTGTCGTGGAGGGGGATATTTGCAGGCTGAATACCAAAAATGGCTCCCTGCTGCGACGAAAAATCCGACCCGCCGCCAGCCATGCCCTGCAAGGTATACCATCCGTCGCCAGCGCCGTTCCAACCCCAGTTAAAGTGGAAATAATTTTCGTTCCTGTAACCATCAACATTGAAAGCGTGGCTCGATTTGCCATCCGGACTGGTTCCGGCGTACAGGACCGGTCTGGAATTATCGAGTTCCTGATGGAGCATCCTTATCCAGTCGACAGCCAGATTTCCCTCCATTTCGCGGAAAACCATTCCGGAGTTATAGGAGAAATTGTGTATCAGGGCTGCTACGGCATATCGATCGACGCTTGTGCTCGAAAGTACAGGATCGTAATTCATCAGTGAGGCGACCCCGGTATGATAGAGAATCAGGGCGGAAGCCTCAGTTGGATATATATCGTGGGTAAGGTCCCAGCGATACCGGGTGGTATCGAAGTTTACGGTAATCTCTCCATATTCAGCATGCTGCAAGGGAGTATAGGTAACTTCGCCAACCCCTTTTTCGGGCCACTGCCATTTTTCCATGATCTGCGACATGGCGACAGCGACACAACCGACGAGGGCATTTTTACCTGAAACATCTTTTGGACAGTACCGGTTCCATGGATATCCCTGGCCCCATTTTGCCGAGGTGAGCGGGAGTACGATATGATCAGTTGAATAGAGGGCGCCCTGGGTGGATTTAAGTGTGGCACGCCGGGAAGCGTTTTTTTCATAGGTGGGTATCAGCCAGCTGCGCAGCGGATGGTTGGGATCAGAGGGAAAGGAGGAGGTAAGCGAATAACCGAGTACCGGGAAATCTGGCTGCTGTCCCGAAACGATCACAAAACCGGTTGGCTTAAAGGTTACAACGTAGGCTACTGCTTCGTTCGGGCTACTAAAAGTAATAACAGAATCCTGTAGAAACCGTGTTTTCAGGGTGAGTTGTTGTCCTCCCATGACACCACGGGCGACTGCTTCCGCCTGGGCCGCCGGATCCATCTGAGCATTAAGGGCTAAAGGAATCAGCCAGAATATCAGTATTAACCGTTTCAACATCGGTTCAAATATAATGCTTTCAAATGATATCAGAACCGTTATCCCAGTGTCCATTCAACCAATTGTGCTGACATAAAGTGATACGCACGAACCTGAATTGCAGCAAAGTAACGCTTGGTAAAGAAATATTTAAATCCCACTCTTTGATAAAAGAACGGACTATCTCTTATCAGATTGTTCCGATAAAGATAAAATCCTGCTTCAACGAAAAGCGAAAATCTGCTGATAACGAGTTCATATGAGGGGAAGATACTGAAATCCAGGCGTCTGGGACCGGGAGTTCTGTCCAACTGGAGTCCGTTGGCGGTTGAAATATAGCGAGGATTTATTAACCCCATATATCCAAACTCGATGCCTGCTCAAATTTTTGATTTATAAGAAATCTGACGATGGTAAATGGCAAAAATTCCGGTGGCAAAAACTGGCTTTGTGGGTTGTTTTACCAAAGGTGTGGTGGTTTGCGGGGCCCCGGATTCATTAAACCCGTTAAACCAGGCAATGAGCCATTCATTGACCGGCTCAAATTTTTGGATCTGGTTCCTGATTTCCGGAGGATCTGCGGAATACAGGTTATACCTGAGGTTATATTTCAGAAAGCAGCAGTTGACTCCCTTGTTAGGCAGAATGGTTGCGCCATTGGAAAAGTGGTTGAACCCGAATTCCAGCCCGGCATTTAATTGTGGTATCAGCCTGATCTCCGCGCTTATCCAACCTTCGGCCATGGAATTGACTTTTGAAGATACGGCTATGTTATACGGGTTATTAACCGGATCGTAGGTATTCCAATTAAAAGAGAGGCCAATTCCGAAATCATAGTTCAGGCTGAACCGGTTAAGGCGAAAAATTGGTCCCGTCATGAAACCATAGGCGGCCATTGGCATTCCGAGTTCACTGCTATGGAAATCCGCTACAAAAAATCCAACACCGCATCGCGGATACCGGTAGAGTTGTTCCCATAAATTTGTTCCTGTGGTTTGCCTGGCCAGTCGGACTGACAACACCTGATAATGATTGATGGGAACCCCTGCCGCATTTAAACCTTTTAAGAAAACATTGGTGCCGAACACTTTACCATCCTGCCAGGATAGCTGGACCGAGTAGCACTTGTCCTGAAAGAAATGCTGATTTACGGAGGTTGTCTGCGGTAGTGCAACAACAGGCGCTAATGTCAACAGCAGGAAAGCGATAATTAACCTCATTTCAGGAGATGTGTTTGCTAATTTATAAAAAAAATATTTTACATTTGCATCCTCTAAAATGCTTCATTAGCTCAGTTGGTTAGAGCATCTGACTGTTAATCAGAGGGTCCAAGGTTCAAGTCCTTGATGGAGCGCAAAAGAATTAAACCTGTCAGGTCGTTAAGACCCGACAGGTTTTTTTATTTGGGGAAGGTTGGCGCAACAGGGATCGGATTTCTTAATAACTTACCCCGAAAAATATCAGGTTTATGGCAGGTTGGAAAATTGCACTCGTAATCGGGTTGTTCACTATTCTCTTTAGTGTGTTTATCTATAAAACGATAAAAATTGACCCAAACAGAAAGCCAAAGGGTTGGCCTTTGTATCAAAGAATACTTGTTATCGTGGGATGCCTTGGGGCACTTGCAGTGGCATGGATTATTGCTCCGGAATGTTCTGTGATTACAAAGATTTTGCTCACGGTTTTTCCGATCGTCTATATTTACCGTGCACTCAACGGTTGGGTTTTCAAATCAAAAAATAGTTTACCGGCAGTTTCCTCGGAATCCACGGACTGAACGGACAACCATTCCTTGTCCGATATCCATTGAAAAGAGAATTATTCATAACGAATGAATCTCAAATGCTTTGTTGTCTTGCTGTTTATTAAGGAATCGAGAGCCTGAACATCGAGTCAAAGGTGATTAACGACCTCAAAGTCATTGCTGCAAGAAGTTGCAATCAGGACAAAGAATATGGAAATCAAGCACTTCATAATCGTTACTTGAGACCGAGTGTAGTTAAAGTATTGCCAAATAATGGATTATAGAGACTAAAACCTCTTAGTTGAATTATAGTGGGTTCATTCATGGAACAGGCGCAATAATTGAAAACCTCTTGCGGGAAAATGGGTGCAACCTTTCTAAAATTCATCTTTTTATGATCTGGCCGCTCGGCATATTTGGCTTCGATCAGATTGATTTTACCTGACTTCTCAATGATAAAATCAATTTCAATACCATTTTGATCCCGGTAAAAGAAAAGGTCTTTTCCGGCAACATATCCATTCTTCATCATCTCCGTAAAAACAAAATTCTCCCATATACTTCCAACGTGGGGCGATCGTTCCAATGCATCAGCTGAATCAATATTGAGCAGGGCGGTAATCAGACCATTGTCGCAGAAATAAACCTTGGGAGCCTTGATCAGCCGTTTTCCCATATTTTTATAATAGGGTGGTAATAAATAAATCAGACCTGACACTTCCAGTGCATTTACCCATGCCTTTATGGTATTGGGAGCTACGCCTGCATCTTTCGCCAACTCCGCATAGTTCAGGAGCTGTCCCACCCTAATGGCAAGTAATGATAGAAATCGCCTGAAATCCCTTAAGTTGCTCACATTCAGTATTTGCTTCAAATCCCTCTCCAGATAGGTCTGGATGTAATCATCAAAGTATTCAGAGGCTTGTAATCCTTCTGCCCAAATCTCAGGAAAGCCTCCTTTCCATAACAGGTCGGTTGGATTTTTCAACAAGTTACTATTGCTTAATTCACTGGCGCTCAATGACCCTAATCGCAATATCTTGACTCTTCCCGCCAAAGACTCGCTCACTTGCTGCATCAGGGGAAATTGCTGACTTCCGGTAAGAATCCATTTGCCCTTGATCGCTCTATCCTGATCCACAATAACTTTCAGGTCCCGGAATAATCCTGGGGCATACTGAATCTCATCAATGATAGCCTGCTTATGAAATCCGCCTAAAAACCGCTCAGGATTTTCCTGAGCCTGGGCAGCAATAAGAATTTTGTCGAGAGTGACATATTCGGCCTCGGGAAACAGTTTCTTCAACAATGAGCTTTTCCCGGCTTGTCTGATACCCGTCAATAATACAACCGGTCTGGTTCGAACAGCTTCCAGAATCTTATCGGTATTATTTCTTTCAATCCACATAATCATCATTGTTTGCAACAAAATTAGTCAATTATGCAATACGATTGCATATTATCTTAAGTTATATTGCATAATATCTTAAATTCACCACCTCACAAACCCCAGCTGCTTGGTGTACTGTCCCAGGCACAGGGAATCCAGGGCCCACCGGTCGAGCGTCATGTCGGGCTTTTTTGCAAACCGGCGCATGGTGAACAATCCTATACCATTAATGATGTTTCCCTTGGGAGGATTATCCAGGTTACCTGCATTTACATAGGTTTCAACATAATCCCTGAAATAGATATCCCCGGCAAACAAAATCAGATCGAGCGAGGTAAATTTTCTGACAATGGTATCGTTAACAGGCTTGATATTGGCTGCAATCTGCTTGTAAAACAGTTCGGCATAGAAAAAATCTGTCCGGCCAACGTCAAAACTGATATCTCTCCTCATAAGAAAAGTATCTGAATGATTAACCCAGACTCCTTCCATTTGCTGGTAACGAAACACACAGATCAAATCGCAATAGGCGGTTCCCAGTCCTGGTTCGATCCCGATTTCTTTTGCTGCATTATTATAAAAAGAAATCTGATTGTCCCATTTTGATTTGACGACAGGCACCTCCACGATGCCAATCTTTGAATAGGCCGGACTGGCCATTCCCGGCAGATTCACCACCAAACGGTAATTGGTGATTGCAACGGTCAGCATATGGTCATTGATTGCTTCGAAACAATATCCGGGGACGTTCGGAAATATCCCCTGAACTTTTGTTTTACCGGCAGGTTTGAATTGAGTTTCCCATACTTTATATTCACCCACCCAGCCTTCCATGCGAATATCGGCCTGGGTATAAAACACCTGATCCGGATCGCGGGCGAGATCGTAAGCATTGGCATCACCGGAGAAAGTGCGGGTTAAGGTCAAATAAAATGTATGATCGGTCGGATCCATCTGGCAGTATACAACCGGTATCGGTTCGGCAGGGTTAACCAGATCCAGCCTGGTTGAGCAGGAGGCAAGACCCATCAAAAAAACAGCTGCTAATACTTTGAGGTTCCGCATGGCGAGTATTTATGCGCTTAATTATCTTTGATACATCTGACTGACAAATAGCCCATCAATGGGGTAACTTTAGAAGACAGGCCATTTACCCAACAACAGACATTTAGCTCAAGGTGAGTACTGTTGAAAAAGCATTCATATGGATAATAGACAAAATAAGGAGGATCAGTTATCCAGCGGGAATCCGAAGACCAGAAACCTCCCCAAAATAACCAATTCCAAAAGAAAGTACCTTCCTCGTCTGTTGAAGCTTCATTGTTAAGATCCAGATTGAGATTCGAAGGGCCATTTTTACGATAATACTGCACTGAATACAGATCATGATAAAACCCCCCAATAGCTTGCAATTCCAGGTTAAACAGGGATTCCCATTCCGTTTGAGTTGGAAGGTGCCACCCGTCGGGACAAATGCCCTTCGGATTGGTTCTGTTGTAATTCATGCTTTCGTACCACTGATAGACTCCGCCGACGGTATCGTACAGTTTGGATGTATGTTTCCGGTAAAATTCAACTGTATCATTATCGGTCTGTTCCCGGTCTGTAGGGATTTCAGTGCCGTACCGGAGGTTTTCGGCCATCCACCAACGATCCTTGATTTTGACAATCCGGTACCGGTTCCCGTCGCGTGGGTCGGTCAGCGTGTCGATATCCTGATTATAAGCATATACCTCGATGGAGTCCGAGGCGATAGAAGTGAGCCCGTCGATATCCTTAACATCCACCTTAACTTCGTATTTGCCGGACACTCTATATTTATGTGCAATGGCGTTGGTTTTTGAGTATTCGGTATCCCAGACCCCGTCGCCATCGAAGTCCCAGCGAAATACCAGACCAATCGGATAGTTTCTATCGTCGGTACTTCCTTCGGCAGTGAAATCAAACAAAACAGTAGTATCCCCGGCAGCCGGGAAGGCCACCAGTTTAGCCACGGGTGGCAGGTTGCCTTTATCGCAGGAAATGAATGCAGGGATGATCAGGATAATTCCCGTGATAAGAGCTGCGGCATACGTGGCTAATGATTTCATTGCAGATTAATATTCAATAATCCTGTATTTTCTCAAAATGGGTTCCTCGGCAAATTTCAACCGGGATGGCTGATCGAGGTAAACAGTTGTTTTATTAAAGCTGGATTTACCGCCAATCACGCCAATCCCATTTTCAACGTTATCATATGGGTTGAAATTGAAGTCATTGATTCCATTCCTAAATTCCATGTACGTATAAAAGGTTTGGTTCCCGGTGAGTATATTAATGCTGAACGGACCGAAATATCGCCGGATAATATCGGACCGCACCTTCAGGTTCTGATCAAGGATTTGTACAATAAGCTCATACGGGATCCTGATCTCATAGTATTTACCATTATAATGGATCTCACTGGTTTTCTGGATTGAGAATGTTTTCGTTACGGTTGTATCGGCAAACATTTCATTCATTTCAAAACTTAAATCCATTTCATTCCAGACATCACCCGTCCATTGCACCCGCAACGGACTATCCGGATAAATATAAACGAAGGTCTGAGCCCTTTTTGGTGAATTGATTATTGGAGGCGCCACCAGGGAAGTCGCACATTTGGCTATGGGCAGGCCCGGTACTTTTACGGTGACCGAAATATCGCTGTAAAGCAGGTATTGGGCCAATATGATCCACGGGCACCCCTCTACAAAGACATCCCTGAGCAGATCTTTTTCAAATCGGAAAACCCTATAATTTTCCGAATTAAAAATCCCTGCATCCTTATCTGATACCACATAGGGTTGAACGGGCAGATTTACCATTTTCCCGGTCCAGATTTCCCTCAGCGACACTTTCACATCAACCGAATCGAAATAGATGGAGTCTGCATGCCGCGCAGTTTCATAGGGAGGTTTAAACCCGGAAAACGCCCGGCCGATCCTGATGTAATGCACGGTATCATTAGAATCAATAATACTGAAAATAACCGGTTGAGTAGCGAATCCATCAGTCTGGATTACCGGATCTTCCTGGCATGCAGACAAAAAAAGTCCTCCGAGAATCAACATGCCAATGATTTTTCTCATAATTCGGATGTTTCAATTGCGGGGGACAACTGACCATAAAGGTATGAAATAAACCCGGATAATTTCTCCTGTTGACTTGTGAAATGAATTCAAAAGACGGTTTTTTCCCGCTCGTGCTGGCAGCGATGCTCTTGATCATGTTCGCGGAGACAGGATCATGTCAGGTTGCTGACAACACGAATTCTACTATTAAAATCCTAAATAAACCATTGCATTCAGGACGTATCGACGCCAAAATCTATGGAGGGTTCATCGAGCTGCTCGACGATCTTGTTCCGGGAATGCGGGCCGAAATGCTTAACGACCGGAACTTTGAGGGGGTGGAAAAAGCAGCATGGAGCTGCGATACGATGCATCCTTTTAACGGAGCCAGATCAGCAAGGTTAACCTGCGTGAAAAATTTGAGCGCAGTTCTCAGTCAATCAAATCTTGCCGTCAAAAAGGGAATGAAGTATCATTTTGAAGGTTGTTTTAGAACCCATAATGCCAAAGCTGGCATCTATCCCCTTGGTTATCTGGTTCCTGAACAGCCACCAGGTAGCTTTTGCTTCATAATAAGTGCCTGAGGCTTCCCCCCAAGCCCTGAAATTTCGGACCTTGTTCACCCACCACCTGAATTCCGAATCCACTTTTTCCTGGTGCGAGATAATTTGAAATCTTGGCTTGTTATGAGAGCCCCAGGCAAACGACCAATACTGCAACGACAATCTTTTTCATTTTAAAATCTGTTTGGTTAATTGAAAATGATTTCAAAGTTTCCACAATGAGTTTTTTGCAGCCGGGAATCAATAACTATTTGACCAACAGATAAATATTGATTACTTTTTTTTTTAGCACCAATTCATTAACTTTATGGTTGTTATCCTTGAGAACCATCACCGACATGAAAAAGCTATTTCTTTTGCTGGTCAGCCTGATTTCCATTTCAGCCATCAGCCAGGGCGTCACCACCCCAATCCTTTCGGTTACTCCAAAGACCGGTGATTTTTATGGTGTTCAATTAGGTGAAACTAGTGCATCGATCCAATTCACTATAAAGAATACAGGAATTTCGATTCTGAAAATCAAGAAGATAGAGGTTATCGGAAATAGATTTTCCCTGACGGATACCAATACCTATCCTTTTGAGGTGGTGGCCGATACCGGGGTCTCTTTTCCGGAAGGGAACAATGGAAAAACATTGAAATTTACAGTTCATTTTGTACCGACCGCTATCGGGATTCAGACGGGAAAAGTGGTAATCACTTACGGCCTGTGGAGTGATGAAATCTACGAGATTCCATTGACCGGTGAAGGATTGAGTTGTTCATCAGCGAAAGTAGCCAACAAAGGTGAAAACTGGGCCCCAAAGCAAAATATCTGGTTTAAATACACTGCCGACAAATTCTCGATTGTGGAGGTGAACACTTGTCATCCTCATCAGCAAATTGTCGGATCAGACACCTGGGAAATCTGGCTCTACTTGTATTCTGACTGTCAGGGAACCTTGCTGGCAGGAGGTGCTGAACCAACGGGAACCTGCCCATTTAACCGCGAGGCTGTGCTGCAGATGACGGTGATGGAAGCAGGTGAAACCATTTATATTTTCTGTCCTCAGGGCTTTCCGAATAGCCCGCATGTCAATGAGGGGTTCTACTTTAACATTAATGTAACCTACCCGGTTGATGGCGACGTTTGTGAAAATGCCATCCCACTTACGCTGCCCGTTGTTAATCTCTTTGGGAATACCCGTGGTTTGCAGGATGACTACAACTATTCGCCTTGCTCGGTATACCCCAATTATATGGATGGCAATGATATAGTTTACACCATTACACTGCCAGAGGATGGCTACCTGACGGGGAATATTCTAGGGGCCTATGGATCGATCCATGTTCTGGATATGTGCCCGAAAACTGAGCTTACCAAGGATCATTGCAAGGCATTCGTCGGGGGGCCAAATGGAGGGCAGTTCAGGAAAAAGATTGCCGCCGGCACTTACTTTGTGATCATATCAAACTGGGCACCGCCGCAAACGCTGGATTATCTGCTTAACCTGAGCTGGGAGGGAACATCAGCTGTTGAAAATGAAAGTCTGGTGAATACACTGAATGTTTTTCCGAATCCCGCGCAGGATAAGTTTACCATATCGGTCACCAGTGGCGAGGCAATGGATCTGATGCTCGAACTGGTTAACCTTTCAGGCCAGTCGGTTTATCGCCATGAATTGAAATCTGTTTTCGGCATTCAGGAGGAGATCGAGACCAGCGGGTTTGCTAAGGGGGTATACTATCTGAAGGTCAACACCGGCAAGGATACAGCGATTAGAAAAGTTATTATTCAGTAAGATACCGTACCTGTCAAGCGTTATTTTTTTCACCTATCTTTGGTCGGAGACCAAAACCGACTATTCACAACAAAATCCCAGACTATGGAGAATCATGAATCCATAAAAATGACTTTCCCAAATAAAATGAGCTATTCCTTTATGGTTCAGTCGTTTGTTAGAGAAGTAGCGAAAGAAGCCGGCTTTACCGGCGATGAGTTGAATCAGATCGATATCGCCATCGAGGAATCTGTTTCAAACATTATGATTCATGCGAACGACGAGGAAAATCCTACGTTTGATATCATCCTGGAAAAAATTCCGGGAGGAATGAAATTCACCCTGAAAGAGATGGGTATTCCATTCGATCCTGATCAGATCAGGAAATTCGAACTGACTAAAAATCTGGATGAGTTTTCCACCAAAGGATTGGGTATCTACCTCATTCAAAATATGATGGACGACCTGTCGTTCCGTAATCTCGGTCCGCAGGGTAAGGAAACTGTCATGACAAAATACCTGGATGACAGCGCCGCGCGGCAGGAGGGAAACGAAACAGTGCCGGAAAAGGCAGATCCGGGAGTCATTACCGAAAAGATTGAGTACGATGTGAGGGGACTGGAGGAGCACGAGGCTATCGAAGTATCGCGCTGCGCATATAAAACTCACGGATACACCTTTTTTGATGATCATATTTATTATCCCGAACGGCTGGTAAAGATGAACCGGACCAATGAGATGATCTCGGGAGTGGCGGTTACTAAGGAAAACGTTTTCATGGGCCATTCAGCCCTGCTTTACCAGTATCCGGATGATACCAGTGCGGAACTCACTTTTGTTTTCGTTAACGTGGAGTTCAGGGGACAGGGAGCGCTAAACCGCCTGGTTGATTACCTGTTTCAGGTGCCCAAAAAGAGGGAGCTCCGCGGTATTTACGCCTATGCCGTGACTAATCACCCGTTTACGCAGAAATCGATGATCAAATTTCAGATCAATGACTGCGGATTGTTGCTGGCTACCAGTCCGGCTTCGTGGAAATTCAAGGGAATATCGGGCGAGGAATCGCAAAGGATCAGCGTGGCCCTCTGTTACCGGTACACCATGCCTCCGGCAGTTCATGACCTGTATGCTCCTGCTCATCATAAAGATATGATTGCCAAATTATTCAGTCACGTTGGTGCTCAACATAACTATCTGGTTCCGAAAACTTTCTCAATCGAAAAGCTTGCCCATGAAACGGTGATCGATTCAGGGGTTAATGAATTGGAAGGATGTGCCGAAATCTTCATTGAAATTTACGGGTCCGACGTGATCAGGAAGATCCGGAAAACGCTGCAGGGGTTCTGTAATCAGCATGTTGCCGCCATTAATTTATTTCTGAAACTCGAAGATCCGGCAACATACAGCATGACCGCAGAATTTGAAAAGCTCGGGTTCTTTTTCGCCGGTATCCTGCCTGAATCAAGGATTGGTGATGCCCTGATTTTGCAGTATCTGAACAATGTAGCACTCGATTACAGCAAGATTATCCTGGTGAGTGATATTGCCAAAGAGATGCTTGCCTACATCCAGAAGCTGGATCCGAATATCATCGATTAAAACTTTTTCAGAGCATGATTGCTGTTTATTCCCTGCATCAGATTCTGCACAATCCACCCCGGGAATTCATTTCGAACCAGGTGGAAGCTTACGGGGAATCTCCGGAGCGCGCCGAGCTCATACTGGAAGCGTTGATGGATATTCCGGGAGTGGAACTCAAAAAGCCTGAGGTTTTCGATGGCGCTCACTTCCAAAAAATCCACGAATCCGGTTATCTGCATTATCTGGAGACCGCCTTTGATGAATGGATAGCTGACGGGCTCTGGAGTGAGGGTATCATGCCGGAATTTTTCGCCATCGGCCATCTGCGCGCCGGTGCACCACCCGCCAATCCGCTCGGAAAGGCCGGTTATTACATGACCGACAGTTGTACCATGATAGTTAAGGGGACCTGGATAGCAGTGCAATATTCAGCCTTTACGGCTCTTACCGGGGCACGTTACCTCCTTGGCGGCGAACCGGCTGTTTTTTCGCTTTGCCGTCCGCCCGGTCACCATGCCGGCTATAATTTTACCGGGGGCTACTGTTTCATTAATAATTCTGTGCTGGCAGCAAAATATCTGCAGGACAATGGCAGCCTTACTATCGGAGGAACGCGGAAAGTGGGTATTCTGGATATCGATTTTCATCATGGAAACGGTACTCAGGATATTGTTCAGCGACTGGAAAACATTTTATTGGTATCCATTCACGGTGACCCACGGCACAATTACCCTTATATTTCAGGATACACCGCCGAAAATACTGCCAAAAACATCAACTATCCGCTTGCGGCAGGTACTTCAGACGATACTTATTTTGAAATATTCCGGGAAGCGGTATCGCAGATTAAAAACTATGGTGCTGAGTACCTGGTTCTTTCACTAGGTGTTGATACCTTTGAGAAAGATGTACTCGGTGACTTCCGGCTTTCGACAGGAATTTACGGCAAACTTGCTGAATATCTGATCAGTGATCTGGATATCCCGATACTGATAATCATGGAAGGGGGGTATAATATCGAATATCTTTCCACCAACGTGATATCCTTTCTCACGCCTTTTATCAAAATTTAACCCGCAGTTGCAGGGTAAGGTTTCTTGGCGCCCCAATATCACCTGGCCGGCCGATATATTCCTTATTCAGCAGGTTCCTGGCGATCAGGTTTATTCTGATAGCCTTGCTGATATTCACGGCAAAGCGCACATCTATAAGCAGATAAGCAGAATTATTGTTCTTGCGGTAATCGGGATATCCGGGGAGAAAAAGATTACCCGTGAATGAATCCGTAAATACCTTATCCACATTCACCATTTTGCTGTTATAGTTGAAGCTGGCACCGATGAGAAACCGGTCCATTTCCGCTTCAGCGTCCACTTTCAGGGAATGCTTGTACCGGTACTTGAGAATATAAGCTTCCGGAACGGTGCCGCCGGCAGCAAGCTTATCCAGATCAATGGGTTGCATGTAGGTGTATCCTGATATGATCCGGAGCTGGACCGGTCCATAAGTAGCTTCTCCCGAAAGGGTGAGTTCGGCTCCGGTGATACGTGCATTTCCGATATTCAGCGCTTTAAATCCCAGGTATTTGAAGCTTGGCACCTTGATGGAATCCGGCAGGTACATGCCAAAAGTGTATTCAATCATTTCGCTGTATCGGGTCTGGAAAAGTGCCAGATCGGCAAATCCCTTCCATTTTCCCAATGAAATCCCTTGCTTGACACCTATTTCAGTGCTCCAGCCTTTTTCGGGCTGCAGGTTGTGGTTCGGGAATATCTGCAAGGCGCCCAGCTCGGCACTGGCATATTTTTCGGCAAGCGAAGGGAAACGGTAGCCCTGTCCGATAGATCCCCGCAGGAAAGTAGCGCTGGCAACGTGGTAATTTACCCCGGCGCGCAAAACCGGCTGTGCATTATAAAAAATCCCGTCGAGCATGTTCATTTCCCAGCGGACACCCCCGGAAAGCTTGATTTTTTCACCCAATCGGGCATCCATCTGCGAATAAACCGCATAGTTGGCGGAATTGTGGTTGGCGAAGAAGTTGGCCTCCACTTTTGAGCTGGTCAGGGAAGCGCCGCTCGACCAGATAATGCCTTTTGTGAAATTCTTCTGATAGCGGTAATCGGCATAAAGCGTTCTGGAATAGCTGTTTTTGGTAGAATCCGCATTAACGTTACCCAGCGTGAAGATTCTGGTTTTTAGAGTGTGTTTGCCACCGTGTTTTGTGATGTACTCAAGATAAGGATCAACATTATAGCGAACGCCGGAATAGGGCACATACGAAACCGGGTTCAGCCGGTAGGCGCCGGAATCGGCATTTTGCCAGAGTAAAAAATCGGAAGCATTGATAAACATGATGCTGCTCGACAAACCTGCTGATAAACCGGGTATTTTTTTAAAGCGATAGCGCAGGTTCAGGTTAACCCGTCCGCGTTTCTCCCACTCCTTCTCCCGGTAACCGTTGTCCTGAAAATAATTGCCGCTGAGCATGAAATCCAGGTTCCCGAATTTCTGCAGATGCGAGAAAGTGGCTCCGCCGAAAACGGGTGTCTTATCCCACCAGATCAGCTCCTTGCGTTGGGGATTCATGTATCCGCCACCGAAGAGCGTAATTTCGGTCTCCGGTTTGTCGCCGGGGAAGCGGTTGCGTAAATGGATCACCCCGTTTAAGGCCGATGAGCCGTATAAAACGGAGGAGGCGCCTTTGACCACCTCCACCTGGTTAATATTTTCGACCGGCAGGTAGTTCCACTTGATATCGCCTGCATCACCTGAAATCATTGGCATATCATCAACCAACATAAGTACACGGCTGCCGGCTCCGTAACTGTAGCCGCTGCCACCGCGGATGCTGGGTTGCCCGTCGAGAATATTTATTCCCGATGTTTTTTCCAGGATCTGATCTAGTGAAGTGATATTCTGGTTCGATAACTGACGTGCTTTTACCACCTCCATCGATACGGTAACATCCGATAATTTCTGCTCAAATCTCCCGGCACTCACCACCACTTCGTCGAGCACTTTGGTGCCAGCCGTTACTGGCAGTCCGGTTTTTGGATCGATGACCACCTTCTCTTTGGTAGCCACTTTTTCTTGTCCGAACACCGGGGCAACAAGAACCAGAAACAGCAGGATTGCGGTTAGTCGCATGGGTATTCTCACTTATTTTTTGGGGATATAGGTCAGATGAAACAGGTATTCCGGAATCGACCAGGCGGTTGGATCTGCCTCATAGGCGCAGATAAACAGGGCAACATTGATCTTTTCGGGGGTTATTTCCTTGATAATAAACTTGCGGGTGGTGGGAAAGTCGAGAATGCCAAAATAGGCTCCGTCGGAGAGAGACACCCATTTTTTCCCGGTCATGGTAACGTTGCCATGCGGGGCCGGGACCTCGGTGGCCATCGGATTGGAGATGGCATCAACAACCAAATCTTCCTCATGAAGGGTCCAGGTTGCGCTGGCTGGAGCGGTATAACTGGCCCCGGAGACGCCCAGATTGTTCGTTTCGTTTCCCAAATTTACATTGGTGTTGGTGGACTTGCCATATAGCGCTGATGCCAGGGCGATGCCATTTTTTACATCCACTTTGTAACGGCCATCGGAATAAAAGGTGAATTCATTATCATATTCATCACCCAACCCGATGGCGGTGAGCAGATCCTCTACCAGAGGGAGGATCACCTGCAATGAATTGTCGACTCCGCTGCCTCCGTCCATGCCTTCGGTATAGCCAGAGCTCAGTACCCAGGTTTTGCCGTTGACTGAAGCAGGACCGCCGGACAGCATCTCGTTTACCGAGGCGGTAATCTCGATTTCTTTGGAAGCTTTGGTGGTGCCGCCCTTGCTGCTGACCGTGAGGTTAACGGTATATTTTCCCGACATCAGGTATACATGAACAGGTGCAGCTTCGGTACTTGTCTGACTATCGCCGAAATCCCACAGATAGGAATCGGCATTTTTCGCCACCGCAGAAAAGGTTACACTGTACCCATTCATGGTGGTCTGAATATCACTGAGAGTGGGCTCTTTAGCGCAGGAGGAGGCTATCATAACCAGGGCAGCCAAGACCGGAATCAGATGGAATATCGTCTTTTTCATGGACAAAAGATAAGGCAAAATGATGTATAACCCAATATAACCTTCTTATTTTTAGGTTGATAATTGAATAACAGAAAGTGGGTTACCTCATCCCGGCCACTCCGTAACCTTCAATCTTGGGGCACTTTTAACAATGAAGATGGCAAGAGGGCAAAAAGGAAAATCTTAAAGTTAAGAAGAAAGTTTTAAGTGCCCATCCTTACCCGAATTGCGTCGGAGTGCACCCTTTTGTCTTTTGATTGTTGATGCTTTGGACTTTACTTTTTGCCTTTTTGCCCTCCTGCCTTTTTGCCCTCATTATAATTTATACCTTTGAATAACATCCTATCAGATTACGCAAAATGCATAAATTCCGGCTCCTCGTTTTGCTCTTGTCATTTTCCATAAGCGGGTTCAGCCAAAAATATCCGGTGGAGGGCATTGTTCGCGATGCTCAAACCCGGCAGCCAATCTACGCGGCGAGCATCATCGTCAAAAATACCAGTCGCGGCACCTCAACCGGTGATCAGGGTAATTTTAAACTGGAACTCACCGGCTTTCCGGCTGTCCTGTTTATCCAATGCATGGGATACACTTTTTGAGGAAGATCCTTATGCCATTGTTGATTTCAAGATTGCCGGGGACCGCCTTGTGGCCCTGGGATATAAAAACGGGAATGAGTTTCGCAAAGAGGTTTTGCTTGCTGATCTGAACGGTAAAAAAATCAGCAACATAATCTATAAGAATTTTGATTCCATTTACCAGGATTGTCAGGGGCATGTTTTTGCCTTTTGTGCCGATTCGGTTCTGGAACTTAAATTGACCAGCAGGGAGCTATCGGTGCGTAATAAGTATCCCTCTGCTTTTATCAAGGATTTTATTGCACCGGTTTGCAGCATTACGGATTCGCTGATTTTTCTTAAAAAGAGTCCGGTTAATCATCAATACGACAACTATTTCGCAATCCGGAATGATCAATCTGCTTTTGTGGTTTATGCCTCGGGAGGAATGATGAAGGAATCACAGGCTGCTTCATGGGTTAAATCCTGGGGCGAGCAGGGCGAGGTTATGATTACAATGAAACCCCCGGAAGCAAGTTCTAAGGGGAACTCCAGTGGCTCAATGAATCAATTCCTTAATATGTATGAGGCCGCAACGATTTTCTTGATCGATGAAAGGGGTGGAATCACCCGTGAGGTGGGCATGATCACGAAGCTGAACGGGATCTATTATCACGACATCCATCAGGATTCAGGAACCGGAAAAATATATCTTGAATTTCCGCAGGGACCATTTACTCATTTTATCGAGATAAATCCGGAGAACGGGCAGGAGGTCAGGCGATTTATGGTGCGGGATTTCCAGCATATTGAAAAGTGCGAATTCCTCAGTGACCGGTTATATTTCCTTTATCAACCCACTATTGGCAAAAAGATTAAAAAGGTTTTCTCGATCTGGATTTAGTCAGCAATTTGTACCAGAAGACCATTGAGATTTATTTGAAATTATCCAGTATTCTTTGGCGATCCTCATTTTCTTTTTCGCCCTTTTGGTACAACTCTATGAAGATGATTCTTTGACTTTCTGGGAAAAAAGCATAAACGAGTCTCAACCCTGAATTTGCTCCGCGACCTTTGAGTGACCGGCAAGCGATCTTTTTTACCTTGATGATACAAGTTTTCAATCCGAGATTATCTTTCTGAAAGCTGAATGGAGGTCTTTCGTCGGGGAAAATTTCAAGTACTCTCCTTACAACATCGAGATCATCATTCAGTGTCCGAAATTTTTTCAGGAGGTTTTTCAGGTCCCTCCTGAATTCACTGATTTCATCGAAAGTCATTGCACTTCGATTTCATCACCGTAATTTCTCACGGAAAAAGGAGCTTGCCGATAAAAAGCCAGTTCGTAATTAATTACTTCACCCTCTTTTGAAGCAATCCAGGGCATATCGAGGTGGGAATAATTACTGATGGCTATGGCAGACCAATCACTCATTTGTTCAATTACGCGGTCGATAACATCTTTTTCGCTTGCTTTCAGTTGGGATAAATCGGCTTTCTCCAGAGGCAGATATCGGGTTTGCGGATACCCGTGATATTCTGTTTTAATTCTTTGCAATTGATTATCTGCAAGCATCTGGTTGATGATGACATCTAACTTTTGGGGAACAGGACCAAATGGAAGCTTGCGATACCTGGCACCGGTTAAATGTTCTTCGTACTGTTCGAAATAGTTGAAATCAGAAAAATAGAGCAGTTTATACAGCACCGTTTCTCCAACATTTGGCTTACCGGCACATTTTTCAAGCATATAGAGAAGCACGTTTTTAAATTTGCCGATCTGTAATTTTGGGACTGAAATACGTTCATCGGGATAGCTGATTTTTGCTTCCCGTATTACATCGGATTCATTACCGATCTGGAAATCAATTGACATAAAATCATCCAGAGAGAATCCAAGCTCAAGAGAAAGAGCCTGAAGTTCCATAATGTCGATGCCCCGGTTACCCAGTTCTATCTGGGCAATTGAAGGCCGGGAAATTTTTATACGCCGGGAAACATCTTCCTGCGAGAGTCCCTTTGATTTGCGAATTTCGGCAATCCTTTGGCCAATTTGTTTTTGAGAAAGTTTTGTGCCCATGAACACAAAAGTAAGTATTGTTTGATAATAAAACTAAATAATGATCGAAAAAAGAACAGTTGTGGTGATATGAATAACGATAGACTTCAGCCTCGGGTGGATCCTGTCAAAAACTGCAATTATTTGTACTTTGGTGCGATGATCCTCCCGATAAAATTAGAAGCCCGCAATCTGACCAAGCGATTTGGTGAGCAGGTGGCTTTGGATCATATCAACCTGGAAGTAAATCCAGGGGAAATTCTGGGATTTCTGGGGCCGAACGGGGCAGGAAAAACCACGGCGATCCGGATGTTTTGCGGTCTGCTTAAACCCGATGAGGGGGAGGTATTGTACAATGGACGGACTTTGCATGATTTTCCACGTGGCAAGTCGCTGCTCGGAGTTTGCCCGCAAGATAACGTTCAGTGGGAACGGCTCACCTGCCTTGAACAGTTAATTTTTTCAGGTGAGATTCATGATATGCCCCGGAAGCAGGCGAAAACCAGGAGCATGAGTTTGCTGGATCAGCTCGGTCTAATACCCAACGCAGGAAAGCAGGCTCGGAGACTTTCGGGTGGCATGAAGCGGAGGCTGAATATCGCCCTTGCCCTGGTGCATGATCCTTCCTTGCTGATTCTGGATGAGCCGGAGGCAGGTCTCGATCCGCAAAGCCGGATCCAGATGCGCGAGTTTATCCGCAGCCTGGCGGGAACGCGAACGATTATCCTGACCACGCATAATATGGATGAGGCCGACCGGCTATCCAGTCGTGTGGCCATCATCGATCAGGGGAGGATTCTCAAAGTGGACACCCCTGAGAATCTCAAGCATGCCAACGGGAACGGAAGCACCTTGGAAGATGTTTTCATAGCACTGACCGGAAAAACATTGGACGAATGAAGCTCTGGGCAATTATACGGAAAAGCTTCACTGAGCAGATCAGGCAATTCTGGATCCTGATCCTGTCTATCATTATGGCGCCGTTTTTTGTCGGTATATTTTATCTGATCTATAAAAGCACTGCCCTGAACCTCAAGGTTTGCGTGGTGAATCTCGATAAACCGGCTGCCGGTTCGTCGACCGCAAATTATAGTGCCGAGCTGCTCAAATATCTAGAATCGGTGAAAAACGACACGTTGCCAGTGACTTTCCGGGAAGTTGGCAGCCGTGCCATTGCGCTGGAGGAGGTGCGGAATAAGAAATCCAATGCTATGATCATTATTCCAGCGGGCTTCTCCGACAGCGTCCGGCTGAAACAGTCGGGTTACAAAGTGAGGGTGCCGTTCGAGCTGTCGGGCAACCTCACAGAAACTAACTACATGCTGTCCACCATCCTTGGAATCACCTATGTATCAGGATATATCAATGCAGTTACCGGAACGCTGGAGCCCTATCATTTTATTGAAACCCCATCGGGTTTATCCTCTCAGCTGAGTGATTTTCAGGTTGCTATACCCGGATTGCTAATCCTGGCCTCCATTATGCTGATGTTTTCGGGGGCTATAGCCTTTGTTGCTGAGCCCGAAAAAAGGACCATGCTGCGGCTTAAACTTTCGCGGATGACTCCGCTGACTTTCCTCACCGGGGTGACGGTTATTCAGATTCTCGTTGGTCTGGTCAGCATTCTCCTGACTTTGGCAACGGCTTATTTTTTTGGATTCGATTTTTCTGGTTCGTTCTGGCTGTTTCTGCTGGTATCCACACTAACTTGTCTTTCAGTAATCGGATTCAGCCTGATTCTGGCTGGATGCACGAAATCGGTGAACGAGGTGCTGGTAGTCGGAAACTTTCCGCTGTTCCTGTTCATGTTTTTCTCAGGAAGCTTTTTCCCGATTCAGGGGGCAACTCTTTTTACGATAGGGGGATATCCCTTTACAATACCCGGATTAATGTCGACTTACCACGGTACCGAAGCGCTCAAGCAGATACTTATCTATCAATCGGGGTTCAGTGGGATCTGGCCGCAGCTGGTATCTCTCACCGGGCTCACCATCATTTATTTCCTCGTCGGCTACTGGATTTATCGGAAACGGCATATGGAAGTTTTCTGATTACACCTGATTTACCTTGCACATCTCCTTCAGCAGGTCAGCGGTCTGGATTGCAGCTTCAGCTGGCTGGAGCGCTGTGATAGCAACCCCCGAAACAACTTTTGTAATATCATGATCGGTTTTCCCTGCTTTACCCCAGGTGGATCCTGTTGGTGCGGTGATATAGATTGAAAAGGTGTGATGACCGGTTCCGGGGCGTTCTCCAATGATATGAAGGATGGCATGGGGTCCCGGAAGATTGGCGAAAAGTTTTTCCCCGATACGGTACCCGGCACGTACGCGGCCTGACGTAACTACAATTTTTTTGTGGGCAATTTTAAAACCTTCTTTTTCGAGCAATCCCTGCAATTTGTCGATATAAGGAATCAAATGTCCCTGGTCGCTGATCGAAAGGGCATCAAGGCCGTCGGATATTACCAGCTGAACATTGTATGCCCCGTGATATTTTCGGCGGATAGCTTTTAGTTTCTTCAGTGATGCCTCAGATAGCTTTTCTCCAGAGGCCGGATGCAGGATATAATCACTTCGGTCTGCCGAATTTGTGGTTAGGTTAGTGGCTCCAGGGATGGTTAGTGTGAAGGCCGGATCCAGCACTGACCATATACATTTTCGGGCATCGGCATCGATTCCGCGTATTGTTTTATCGAGCGAAGGTTCCAGCTCCGATGGGTCGTTTCCATAACCCCGGGCAATAAATACTCCGTGTTTTTTAATGCTTTCGAGACGGGTTTGCCCCTCATTAATGATATCCGCATCGCTCCGGATGTCACCTTTTATTCTTTGATATTGCAGAAATACCCACAGCGGATCTCCGAAATGAGCAGTTGGTTTTCCTTCTGAATCGATAATCCCGATCTGCTTGAAAAACTCCCACATTCGGTCATTTACCTTGTAGCCGAATTTCTCGCGGATTCTTACATGATCCTGAAATCCAGTGGTCAGGTAGCCCAGCATGGGATCGATCTTGGTAGGCAGTGCCATCAGATAAGCCGGATTGGCGGGCATGATCTGATCGATACACCAGTCGAGATCATCCAGGGTAATGTCCATATGCAGCGTAGCACATATATCGAGTCCAATGGTGAGCCCATGCATTTTTCCCATAACGATATCCTCGAGGCAGCAGCGGACGAGCTGATCGCGGAGACGGAAAACTTCAGGGCCGATAAAACCGGCCACATCGTTGAGGTGCACCCAGGGAGCCGCTTCATGTTTGGCTTCTGCCTGTGCTTCTGCAACCCTGCCTGAAAGCAGGCGTGCGAAGCCATATTTCCGCGATTCATGGATTACCATATCGAATCCATGTGAATGTCCGTTGGTAAAATCGGCACCCTGACCGGTTTCGAAGTAGAGGCCGTATTTCCCGGTCCGTTTACCCGCCAGCCTGAGCATTTTATAGTTTGTGATATCGAAAGTGGCGTTGGCACTGTCGCTTCCGGCGATACTCTGGAACCAGATGCTGGTAGTTCCGGGGTGGTCGGCTTCCACCTGTGCCTGAATATCGATATGCGACAAAACGCTGTGCGGCATTACTTCCTCGAGACCGAATGTACGAAGGAGATCGCGGAGCGTTAGTTCAATGGCCAGAATCGAATCAGGATTGCTTGAAACGGGATTTGTACCCAGCACCACATCGCCCACACCGTAGGACCAGCCATCAAGCACCTGAAAAAAGATATCGTCGGTATTATCCGTCGGTGAGTTGGGTTGCAAGCGTGCTCCGAGATATCCCCGGGCACCAATATTACTGCCGGGCAGCGGACTGAAAATCCTTGAACCGGCCAGGATGAGTTCATCGTTGCTCATCAGTTTGACCACGCAGGCAATCACTTCGCTGTTGAGGCCGGAGGAGGTGATTTTGACTTTTGCAGGGTCACCCGTTAGGATGAACTTTTTAAGTTCGCCGAGCGTCCATCCGGATACACGATTAGACTCATTAGCATTCAGATGGGTATTGATCAGTGTTAGGAGATCGTCGTTAAGGAGGGGATGCGATACGATATCCGATAGGTGGGTATTGGCAAGCAACTCGCGGGCCATACTTCGTGCTGCGTCATCTTTTGCGGCCACGCCAATGATCTGATCGCCTTCCTTGAATTCGTTGGCAGCACCCAGAAGTTGTTTGTAAAGAATGATATCAAAACCTCCCTTTATGCGAGACATATAGGCAAACAGATCTTCACCGGTATGGATGATTTCCATGGCAAATCCCGGAAGGTTCGAGAGGGCGAGAACAGCGGCTCCTGCAGCCATCGATTGCAAGAAATAACGTCTGTTGATCATGGTAATGACATTCTTTAATGATAAAGAATAAATTCGCCGTTAACCAATTCCTGAACCACGGGGGGATGAACCGGATCGCGGTTGGAATCGAATGAGAATGTTCCAAGCACGGTTGGCAGGTTATTGATATTGATAAGATTATCCTTTAATTTTTCACTGGTCAGTGGTGCGGACCGTTTTATGGCATCAGCGATTAAATAGATGCTTGTATAGGCCTGGGCAGCGAACTGGTCGGGCTTTGCACCATAAATTCCTGTATAATTTTTTACAAAATCGGCATTTCCGGGGGTCTCCTCCGTACTGATCCAGGCACTGCCGCAGATGGCTCCCTGGGCCGCCTGCCCTGCCTGCTGCCAGAGTTTTGATGTATTGAAGCTATTGCCGCCGATAAACCGCACACTCTGCGGGATCCCCATCTGCCTTGCCTTGATCATAATTGCCGAAGCCTCATTCACCAGAGCCGCTATCACAATAATATCTGGACTTGCTACCAAAATGCGTGAAAGCTGGCTTCCGAAATCAGTATCTCCCTTATGTATTGTTTCGGTGGATACGATGCTCACTCCGGATGTGCTTTCGAGTGATTTTTTAAAGGCGCTGTATGCACCGAGGGTATAAGGATCGTCGTTACCATAAATGATGGCAACTTTTGAAAACCCGAGTTTGGCATGAGTTACGGCGACTGTATTTGGAATCACGGATGATTCGGGCAGGCTGTTGCGGAAAATATAATCGCCAATTTCAGTAATACCAGGAACGGTATTGGAGATTCCCAATACCACCATTTTATTCCTTTGTGCCAGGGAATCGGCAGGAAAGGCAGAATTGGATGAAGTAGGTCCGATAATCGCCATCACCTTGTCCACGGAAATCAGTTCACTGTAAATTTTACGGCAGGTTTCTGGTGACGACTGATCATCGAGAAAATACGGAATAAACTTAAAACCAACGATATATGATTCCATATTTAACTCGTCGATTGCCATGCTGATCCCATTTTTCTGTATTATTCCATAGGGGCTGAATCCGCCTGTAAGGGAAACGGCAATACCTATTGGGACCCGCACCACTTCCGGGTCGGTCTTGCAGCCGGCGAGGACAAGAACGAAAAATAAGATCGTGACACGAAACGCGTGACGCGTGACACGAAACACGTAACGTGGAAGTGGTTTCACAACGGGAGCAGCTGACGTTTATAAACTTCGTTAAGAATTTGAGCTAAACAACCGTAAATAGCTGAAAGGCCGCAAACAATTCCTTCGTATCCGGCTACCGTTTTAATGCCTTTGTTTCCAGTGAAATCGGCAATGGCCAGCAGAAAGAACAGAATGACCAGCGTTCCGAAAACCACTTGCAGAGTGCGGTTCAGTTTAAGCGTTCCGATAAACATGCCGCCGGTAAAAATACCCCATAAAAGAAGGTACCATCCCATGGCGGTTTCAGTTGTTTTCAGGTCGGCACCTATTCCGGTTTTTGGGAGTAACAATATCGTTACCAATGATATCCAAAAGAACCCATAAGCGGTGAAAGCGGTGGCGCCAAAAGTGTTGTTCTTTTTCCATTCCTGAGTGCCGGCGATGACTTGTGCCAATCCGCCGACAAATAATCCCATCCCGATAATCATTGAGTTGAGTTCATACAATCCTGCATTGTGCAGGTTGAGAAATACGGTGGTCATGCCGAAGCCGAGCAATCCGAGAGGTGCCGGATTACCGGTGGTGTCCTTGATAGTCATCACATTTCCATGGGTTTCCATAAATTGTAATCGATTATTTGTTAATTAGTTAGATGCTTCTTGTCCTTTATCCTTCTTGTTTGGAAGGTTCCAGGGGCGCAGGCTATAGGAGGCTGAGATTCTGGCTTCATGGATATCTGGTCCGAGACCAGGCTTAAAAAATGGGGTAAGGGAATAAGATGCAGAGAGTCCATAACCCAGCTTTTTTAGAAGCAGTGTGGCATTGACCCCGAATTTCACTGTGCTGGGATTAAACTTCCTGAATTCATCTGATCTGATGATTTCCTTTATCTTGTCTTCGCCGACCATATATTTCATTTTGTAGCGTGCGGTGAGGTTAAGGTCCATATATCCGCCGGCAGTGAATTTCACATTTTCACCCAGTGCAATATTGAGATCCACCGGAAAATAAAATGAAGTGGTAATAATTTTACTCTTTCCATACCCGAAGAAAGTGTTTACGTAATTATGGGTGATGTCAGGATCGATCATATAGGTAACTACATCATCTGCCGATTTTCCGAATATCAGGTTATTGGCGAGACGGTATTTCAGCACTGAGAATCCGGCACCCAGGCTCAAATAATTTTTCTCGGTTCCGAAAGTAATAAGGTCGAAGGAGCCTCTCATGCCGAAGACATCGAGCAGGCCTGATCCGAATCCATTGATGGAAGTTTTAAAATCACCGGCATCGGGTCCAAGGAAAAAGTCGTAGGAAGCCTGACTATCGAGCCGGATGTTTTTCAGATACTTAACAGAAACTTTATTTTGAGCGATGGTTTGGAAACAGGTTCCTGCCATGCTGATAAAGGCAATAAAGAGGATGATGAACTTTTTTGAATAACTCATTTTTATGTCTGTTTGGTTTTTAAAGATAGGAAAATCGTGGAAATCCGTATTTTCGGGGGAAATCCGGATCAAAATGAATTCAAAAGAAAGAGTACTCACCACCTTTGGCCATCGTGCACCCGACAAAGTTCCGCGCTGGTGCGGATCGTCACCCGAGTTCTGGGAAAAATCCAAAAAGTTTCTACATCTGGATGACGAAGGTCTGCGCATACGTTTTGGCGATGATTTTCGCAGGATTACCGCACCCTATCTGGATAAACACGGATTGGAAGTTGCGCCGTTCGGAATAGAACGGGGAGGTGTCGGATACGGTATGGCGCTTAGCCACCCGCTGGCGGAGGCTAATATCGAGGAGATGAAAGCATATCCCTGGCCCGATCCGAATCAGGTTGACCTTTCAAAGTTGAGGGCTCAAGCCTCAGTTTACAAGGATGATTATGCAATATTGGGTGGCGACTGGTCGCCATTCTGGCACGATGTGATCGATATGGTAGGGATGGAGAACCTGTTTATCCGGATGTTCACGGAGCCCGATTGGGCACATACTATTTATGATCTGGTGTTTAATTACTATTATGCTGTTAATGAGCGCATTTTTGCCGAGGTAGGCGATCTGATCGATATCTTTTTTATTGGAAACGACCTGGGCAGCAACAATGGAGCATTGATCGGAACCGACCTTTTCGGGGAGTACATACAGCCGAAATTCAAGAAAATGGCCGATCTGGGCCACGCTTATGGAAGTCAGGTGTTACTGCATTGCTGCGGTGGTTTTCGTGAGTTGATGCCTCAGATAATCGAAGCCGGAATCGATGGTGTACATGCTATTCAGCCATCGTGTTACGGTATGGAATTACATGGATTGAAAAAGGATTTTGGCGAAAAGCTGTTGTTCAACGGCTGCATTGATTCACAACATGTGGTGATCGATGGTATGCCTGACTACGTAAAACAGGAAACCCGTAAAACGCTGGAAATCATGATGCCGGGCGGAGGTTTTATTGCTGGCGCGAGTCACGATTTCCTGCTGGAGGAAACACCGACCGAGAATGTTCTGGCGATGTTTGACACCATCGAGGAGTACGGAAGATATTAGTCTGCAGTAGGCAGTTGGTAGTCTGCAGTCTACCTCCCTAATAATAAAAATATTCCGGTGCAATATTCAACGGGCATGGTGGTAATGCTGTCAGGTTTTGTGTTGTTTTCCATGACCGGGGTTGAGAATATTACCAGCGGGGTATGATAATTGGTATAGTAGTCGGACGATGCGGTGAAGTAAATCAATGATTCATCAGCTGAATACTGTGCACCATGGCCTAACCCTTTGTAAGAACCGACGGTCATTGTTTCGCCGTTAATGATTTGAAACTTCCACACAGGATTTGCGGCCATATCGAAAATCCCCATACCCGAACCTCTCCAGATCTTGAACATCTGGTCGGATTTAGACGATATTTGGCCGGGGTTGAAAACATTTCCGTAATCATCGACCTTCATCACGGTATATGGATGGGCAGTCAAATCAATCCGCTCCAGTACTCCACTGGACAGAATTAAATATTTTCCGTCTGATGTGACATTGGATATCCGGCTAGGGGTTTGTGCAACCCGTTCATAGGAGCCTGGCACTCCAACAGTGTATCTTGCAACGAATGAATAATCAACATGATAAACGCCCCAATCGGTGCCATATCCATAAATCGTGCAATAAATATACTTGTTATCGGGCGACAGGGTAAAAGCACCACCAAGAGACCCGCCTTCAGTATCGCTTCCTAATTCGGGCTGAGCGAGTACAAAACTTGAAGGATCGCCCGAAAGTTCAATTTTCTCGGTCTTCGAATTGTAAATAGCCAGCTGGCCGATATGAAAATCGTCATAAGGATTATCCGTATTCAGGACTGCCATATAGGCTATACGGCCATCACTGAAAACAGCCGGCCTCTCGGAGGATACAGCGTAATAGTAATCCTTGGGTGCCGAGGGAATGGGCACCATTTTAACAGTCTTGAGGTTTGATTCATCCATATAAGCTATGCCCGACTCGCCCTCAAGAAGCTGTGGACGGTCGACGCTAAAAGCTATCCGTCCATTGTTATAATCCATATATTCCAGGGAAAAAGCCCAGGGATGATATTTTGTGATCATCTCAAAGGAAGGACCTGGTTTGGCATTTTGCATGGTATACAAGCCCTCGGCAAGTCCGGTAGTTTTATCACCATAACAGCCAACTAAAAATTTACTTTCCTTGGAGGAGGATCCATAATCCTTTCCGCAGGAATATGTCAGGATTACAACAAAAATTAGGGCCACAGCAATACATAGGATTTTTATTGTTTTCATAATCACAATGTGTTGGTTAATAGGTTCTAGCTAACCAAATATACAAAATATTTAAAAACAAAATGGACTAATTCTGCCCCTGCCTTTTATCATGTATCAAAGTTTAAGAATGGCGTAACTTTGCCCACTCTAAAAAGTTATAATAATGGAAACTCGCAAAATTAAACCAGTTGAGGCCGTTTCTATGCGGCTGGTGAAGGGTGAGGATCTGAATCATCATGGTACCTTATTTGCCGGACGTACAGCCGAATGGTTCGTGGAATCAGGGTTTGTCGCTGCAGCTAACCTTATCAATCCCAAAAACGTTGTTTGCCTGCAGATACACGGGATGTACTTTTCGGCGCCTGCAAAACCAGGTGAGGTGCTGAAATTTACTTCCAAGATTATCTGTGCCGGACGCAGTAGCATCATGGCCTATATTACCGTTACAAAAATGAATGATAACAAAAATCTCGTCAGCGGTTTTGTTACTTATATTCACGTTGATGAAAATACCCGGCCGGCACCGCACGGAATCGAGATAATTCCTGAATCCGAGGAGGATATTCAGCTGAATGAGCTGGCACAATGCGTGAAGAATCAGCGCAGTGATATTGAGAGCTGGAACTCTAAATAAGGCAAAAGGGCAGGAGGGCAAGAAGGCAAAAAGGAAAGGCGTAAGCCACAAGTGAAGGCTCCAGGCTCAAGTGGAGTGCCGCGGTTTGGGACCGGGTTCCCGCTTCCGCGGGAATGATAACTCCATCGATGGCGCCGAACTTTGTGACCCGTAAATTTTTGATCCTGAAACTTTCTACTTATTTTTTGAACTTTACTTTTTGCCTTCTTGCCGTTTTGCCCTCTTGCCATTGATGCAATTATCGTTCGAACCCGAAAAATGATTGAATATGAAGAACCTAACCCTATTTTCGCTTCTTTTTCTGCTGCTGGCCTGTAACAAGCCAGTCCCCGGTGAAATACGTGAAATCCCGGTACTTCCAAAGCCCCAGTCGGTCAGTTTTTATAAGGGCGATTTCATAATGAGCCATGATGCCACACTGAAATTTGATCAGTCGGATATCAAGGTAAAGGAAATTGCTGATCAGGTGACCGCGTTTGTTGGCAAATTGAGTATTCCTGAAAAAGGGAAAGGCAATATCGAACTGACCATTGATAATCAGGCAGATATGAAACCGTCAGGATACCAGATCAAAGTGCGCCGGAATAAAATCAGGATAACAGCAAAGAATGCTGATGGGCTATTTTATGGTTTTCAAACGCTGAAACAGCTGATACCTAGCGATGGGAGCGGCAAGGTACCCTTCTTGGATATGACTGATTTTCCTGCTTTCGGTTGGCGCGGTCTGATGCTGGATTGCAGCCGGACGTTTTTGCCGAAGGATTATGTGCTGAAGTATATCGACCGGCTGGCGGCGATCAAGATGAATATTTTGCACCTGCACCTCACGGATGATCAGGGTTGGCGGATCGAGATTAAAAAATACCCCGAGCTGACCAGGATTTGTTCCAATTTCGATCCGAAATATGCTGGTGAGGTAAACGGATTTTATACTCAGGAAGATATCCGGGAGATTGTTGCCTATGCAGCAAAGAATTTCATAACCGTGGTTCCGGAAATCGAAATGCCGGGGCATTCTACTGAAATCTTTGCCGCCTATCCCCAGTTTTCCTGCTCCGGCAAAAAATCAGCGATCTTTCCATTTTTTAAGGGTCCGGGAGTAACGGAAGATATCCTTTGTGCTGGAAACGATTCGGTTTTTACTTTTATGGAAGATGTTCTCAGTGAGGTGATAGCATTGTTTCCATCGGAATACATACATATTGGTGGTGATGAAGCTCCCAAGGCTGCCTGGAAAAAGTGCAGCAAATGCCAGAATCGCATCAAAAAAGAAGGACTGAAGGACGAAGCGGAACTGCAGAGCTATTTTATCCGTCGGATCGAAAAATTCATCAATTCGAAAGGGCGTAAACTAATTGGCTGGGATGAAATTTTAGAGGGAGGCCTGGCAGAAAATGCTGCAGTAATGTCGTGGCGCGGCGTTCAGGGGGGAATTGAGGCAGCCCGTCAGGGCCATTGTGTAGTGATGTCACCAACTTCGCACTGTTATTTTGATTATTCCTATGTAACAACCTCAGCAGAAAAGGTATATTCGTATCATCCTGTGCCAAATGAATTATCGGTCAGCCAAACGAAACTTGTTCTGGGTGCCCAGGCAAATATGTGGACGCACATTGCCCGTACCGAAGAAACGATCGATGCTCAGATATTTCCACGGCTGTACGCTCTGGCAGAGGTATTATGGACAAATCCGGTAACGCGTGATTACCCGGATCTGGAGAAAAGAATATCAAAATTAAGAGGTTATGAAAATCATTAACTGGGGATTCATTTTTGGCACGATGTTGCTGATGTCGTTCGGTTATGATGGCGATACAATTAAACCCGATCGGCAATGGTCGCAGTACCGTGGCAATTTTGCATGCGGGATTCTGGATCATGCCAATCTTCCGGATAGCTGGAGCGTTCCGGAAGGTAAAAATATAAAATGGAAAGTCGGGATCCCGGGCCTGGGGTTATCCTGTCCCGTAATTTGGGGAGATAATCTTTTTATAACGACAGCTATCAGCAGTAAAGATACCACCAGGTTCAGAATTGGACTTTACGGGGATGTGGCTCCTGTTATGGATTCCTCGGAACATGAATGGAAAGTCTATTGCTACAATAAAGCCAATGGCAGCATTAAATGGGAAAGAACTGCCTGTAAAGGTGTTCCCAAAATCAGGCGTCACCCGAAATCAACCCATGCGAATACTTCGATTGCCACGGATGGCAAGCATGTGGTGGCATTTTTCGGATCGGAAGGGTTGTATTGTTACGATATGCAGGGTGATTTGAAATGGAAAGCTGATTTTGGGGTGCTGAAATCGGTTTTCTATCTGTTTATCGGGGCTGAATGGGAGTTTGCCAGTTCGCCGATACTCTATGATAATGTGGTGATTGTACAATGCGATGTATTTCAAAGCTCATTCGTTGCGGCGCTGGATGCAGAAACCGGCAAGGAGCTCTGGCGGGCTAACCGCGATGAGTTGCCCGGATGGTGCACTCCCAATATCTATCTCGATAGGGGCAAGGCACGGGTGGCGGTAAATGGGTATAAACACCGTGGCGCCTATGATTTTAAAACCGGTGAGGAAATATGGAAAATGTCGGGTGGCGGGGATATTCCCATTCCAACTCCAATAGTCGGCGACAGCCTGATTTTCATGAACAGCGCTCATGGCGCATCTTACCCGATCATGGCGATCAGCAATGAAGCTAAAGGGGATATTACCCTGAAGGACCAGCAGACTTCCAGTGAATTCGTTAAATGGTACCTGCCTAAGGCGGGCTCCTATATGGCTACCATGCTCCTGTACAACAACTATCTGTATAATCTTAACTGGAACGGATCGGTCAACTGCTATGAGGCCCGCACCGGCAAAGAGGTGTATAAGAATAAGCTTGGCCAGTCGAAGAGCTTTACGGGTTCACCGGTAGCTTCGGATGGCAAAATTTATATTGTCGATGACGAGGGAACAGTCTATGTGTTTAAAGCTGGTCCGGAATTCAGCCTTCTTTCGACCAATCCGCTTGGGGATATTTGCATGACAACACCAGCCATTACTGATAACCTGATCTTTTTCAGGACCATGAAATTTTTAATCGCGGTTGGAAAATAGATTAATCGCTTAAAATCAATCTGAAGAATATGAAAAAATTCAATGTTATCCTGATAGGCTTGTTGTTATCAATGAGTCAGGTTGGGATGTCGCAGGGTACGATCGACTGGAGCAAGTTCCAGAACCTGATCGGTCATTGGGTTGGCGAGGGTAACGGACAGCCAGGACAGGGCACCGGCGGATTCTCTTTTCAGGCTGACCTGGGTGGAAATATCCTGGTGCGCAAGAGCCATACTGAATTCCCGGCCACCTCGGCGAAGGCTGCATTCACGCATGATGACCTGATGGTAATCTATCCGGATTTTAACGGAGTGCCATCAAAGGCAATTTACTGGGATAATGAACGCCACACCATTGAGTATGCTTTAACTTTTACCGATAAGTCGGTTGTTTTTACCAGTGCCGCATCGCAGTACATGCCGCGTTTCAGGCTATCCTATGAAATGATCGATGCCACTACGATAAATACCAAATTTGAGATGGCGAATCCGGGTTCCCCTGAAGAATTCAAGATGTACCTCGAAGGTAAATCCAAGAAATTATAGTCGAGACTGATAATCCAAAACCATGAAAAGAAATATCCTCCTATTTGCCGGGCTTATTTTGACAGTAGGCCTGTTTGCACAAAAACCCGTTGAAAAAACCTTCTGGAAAGAAGATTTTACTACCGGAAAAATTCCCGCCGGTTGGCAGGCAGTTACGCTAAACGACAGCGCTGCCAAGTGGTTTGTTACTGACCAGCCTTTCCCGGGCTCACCAGGCCGCACTTACCAGGCACCCCCGATAGCCTCGGTTAGCCGCGGATATCATTTGCAGGTGGCTCCGGGTGTGAAGGTGGATAAAAACTCGCGCGCATGGAAAAAAATCAGCATTTGGCCTGATTCTTATGTTCAGACAGCCGCAATCGATTGCTCAAAACATCGCTCCGTGGTGCTTAAATTCCAGCAGAACTTTTTCTGGAACCGCCGCGATGCGGATAAGGGAGCAGGCTTGTTTGTTGGGATAAGCACAAACGGCAAGGACTGGACCGATTTCGATGTCCGGAATGGTATCAGCCCAAGCGAGGATTGCCCGAACCCGATGGATGTTGAACTGAACATTACCCGCAAAGCGGCCCTCCAGAAGACCGTTTACCTGAGGTTTTTCTGGAAAGGATATTACCAGTGGTACTGGATGGTCGACGATATCAAACTGTCGGAAGCTTTTGATGCCGATGTGCTGGCTTATAAACTGAAGAGCCACCCGGAAACCGGAAATCAGTTTAAAGCATCCGAAAACATTGCTTTTCAATTGATCAACCTGGGTTCGAACGATATTACCAAAGATTTCGACTGCTATCTGAAAGTGGATAACCGACCGGCATTGAAGGCTACCGTGAAAGCCGATCCGAAGAATCCGTTTAAGATCATTGATACTCTTACTGTGAATTTTCCGGATATCAACCTGACTGATTTCGGGATCCATAAAATCAAGTTCAACAGCGCATTGCCCGGCGATCAGCGCCAGTCGAACGATAGTATTTCAACCGTTCTTTATTCCGGTGCATTTTCTTTAGGCAATGTTACAGCCTATGCGCCTATGCCTGGCGGTGGTGAGTTTTCCTGTGGAAATGCCCGATTGAAAGTTCAGTTTGTCCGCAAGGATATTTTCCGGATCTGGATGGCCTATGATGGTGATTATACCGATCCGGCAGGCAATGATATCGTTATACATAAGCCTGATCAGCCAGTTGATATGAAAACCGCCGACAAGGGCTCCTATTTCTTGTTTACCACTGCAGATGTTGCGTTGAGAGCCTATAAACAACCCCTGAGATTTGCTCTTTACAAGGCCGATAACAGCTCCCTGATCTGGGAAGAGGCAAAAGGCATGACTTATGGCAAACAAACAATCCAGTATCTGAAGCGGCAGCCTGATGAGTATTTTTATGGCGGCGGCATGCAGAACGGCCGATTCTCGCATCGTGATAAAACAATAAAACTTACCATTGACTATAACTGGGAAGATGGCGGCGGCCCGAACCCGGCACCGTTCTTTATGAGTACTGCCGGATACGGAGCTCTCAGAAACACCTATGCTTCAGGTGCCTATACTTTTGGTGACACTGTTAAACTGATTCACAATGAGGCCCGCTTCGACAGTTATTTCTTTGCCGGAAATGGTTTGAAAGACATTCTTGGCGACTATACCGACATTACCGGCAAGCCTTTCCTGATGCCACGCTGGGCGTTGAGCATGGGTGATGCCAACTGCTATAACCGCGGTGCCAAGGCGGATATCAAGACTGTGGGCAGCAAAGGAACCGGGTTCGGTGGAACCACCCCCGATGTTATCCATTTAATTGCTGATGAATATATTAAGCATGATATGCCACGTGGCTGGATTCTTCCCAACGACGGTTATGGCTGCGGATACACCAAGCTGGATTCTGTGGTAACCGAACTTCACAAGCGCGGATTCATGACCGGACTCTGGACCGAAAACGGCGTTGAAAAGATTGCCAGGGAAGTGGGTGAACTGGGTACCCGCCTCTGCAAGCTCGATGTTGCCTGGGTTGGAGATGGATATAAGTTTGCGATCGACGGGGTGAAAGCCGCTTATGAAGGAATCGAAAATGCCAGTGATGCACGCGGATTTGTTTGGTCGGTTTGCGGCTGGGCAGGCACTCACCGCCATTCCGTAGTTTGGACCGGCGACCAGAGCGGCAGCTGGAACTATATCAGGTGGCATATTCCTACTGTAATCGGCAGCGGGCTATCGGCACAGAACAGCGCCACGGGTGATGTCGACGGGATCTTTGGCGGAAGCGATTCCACCTACACCCGCGATCTGCAATGGAAATGCTTTACCCCGGTGCTGATGGGCATGTCGGGCTGGGCATCGAACAATAAAAATGGCATTAAGGATAAGCAGCCGTGGCTGTTTGGTGAACCTTTCACTAGTATCAACCGGAAATATCTGCAGCTCAAGCAGAGACTGACCCCATACATGTATACCCTTTGTGCCGAATCGAACCATACCGGTGTTCCGGCAGTGCGCGGACTGGTACTGGAATATCCGACGGATCCTGTTGCGCTCGGCTCCTTAACTCAATATGAATTCCTGCTGGGCCGCGATCTGCTGGTTGCCCCTGTGTATAAATCAGAGGCCAAACGCGACAGTATTTACTTCCCGGCCGGCAACTGGATCGATTACTGGGATGGATCGGTAAATACGGGCAATAAATGGATCAGTAATTATTCTGCACCGCTGGATAAGCTGCCTTTGTTTGTGCGTGCCGGAGCAATTATTCCGATGTACCAGAAAATGTATTATGATTTCGAAAGGCCAACCGATACGCTGACGCTCGACATCTATCCGAATGGTCGGAATGAATATGAAATGTATGAAGATGATGGTCTGACCCGCGAACACCGGCAGGGAGTTTTCGCGACCACTAAATTCGAAGTCAGTGATAACCGTTCTGCCGGAAAACCCATGGAGATTACCATCAATCCGGCCAAAGGAGACTTTAAGGGCAGGATGAAGGAGAGGGTTTATGTGCTGGAGATTCATACCAGTGAACTGCCTGCGGCAGTTAAGGCAGGAGGGCAAGAGGGCAAGAAGGGAAAAGGAAAGGTGAAAGGGGTAAGTGGGAAGATTGAAGGTGCTGAGGGCGCGTGGAAGTTTGATGCGAATGACCGGGGTGGTCTGCTGAAGATTACCACGGGCAAGCTGAGTACTGGCGCTGCTGCTAGGATAACGATATTGTAAAGAACTCCAGGTTGAAACCTGGGGTTAGTCAGAGAAACCCAATTAAGCTATACAGCCTCATAATGAACCTTATGACTAAGGGGCTGGGACAAAATGTTATTTAGAATCGATATAAATTTGCGACAGAAACAACATTAATGCGTTGATTGTTAGGTAATTAAATACATTATTCTTACCTTCAAGC
>CAINOB010000083.1 GCA_903851365.1 uncultured Bacteroidota bacterium
ATCCAACCAGTACCAGTCCGAGTGCGAAGATTTTTAAAGAAGTTTTCATGACGTATTTTTTTTGTTTGTTTGTTTCGTTGTCGTTTACACTGCCAGACAAACAAAACCTATACCACTTTGGCATACCAAAGTTAATTTATTGATTTTCTGTATGTTATAATGTTGATAGGAATTTAATAACTTCCAATTTGTGGAATTATTATTCCAATATGGAAGATTATATGAAGAGGGACTTTCATGAAAATTCAAAGATTTGCAAATTATGTTAACTGGCAACACCTTCTAAAGGAAAGGCAGAATTAAATATCTGGCAGGATCAAATCAAACTTACAGATAAAAAAAAGCGCTACCCAAAGGCAGCGCTCTTTCAATATTTTGATTTGTAGAATTCTTAGTTGTAGTTCACCGAAATCGTGTAGGTTCCTGCATAAGGTCCAACTTTCTGATCTATACCAACATTCAGTGTGGCCCCAACCTTTAAGGTAATCGAACCTCCGGTAAGCGTAACACTAGCCAAATTTGCCTGATCAGTAATCCAACCTGTCGTTGCAGTAATGGTCATGTTGTCCCCTCCAACGGCGGCTCCAGTTCCAATAAGGTTGGTTACAGAGGTCGGCATAGTGATTGATACAAGGCTCCCACTCTGACCGGTAAGGAGAAATTCTCCAGCTACACCGTTGCCACCAACGATATCTGCTGTACTAGCGGATCGACTTCCTGAGGTGGCGAGCACAACTGTTGAAGTAGCGCCTGCCAAACCTGCAAAGGTCCCAAAATCCATCGGGGTTGATTGAGCCATCGTCAATGCTTTTACAACATTGGCAGCTGCAGTACCACCTGTTGATAAAGTTGACGTACCTGTCTGTGCGTTTACATTCATTCCGAATCCAACCAGTACCAGTCCGAGTGCGAAGATTTTTAAAGAAGTTTTCATGACGTATTTTTTTTGTTTGTTTGTTTCGTTGTCGTTTACACTGCCAGACAAACAAAACCTATACCACTTTAGCATGCCAAAGTTAATTGGCTTATTTACTGCTAGTTAAAATGTTGATGCAGATTTAATAGCTTCCAATTTGTGGAAATTATGCTTCGATATGGAAGTTTTCAGGGTTCAATTGGCCAGTTATATACGAAGGTAACCTGGTAGGATCCGGCAAAAACCCCTTTTTGATTTTCATCCCCGGAACTCACCCTGACTGTAGCTCCAACTTTAACTTTTTGAATGTTACCGGATGCAGCACGACTGTCGGTACCAGAATCTGAAGTGGCAGTCCAATCACTCACCTGTATAGCAAACAAACCATTACTGCTAATAAGAGTCGTGGGACTTTCTGGCAGCTTGACTTCAAAAGTCGCATCTCTGGTCCCGTAAATGGAAAATACAGCGGGGTTAATGCTCATGGAAGCTGCAGCCTCCCGCGATGTGGAAATGGCAGAATATTTTGCGGATATTGTGTAGGAAGCACCCTGGCTGCCGGCTGACGTACCCAAAACATCAACAACCTCAGCAGAGATACGCCCGGTCACTGAAACCTGCGCCGGAGTGCTGCAGGGAAAAACCAGCAAGCAAACGATAACCAATAATATGCTGATCAGAAATTTCATCGGATCTATCTCATCAAATCAAATACAGTTAAACATAAAAAATCCCGAATGAATTAAATTCAGGGCGGTAGTTGGTCGTAGGTCTAAAAATAAACTTACGAAACTTTTATGAATAAACAATGGATTTGGACAAAAAAGAAGGGTGGTACCCTTCAAATACCACCCTAGAACCAAATGAGAATTAACCCCTATATAAACAATCGACGCCTAGCTTACAGGCTCGAAAATTTAACTAATTATAATCGAAAGTTACTTTGTATGACCCGGTGTAAACGCCTGTAGGTGTTACGTTATTACCTGCATTTAAAGTAGCTCCCAAACTTACTTTCTGTGCACTTGCCAGCAAATCATTCCGTCCTGAAGTCGCAGTCCAGTTGCCCATCGTCAAAGTATCGTTTCCATCAACTTTGGTGATGGTAGTCTGGGTTTCATGAATGGTTACCGCGAAAGTGGTTGCCTGTGTGCTGGAAACAGAGAAAGTAGCCGGTGTAATACTGTTGTTTGAACTTAATGATGATGATGACGAAATTGAAGCGGAGATGCCATCAACAACCTCGGCAGAAATGTGCCCGGTTGCAGTAACCTGCGCATTGGCACTGATGATCGTGAATGTCATCATCAAGATAGCTGCTGCGGTGGTTAAAATTGCATTTTTCATGGCGCTTTCGTGCTTCATTTTCGATTTGTTGAACCAAATATAAGGCACCCTGAAAGGCCCAGAAATAATGCGATTGCCTATTTCCGGTTTCGTTTGATGAACAGAAAACTTAATGTGACGAATGAATCATCTGTGCAAATTTTCGATTGACGAACGGCATGTTTTTCCTGATCTCCGTGCATCGGGGCGTCATTCGTCAAAAACGAAGTCCTCAGTCTTTTGTCTACCAAAAAATGTCTCCGTGGTTAGATTTATTTATATTGGCACGCGAAAACGAAACCTATACCTATATTATATGCCCCCACGTATTATAAATGGCCTCGCCGAATTCCAAACCCTGGTTGGGACGGAAATCGGTGTATCAGACTATATGACAATCACTCAGGAACAAATAGACAAGTTTGCGGATGCCACACTTGATCACCAATGGATACACACGGATGCTGAACGTGCGAAAACAGAATCGCCCTTTGGAACAACCATAGCTCACGGATACCTTACCCTTTCTGTATTGCCGCACCTGTGGTACCAGATTGCTGATGTCAGAAAAGTTAAGCTACTGGTAAACTATGGATTGGAAGACTTTAAATTCAATCAGCCTGTCAAAGTGAACGATCAGGTGAGAATCAGGGTGTTTATGGATGCGCAAACCAATCTCCGGGGTATCATTAAAACCCGGATGAAAGTTACCATGGAAATTTTGGACAATCCCAAACCCGCTTACGTGGGCTATATCCTTTTCCTATACCATTTTACGGATTAACCCAGAGGGCTTACAACTTCCGGAAGAGCTTCTCTGCCACCTTCTTATAAAAGGCAGGATCATCGGCTTCGAGCGCCTTTAGTTGCTCCTTGCAAGAAGATTTATCTCCATTACGCAGATTTATCAGGGCAAGGAACCATCTTGAACCAGACCTGTATGTACTGTCACTTGTAACGAGCTCCTCAAAAAGCTTTGCAGCATTAGGATAGTTGCCTTCCTCAAGAAGCGTAACTGCTTCATAATATGAGCCTCCACTATAAGAAGTGGTATCAACCGATGCCAGATTCGGGGTGAATCCGGATTTGAATTTTTCAAATAGTGCGACAGGATTCGGCTTCATAACCACCGGATAAACAAAGAGGTACAGTAGAAAAACTATCACAGGTACTGATACCAGTGACCATCTGAGGTACTTTTTGTTTTTAGATTTCTCCGCCTCACGGTCCATCTTATCGGAGACATCGTAAATTTCCTTGAGCAAAAATTCATTAGCCGCAAAAACCTGCAGCACATCATGTTGCCGTGCTGTCGGATCTACTTCCTTGACCAATAATGCTTTATCCAGCCAGAAAAGTTCCGGAGAGGAATATTCCATGGATTCAATAATCAACGCTGGTTCAATATCACGGCTGAGATAGAGGAGTAATTTCTGCTGCTGTAATGGAAGTCCCTTGATCTGCCGGTTCAGCTGCTTCAACCGGTCGTCAGTATCGGACAGCTCAAAAAGCGAAACGGGAACATCATGTACACCTACTTCATGCTCCGAAGTAAGTGGATGATTAGCAAGCCATTTTCTTATTTCTGCTTCCATATTATGAGCCCGCCACAATCTGACGAAGAACATTCTGATGAAACTCCCCAACAAATTTAGCATGAAAAATGGGGTAAAGCTCCCTGTCGCGAAAAGCCGAGCGACTATGGTAATGCGTTACATGACTGATCTTTGTATATCCATTTGGCATTTCGGAAAACCGGATTTCCTGGGAACCCTGCGAAACTCCATCATGCAGATAACAAAAGCAAATGGTCTTACTGGGCTCATCGAGCCGGGTAATCTCGAAAGCTACGCCCATATTCTTCAGCCCTTTCAAAAGGCTGAGATTAACGTATATAATATTACCAACCCGGATTGGCTCGTTGGCATTTTCAGCATAGATGAATTTATTTTTCGGTCGGGAAAAAAGGAATCCAAACTTTACCAGATGGCCGGTCCATGCTTTTCTTGGGGAAATATTAGTGTACTTTTCCCACACATTTCCAATACCAGCCTTAACTACGTAAGTTTTTACATCAGTCAGATAATTCAGGGAATCTTCCTTCCGATAACAGGCCGTCACGATATGCTGAAAATCATTTGCTGTTTTCACATGTTCGCGTGTAACAAGTTCTCTGACCGCTTTCTGTGGTATCCGGTTGATATCGAGTATGTCACCCGGCACCTGGGCTATAGAGGGAACTGAAATCAGCAGTGCAGCAGCAAAGGATATTATTAAGGCAATCTTTCGGGACACTTTGTATCAATTTTGAAGGCGCTAATTTATTAATAATTCGCCGATTGATACCGAAAACAATCAGTGCCTGAACTCCGCGATGGTCCGTGAAACACGGTCATGGATCTCTTTGGCTGTTGGATTGAGTTCGGCGGCGGTAAAATTCCCACTCATAACATCAATCCGCTCAAATACCATCAGATAGAGATTGAAAATTATTAAAAGGCTTAGTTGGTATCTTGGCCCGACCAAAGGACTGATCCGTTCCAGAACCTTCCAGGTCTGCTGCCGATAATCATCGGCCAGCTCAAAATATTCTTTCATCAGGTTGCGAAATCCGACAGTTACCGGCGCACCCTCCGCGATCTGTTTCATCAAGGGCCTCGTAAGATCGTTTGCAGCAAGCCTGTCATCGGCAAAACAGTTCAGGTTATTCAACTGATCCTTCTGGAAATCGCGGATCGTATGAACGAGATAACTAAATATGGCACAAGGTCTCGAAGCGGGTTTTACATCAAAAAGAGGATCCTCCCAAATCCCGTCAACCTTTCGGATGCCGCATAAGTGAACGAAAATGGAAGAGGGTGCCACCGTTGCCCCATCAGAATAATCTATAAATGATTGAATATCCGGGAATCCATCGTGGTTAATATCATAAATCATCGCTTTAGCGAAATCCTCCAATGGCCATATAGGAATTCTGAATCGGTTGATGGTGTGAATCAAATCCTTCTGAAACAGACCCGGGCTGCGACTTGCACGGATATTCCCGAGCCACTTGTCAACATGCCGGGTGAATTTTTCCCGGTCCTTTTCTTCGATACGCAGGTGCTGAGCCTTATAATCATCGATCATATCATCGATTTTTCTCATAAAGGCATAGCAAGTCCGGGCGGCATGGAATCTTTCCTCTTCCCAGAATCCGGCAGCAACCAGGATATTTGGATGTTCAGTGATCCTCTCGATGGGAATCCGGTTTAAAATATCAAAATACAACTGTTGATCGTCGTCCATTTATTGTTCTTTTAATATGCGCTCGCTGGTGAGCTTGGCCGAGAGCAAAACCAGGGGAACTCCATTTCCCGGATGTGTACTGCCACCAGTGAAATACAAATTGCGATACCGGTTATGCCGGTTATGCGGGCGTAAATAGCCCATCTGCATGATGTTATGACCTAAACTGCCAAAAGTTGCACCCCTGGATACATGAAACGCACTTTCCCAGGTACCCGGCAAATAACAGATCTCAAACTTTATATGATCCGCAAAATCGGTAAATCCCAATTTCTCCAAACGACGGATAACACCCTGACGGGCCATGGTACGAGTACTGGTCCAATCCTGATTTTTCTCCGGATCGATATGCCCAACCGGTATCACCACGGAGATGGAATCCTGATTTTCCGGAGCGGCAGTGGGATCAGTTCGAACCGGTGAGTGGATATAAAAACAAAATTCCTGAGAGAGTGACTTGTCCTGAAAAATGGTATCGAGGCATTCCCTGTACTGGTCGGACAGAAATACATTATGCTGGGCAAGCCCGGGATAAACCTTATCGATTCCCCAATGAAAAACCATCGCAGAGCAAGCATGTCTCAGTTTATTTATCCGGACTGCGGGGCGCTTATCCGGCAACAAATTGCTATAAACATAAGGCAAATCGGCATTAGCCACCACGATATCAGCCTTGACGCTGGAATGATCCTCAAAAAGAATCCCTGTCGCCCGATTACTATCAGTCAGGATCTTAGCAGCTGGCATATTGCATACAAAATGCACTCCGAGCTGTTTTGCATAATCAACGAGCTTAGCCGCAATTTGGTTCATCCCACCTTTCGGAAACATGGCACTCTCCAAAAGCTCAGCCGCCGGGAGCATGGAAAACAGAGCCGGTGCCTGATACGGACTTTGCCCTACATATATATTCTGGAAAGTAAAAGCCATTTGAAGGTGTGGATGCCGGAAAAACCGCTCCACAAAAGTCTGATGACGGAGATACGCTTTAAGCTTGATCAGTAGACCGACATTACTCAGGTTAACAAAATCGAACAGCTTGTAAAAGTTCCTTCCCAGCAGGCGCGAAAGGCCTAATTGAAGAAATTCATAACCCTGATCAAGATAAGATTTCATCATGTTGTAGCTACCCTTCTCAAGGGCTTCGAGCTGCGCCTCCATTTTTTTCTCATCCTTGGTGAAATCCAGCACCGTACCATCATCAAAATAAAGCTGATAGAGTGTGGTCACGGGTATAAACTCAATGAATTTCTCCAGGTCGATATCCATCGATGCAAAAGTTGACCGATAGACTTCCGGCATGAGAAAAATGGTGGCTCCCAGATCGAACCGATGTCCGTCGCGCAAAGTTTGGCTGACACGCCCGCCGGGAGTATTGTTCTTTTCGTACACCGTGACATCAAATCCACTCTTGGCCAATCTGATAGCAGTGGAGATTCCACCGATACCAGCGCCTATTACAGCCACAGATTTACCCTTTACCATCTGATACAAATGTTAAGAAACAAAGATGATAACCACCCCAAAATTAATAAAGTTTAAACCGGTGAACGGATGAAAATGAGCGGTGAACGGCGGCAGTTGATTATTTCCTCCTTTTCTCTATTTTCGTCATCTCAAAACACTCTAACACCAACTCATATGACGAAAATTTTTTCTTTCATTCTGGTTTCGCTGTTAATCACTGTCAGTGCTTCAGCTCAGGCCACTCACTGGAGAGGTCCAACTGGTAATGGCATCTATCCCGATAAGAATCTGCTTAAAGAATGGCCGGCTGAAGGACCTGCTATGCTCTGGCATTTTGATGAGCTGGGCAAGGGATTTTCCTCGCCGGTATTTGCAAACGACAAGATCTATCTGACCGGGACGATCGGTGACCAGGGATTTATCTATGTTTTGTCGATGGATGGCAAACAGGTAGCAAAATACCCATACGGTAAGGAGTTCATCGAAAGCTGGCCAGGAGCCCGCTCCTCGGTAACAATTGTCGGCGATCTTTTGTACATGGAAACCGGTTATGGCAACCTGTTCTGCATGAGCACCAAAGACGGATCCATTAAATGGAAAAAGGATTTTCTGACTGAATTCGATGGAAAAAATATCACCTGGGGATTTACAGAAACAGTATTAATCGATAAGGATGTTTTGTATTGCACTCCTGGCGGCAAGGTGAACAACGTAATGGCCCTCAACAGGCTAACCGGTGAAACTATCTGGTCAAGCACTGGGAAAGAGGAGCTTTCCGCCTATTGCACCCCCCTGCTTATCGAGCTGCCGGCAAGAAAACTGCTGGTCACCATGACTGCCAACGATATTATCGGCTTGGATGCAACAAGTGGCAAACTGCTATGGTCACATCCACAGACCAACGAATGGGCCGTTCATGCCAATACCCCGGTTTATGCTGATGGCGGAATTCTTTGTTTCAGCGGTTACGGTCAGGGTGGTCCGAAATTAAAACTCAGTGCCGACGGAAGCTCTGTCACACAGGAATGGTTTGCCAAATCATTCGACAGCCGCATGGGCGGTGCCGTTTATGTTGATGGTTATGCATACGGATCGGGCGATACATCAGGAAAAGAATGGCAATGCCTCGACTGGAAAACCGGTGAGAAAAAATATGCTTCCACTGATGTAGCCAAGGGTGTTGTAATTTTTGCTGATGGCATGCTTTACGGATATTCCCAAAAAGGTGAAGTATTTATGGCAAAAGCCACACCGGCAGAATTCAAGGTAGCCAGTAAATTTTCCATCACAATGGGTTCCGATCAGCATTGGGCACACCCGGTAATTAATGATGGGATTTTGTATGTAAGAAGAGGCAATGCGGTAATGGCGTTTAAAATAAAGTAAGAAGGTTGAGATTCGAAGACCATGTTAGAGATTCGAAGGCCAATTTTGAGTTTTGAAATTCCAAAATCAAGGACCTCGTCAATACTTGAATCTGTAATTTCAGCATTCAACACTGGCCCTCGAATCACTAACTTCAAAGACGATATAAGGTTCAATTGACTAAACGATTAAGAAATATTATCCTCCTTGCGGCGATAGTCACGATGACCGCTTCATTCGTCTGGTGGCTGGCGCATGATCCGGTGCATGATTTTACCAAAAGCTTACCGGGGAAGGATAATAGACCGCCGCGTGCCGATTCGCTGACTGAGCTGGTTCATATTGGCGAATATTTTAATGCCGGCACCGGCACTATCACAGAAGGAATTGAAACCTGGCCGCGATTTCGCGGAGCGGATTTCGATAATATCAGCAAATCGGGCAAAAAACTTATCGATGGCTTCGGAGGGCAGGTCCCGAAGATCCTATGGACAGTGGACCTTGGTGAAGGCCATGCCGGGGCTGCTATTTATAAAGGAGCCGTTTATGTTCTTGATTATGACGAGCTCAAACGAAGCGATATACTTAAGTGCATCAATCTGGCCGATGGCAAACTGGTGTGGGAACGAGGCTATCGCGTTACCATCAAAAGAAACCATGGCATGTCGCGGACCGTCCCTGCTGTCACTGAAAAATATATTGTATCGATTGGCCCGAGAGCTCATGTGATGTGCCTCGATCGCCTGACCGGCAATGTTAAATGGGGCCTGGATGTTGAAAAAGAGTATAAAACGGAGATCCCTTTCTGGTACACCGGTCAGTGCCCTATCATTGAGAATGACATGGTTTACGTTGCCACCGGGGGGAAAGCTCTGATGGTAGCTTTGGATTGCGAAACCGGAAAGAAAATCTGGGAAACTCCAAATCCGAAAAACTGGAAAATGTCGCATTCATCGATCATGCCCATGGAATTTGGCGGTCGAAAAATGTTAGTTTACAGTGCTGTCGGGGGTATTTGCGGCATCGCCGCGTCCGGACCTGATGCGGGAACAGTACTCTGGTCATCCACTGCCTGGAACAAATCCGTGGTGGCGCCATCTCCGGTTTGCATGCCCGACGGGAAAATTTTTCTCACCGCCGGATACGGTGCCGGGAGTATGGTTTTGCAACTTGAATCATCAGGCAGTAACTTTACAGTCAAGATGATCGACCAATATCTTCCAGCGGAAGGATTGGCCTGCGAGCAGCAGACCCCGCTCTATTTCAAGGGTCATCTTATCGGCATAGAGCCAAAAGATGCCGGTGCCCTGCGAAATCAGTTGATCTGTGTAAACCCCGCCAATTGCCGCGTTCCGGTATGGAGCAGCGGCTCTGAGGCAAGGTTTGGATTGGGGCCTTACCTGATTGCTGATAATAAAATGTTTATATTGAATGACGATGGAGTTCTGACCCTAGCGAAGCCGGACATTAAAAAATATATGCAGATCGATCAGATCAAATTGTTTGACGGGCAAGATGCCTGGGCCCCGATTGCCGTGGCCGACGGATATATGGTGCTGAGGGACTCGAAGCGGATGATAGCAATAAAACTAGCTGCTGATTGATGAACAGAAAACTGATCATATCGATTTTACTGGTGCTCGCCATCATCATTGTCGCACTCGTTGTAATTGATGTGCTGAACTCAAGACCCGACAAGCGTCCGGACAATCCATATGAATATTCGGTCGACCAGTTTAAGTCGGTGGATTCAACCCTGATAAAATACACAGAAACGCTGGATTTCACTTTCGGCGACCTTGACCTTCGCGGAATTGCCTTTGCCAACGACCGTCTGTATCTCGTAGAAGATAATTTCCTGGTGATCTTTTCCACCGAGGGTAAAAAACTGGCAAAATCGCCACTTCCTGAATCACCAACATGCGTAGCTGCCTCATCAAATGGAATTTACATCGGATTCGCGAACCATATCGCCCAGTATAATCTGGATGGCCTGCAGATAAAATCATGGGAATCACCGGGTGACAGTACGCTGATAACCAGTCTGGCGGTGCAGGATTGCTACGTTTTTGCTGCTGATGCCGGAAAACGCCGGGTCCTGAAATACATGACCAATGGTGAGCTGACCGGAAGTTTTACCGGGAAACGCGACAGTGCCGATTTGCATGGATTTATCATTCCCAGTCCCTATTTCGACCTGGCCGTGAACACTTTCGGGGAATTATGGGTAGTGAATCCGGGTCAGCATGCCTTTGAGAATTATACTTTCAACGGCGAGTTGCGGGGTTTCTGGGAAAAGACTGCCATGACGATTGACGGATTTTCCGGTTGCTGCAATCCGGCCCATATGGCTGTTTTATCAGATGGATCGTTTGTTACAGCCGAAAAAGGAATGGTAAGAATCAAGGTTCACAAAGCATCCGGAGAGTTGTTGTCGGTGGTTGCACCACCGGAAGCTTTCGAAGGGGAGACACATGCTCCGGATCTGGCAGTAAGTCCTGCCGGGGATATTTACGCACTCGATTTCGAGCGCAAAATGATCAGGGTATTTCAATTAAAAAAGTAAGCATGGACCGGAAAAAATTCATAAATAATTCAGGTCGCCTGGTTCTTCTGGGCGGATTGGCTTACCTGACCGGGTCGATCATTTATCAGCGGAAGGTTTCGGCCTCTGGTAAATACGTCTGGCAGATTGATCCCTTTAAATGTACACAGTGCGGCCGGTGTGCCACCGAATGTGTCAGGGACCTTTCGGCCGTTAAATGCGTGCATGCATACTCGTTGTGCGGTTACTGCGACCTGTGCGGTGGATATTTCAAGCCCAATACTCACAAACTGAATACCGGAGCTGAAAGCCAGCTTTGTCCAACTGGTGCCTTGAACCGCAAATTCGTTGAAGAACCATTTTTTCAGTATACCATTGATGAAAAACTGTGCAACGGGTGCGCAAAATGCGTGAAGGGTTGCGGATCATTCGGCAATGGATCCCTGCATCTTCAGATCCGGCACGACCTGTGCCAGAATTGCAACGAATGCTCAATTTCCAGAATGTGCCCTTCGAACGCCATCAGCAGGGTACCTATTGAAACAGCCTATCTGATTAAAGGTGATTTTAAAAAACCGGCTGTTTCGACTCCAAAATAATGAAGTGGCTTAAAATCATATTGTTCTTGCTGCCACTGACACTGGCATTCCACAATCTGGATGCCCAGCAGCGTTTCCCGAAACCCGAGTTTCACACCCATTATACACAGCCAACACCCACAACTCCCGAACCTCGCGGCGTTGGGATGGAGTTTTTTGATGTGCTGGTGCTTCTGGTAGTTCTTAGCCTGACCTCCTGGTTTGCCATCAGGAAAAGATCGCGCAACGGGATATTACTGCTGACGGTTTTCTCTGCCATCTACTTTGGCTTCTACCGAAATGGGTGTATCTGTACGGTTGGATCCATTCAAAATGTGGCCCTGGCTTTGGCCGATCCCAAGTATGTGATCTCTTTGTATGCCTTATTGTTTTTTCTTTTACCCCTGATATTCAGTCTGTTTTTCGGGCGCGTTTTCTGCGGTGCCGCCTGTCCGCTTGGTGCCATTCAGGACCTTTTAATTTTTAACCCGATAACTATTCCGGCCTGGTTGCGGAAGACCCTGGGTTTTATACCCTACCTGTATTTAGGTCTGGCTGTTTTATATGCGGCCACAGGAACCGAATTCATTATCTGCCGCTACGATCCGTTTATTGGCATCTATCGCATGAATGGCCCGCACCTGATGATTTATCTGGGAATTGCCTTTTTACTGATGGGCCTGTTTATTGCACGCCCCTACTGCAGGTTCTTTTGCCCATATGGTGCTATCCTGAATGTTTTCTCACGCTTCAGCCGGCGACATTTATCTGTATTTCCGACAAAATGCATCCAATGCAAGCTTTGCACCACCTCCTGCCCATTTGAGGCAATCGATTTTCCGGATGAAGAAAAATCAAAACCTGATACGAAAACCAACTCCAGGAAGTTTATCCTTTATCTTGCCCTGATTCCGGTTTTGATGCTGGCAGGTGCATGGATCGGATCGAAATCGCATGTTTTCTTATCGAAAGCGCATCCGGATGTATATCTGGCAGAACTGCTCATTTCGCATCCCGAATTAAAAACCGATTCAAAAAATATTGATATCCAGACATTCCTTGCCTCAGGAAAATCACTGGAAACATTAGTTGCTGAGGCACAGGTTATCCGCGACAAATTTAAGACCGGAAGCTGGATACTGGGAGCATTCCTGGGGTTGGTTATCGGCCTGATGGCAATGAACCAGGTGATTTTCCGGCGCAGGGAAGATTATCAGGCTAATAAAGGAAACTGTTACAGCTGCGCAAGATGTCTGGATTATTGCCCTGTAGAGTAGTGGACTGAAAACTGAAGACTGGAGACTAACTAAATGGACAAGAACGAAGAAAACAACAATAAAGGCGATAAGATAAAACTGGTCGGGAACCTGGTGACGGCGACGGGGATTTTCTGTCTGGCACTGGCACTGCTGCTAATGATCAATTACTGGCATATCAGGCAAAATAAGCCACTCGAGACCGAATCACTGAAATCTTTGGTTCAGCAGTTTCAGGCCGATCCGGAAAGCGAGGTATTAAAGAAGGAGATACGTAATCTCGACCTGTTGGCCCGAAAAGCTTTTTTCACAAGTAACTGGCAGGTAAAAACCGGGGCCTTTCTGTTGTTGCTTGGTGGTATCGCCTTCGCAACCTTGCTCAGGATTTTTCACACCCTGAAAGCCCGTATTTTGGAACCACTTATTGATGGAGTGGATTCAGGAATTACCCGGATGTTATCACAACGCTGGATACTCATTACTGGTGGTGTTATGCTGGGATTGGCACTGACTTCATCATTCCTGACAACCGATTATCTTAAGTTTTACGAGGATACCGGGAACGTAGTGCAGGCGCCGCCACCAGAGTCCACTGTTAAGGTAGCTGCTGTTGACGGAGGACAGCAGACAGAAGATAAGAAGACGGCAGACGAGAAGACCGGAGACAAGAAGACAGTAGACGAGAAGACGGTAGACGAGAAGACGGTAGACGGAAGTCAGATCGGTACTGAGGCACCCGGGAGCGCTGTCATCCCGACGAAAGTCGGGACCCCGTCCCTTACAGCGAATGCATCAGCGGAGAAAGCAGGAGGCAACCTTGGTACTGAAGTTACCAAGAGCGTTGTCATCCCGACGAAAGTCGGGACCCCGTCCCTTACCGCGGAATTTAAAAATCATCCATCTTTCCGCGGCCCGTGGGGACAAGGCACCTCCTACAGCACCGGAATTCCGGTTGACTGGGATGGACCGTCGGGGCGAAATATCAAATGGAATGTGGAGCTGAGCAAGAAAGGTTATAACTCTCCGGTTCTCTGGAACAACTTACTTTTTGTTGCCGGAGCAGATAATATATCAAGAGTCGTATACTGCTACAATCGCCTCGATGGCAAATTATTATGGGAACAGGAGGCAAAAGACATTCCGGGATCACCCCCGGCCGCTCCAAAAGTCACAGCTGATACCGGGCTCGCTGCACCCAGTGTAGCCACCGATGGCAAGCTCGTTTACGCAATTTTCGCTACCGGTGATCTCCTCGCGCTCGACATGGATGGAAAGCGCATCTGGGCAAAAAACCTGGGTGTACCGGATAACCATTACGGGCACTCCTCGTCACTTATTTGTCATAAGGATAAGCTGATCATTCAGTTTGATACCAATAAAGGCGGACGGTTGCTGGCACTGAACAATGCAACTGGCGAAACTAGCTGGGATACACCCAGGAAATCAAAAATATCCTGGTCATCGCCGATGCTTGCCGAAATCGATGGAAAACTTCAGGTCATAACAACTTCTTCTCCAACCGTCGCCGGTTATGATTTTGAAACCGGAGCACAAATATGGGCTTTGGATTGTCTGTCTGGTGAGGTAGGTCCTTCAGCGGCATATGCCGACGGACTGGTATATGCAGCCAACGAATATGCCACGCTGGTGGCTATAAAACCCGGACCAACACCAACAGCGGTCTGGAAATCTGATGAATACCTGCCGGAAGCTGCCAGTCCCGCCGTCAGCGACGGATTACTTTTTATAGCAACGAGTTATGGAATGTTCGCGTGCTACGATGCTAAAACAGGACAGAAGCAGTGGGAAAAAGAATACGGGCAAGGATTTTATGGGTCACCCATGATAGCCGATGGCAAAGTATATGTAATGGAACGAAACGGGGCCATGCACATTTTCAAGGTCGATCGTAAATTAACCAGTCTGGGAGATCCGGCTTTGGGAGAAAAATCGGTAGTCACGCCTGCATTTGCTGATGGAATGATTTATCTCAAAGGGGAGAAATACCTTTACGGTATAGGAAAATAGGTTAGAAGTTGAGGAGCTGAGGAGTTGGTGTGATGATTGAAAACTGATATCAATAGCCTTCGGTTTTAACCGGAGGTAGGGATTATTCAAAAGCATGAAGATTAAAGAGGAAATAGCTACAATATTATTGGAGACCGGTACTGAAAGGGAAGCGGTTATTCCTATTCTGCAGGCTATACAGAAGAAATACAATTATCTTCCGGAGGAGGCATTGCGGGAGGTTTGCAAAAAAACCACCATCACCCCCGAACAAATCATGGGGGTGGCCAGCTTCTATTCGCAGTTCCGGTTAAAGCCGGTCGGCAAACATATGATTCGCGTATGCGTTGGTACCGCCTGTCACGTTAAAGGTGCCTCCCTGATTTTTGATGCCCTTCACCGTGAACTAAAACTTACCGGCGACGAAGAAACTGATGCCAGTGGCCTGTTTACGCTGGAGAAAGTCAGTTGCCTGGGATGCTGTACTTTGGCTCCTGTAGTTCAGATTGATGGAGTGACCTATGGGCATGTAGCGCCGGATAAGGCAGGGAAAATCCTTACGGATTTTCTGGGGCAGAAGGGCAAGAAGGCAAAAAGTAAAATAAGAAATACAGAAGGTGAAAAGATTGAAGGGGAGATCAGAATTGGCCTGGGATCGTGCTGCGTAGCCAGCGGTAGTGAGTCTATCCGCGAAGCGGTGGAAGAAACGGTGAGTAATAACGGACTGCAGATAAATTTAAAATCAGTGGGTTGTGTGGGCATGTGCCACCAGGTACCCCTGATGGAAATTGTTCCGGCCAATGGAGTGCCGGTTTTATATACCCATGTTGATCCGAAGGATGTAAAGTCGCTGATCGAAAAGCATTTCAATCCACCAACTCTATTAAAAAGATTAAGTGTCAGGGCACAAACCCTGATCGAAAATATTCAGGACGACAGCCGTTGGGAAGGAGTAGAGCGATATACGTCGGATGTCAGGGAAAGGCATATCACCTCATTTCTTGGCCGGCAGGTTCCTTTGGCAACTGAATTCAGGGGAATAATCAATCCTCTTGACATCAATGAATACAAGAGCCGCGAAGGGTTTACTGCCTTGCAGAAATGCCTCACCGGGATGTCTCCAGATGAGGTTACCCGTGAGGTACTCGACAGCGGCGTCCGCGGTCGCGGAGGTGCCGGATTTCCGACCGGTAAAAAATGGGAGATGGTTGCCAGTCAGAAAGCCCAAGTGAAATATGTTATTTGCAATGGCGATGAGGGGGATCCGGGTGCCTTTATGGACAGGATGCTCCTCGAATCCTACCCATACCGGGTGATTGAAGGAATGCTCATCGCCGCTTATGCTGTTGGCGCAACAAAAGGCTATTTCTATATACGCGCCGAATATCCGCTTGCGGTGAAACGGATGACTGCGGCCCTGCAATTTTGCCGGGATGAAGGAATTATCGGACCCAATATTCTGGGCAGCGGATGGTCATTCGAGGTAAATCTATACGAAGGTGCCGGAGCATTTGTTTGTGGTGAGGAGACTGCCCTGATAGCCTCCATCGAGGGGAAACGGGGATTTCCTACACAGCGCCCGCCCTACCCCGCTGTGGAAGGATTATGGGATGCACCCACGCTGGTCAACAATACCGAGACTTTCGCGCTGATTTCCTGGATTATCCGCCACGGAGCATCAGCTTTCCATAGTCTGGGAACAGCAAAAAGCAAGGGAACTAAGGTTTTTGCACTGGCCGGAAAAATTAACCGTGGAGGGCTTATTGAAGTTCCCATGGGTATAACCATCCGGAAAATTGTTGAGGATATCGGCGGAGGCATTGCTAACGGAAAAAAATTTAAGGCGATACAGATTGGTGGTCCATCAGGTGGCTGTCTGCCTGAATCACTTGCTGATACACCGATTGACTATGAATCGATGGCTGAGCTTGGAGCCATGATGGGATCCGGTGGCCTGGTGGTCCTGGATGAGACTGACTGCATGGTTGATATGGCCCGTTATTTTCTCTCATTCACTCAAAAAGAGTCATGCGGAAAATGCACTTTCTGCCGTATCGGCACCCGACGGATGCTCGATATTCTCGATCGTCTGTGCACAGGCAAGGGCAAGGCTGCAGACCTGGATGAGCTGGAAAAACTTGCCGGATGGACAAAAAAGGGGAGTCTTTGTGGTCTGGGCCAAACGGCGCCCAACCCGATTCTCACCACCCTCCATTATTTCAGGGAAGAATATGAAGCTCATGTTACAGGCCATTGTCCCACCGGCAAGTGCATGGACCTGATCACCTATACAATCAACGACAAGTGTATCGGCTGTACTTTGTGTGCCCAGAAATGTCCGGTGGATGCCATCGAGTTCAGACCGCATGAGCAGCACGATATTATACAGGAAAAGTGTATTAAATGCGATACCTGCCGGCTGGTTTGCCCGACAGATGCCGTAATAAAGAGATAATTATCAAAATGATTGAACTCCATATCGACGGGATAAAATTGAGTGTGGAATCCGGAACAACGGTGATGGAAGCTGCACGGCAACTGGATATTCAGGTTCCATCGATGTGTCATAATGGCGACCTTCCACATTTTGCCTCTTGCATGATCTGTATGGTAAAAGATGCGAAAAATGGCAAAATGTTCACCTCCTGCACGGTAAAGGCCACTCCGGGAATGGAGATCATCACCCTGGATGAGGAGATCCGTGAAGCCCGCAAAACAGCACTCGACCTGCTCCTGAGCGATCATGTGGGAGATTGTGATGCTCCCTGTCAAATCAGCTGTCCAGCGCATATGGATATCCCGAGGATGAATCATTTATTGGCGCAAAGCAGGTTTGAAGATGCCTATAATGTTGTTATTCAGGATATAGCTCTCCCATCCATTCTTGGCCGTATTTGTCCGGCTCCCTGCGAAGGCGCATGCAGGAGAAATTCGGTGGATGAGGCAGTTTCGATATGTTTTCTAAAGATGTATGCGGGGGACTTCATCCATCAGCAAAAAGCTAAACCCATGGGTAATTTCGCATTCAGCGACGGGGTCCCCGCTTCCGCGGCGATGACAACTCTTCGAGGGTCACGCGTTGCTGTCATCGGTTCCGGCCCTCATGGTCTTTCAGCGGCGTGGTACCTGCAATCTTTTGGCTATCAATGCACGATTTTCGATAGGAATCCTTTACCCGGAGGCGCCCTGCGCTATTCAGTTCCCAGAAATTTGCTTCCAGAAGAAGTGCTCGATCTGGAAATTGAACGAATAAAACAGTCAGGAGTCATTTTCCAGATGAATGCCGAAATTGATCCGGAGCGGGTTAAGGAGCTGGAAAAAGAATTTGATGCCGTAGTTTATCCTTTGGAGAAGCCCTTGAAAATGGCGATCAAGGCTTCGGCATTTGGTAAGGAAGCCGCCTGGGAAACCAGGCAGAAGTTATCGGGACAGCCAATAATTGGCGAACCAAAAATGTTCAATTCACGTTTCGGTAAGCTTCAGGAATCCGAAGCCCTTGAATACCTCAAAGAATCAGTTCCGGGCGATCGCATCGAACCGGCCAATGGATTCACTCACGGAATGACAGCCGAAGAGGTTGTTGCCGAAGCCGCCAGATGCCTCCACTGCGAATGCCGTAAGGCTGATGATTGTTTGCTCAGAATTTATTCAAATGAGTATCAGGCCGATCAGAAACGTTTTCAGGGACCTGAACGCAAACCCGTTACCAAGCAATTTCAGCATGACACAGTTGTTTATGAACCTCAGAAATGTATAAAATGCGGTATTTGCGTCAGGATAACGGCAAAACATCAGGAAGAGTTCGGACTCACTTTTATCGGGCGCGGTTTTGATGTGGTCATTGGGGTGCCATTCAGCGAATCGATCAGGGAAGGTTTGACTCATACCGCCGGGGAAGCAGCCGATGCATGTCCCACCGGAGCTCTGGCAAGGAAAGGAGGAAGAAAATGAGAGGGATATTGATATTGATGCTACTGCTGAATGTCGTGGTAAAGGATGCGTTCCCGACTTTCGTCGGGATGACAGAAAAGGGCTCCGCGGGAGGGCAAAATCCTGCTATTTCCCGCGGGAATCAGGCGTTGACAGGTGAGGTACATGAAAACCTTCCTGCGAAAATCAAGCAGCTCTGGTCATTTAAAGCGGCCGATGAAATGAAGGCATCGCCGGTAGTGAGCGGTAACATTGTGGTCGCCGGAGGTATGGACGGATCGGTCTATGCTCTGGACCTGAACGGAAAATTGCTGTGGAAGTTTGCTACAGGAAACGGAATCGAAGCACCGGCACTCATCCTCGACAATACGGTTTATGTTGGAAACCTTACTGGAATATTGTTTGCTCTGAACCTGAAAGATGGTAAAGAAAAATGGAGATATGCCACTGAAGGCCAGATTAGCGGATCAGCCAACTGGTGGAAATCAGGCAATTCAACCCGCATTCTGGTAGGCAGTTACGACTACAACCTGCATTGTGTTGATGCTGCAACAGGTAAAGTTGTTTGGAAATACGAATCCGATAATTTCATTAATGGCGCCACAAGCTGTGTCGATGGAAATGCAATTTTCGGAGGCTGCGACGGATATTTACATATTGTGGATATCGCTACCGGCAAAGCTTCAGCCAAAATTGATGTATCAACGTACGTTCCCGGATCCACACCAACATCAGACGGGTTATCTTATGTTGGCGATTACGATGGAGGTTTTACCTGTGTGAGCATCAAGGAGAAAAAAATCAGCTGGAAGTATAAAAATGAAAAGACCCAGTTACCATTTGTAGCTTCCGGAGCTATCTCAGGGGACCGGGTGATTACAGGAAGTCGCGATAAGCAAGTTTATTGTTTCAGTAAAACAGATGGCAAATTGCTGTGGAAGTACAATACCGGTGAAAAAGTTGATGCCTCACCCCTGGTTTGTCAGGATAAGGTTTTAGTTGCGAACATGCGCGGCGATCTTGTTTTACTAAAATTAAATGATGGCACCCTGGTCTGGACCTACGAAACAGGTACACCTGTTTTTAGCAATCCGGCGGTATACCAGGGTAAGATATATTTGTGCGGGCAGGATGGGACGGTTAGATGTTACGGGAAGTAACGACAGACGAAAGAAAGACCGGGAGACGGAAGACCTAAGAGAATTGGCACATTGACACTTAATATATGTTAAAGAAAATTGTGGGGATCGGGTTTATTTTGATAGTGCTGGGTAGTTTATCTCAAGCTCAGGATACGACAAAGGTAAAGGGATTTGAGTATGCTAAACTCAAGCCGATCGTACATTTCTTTGCCAATGCAGAATATAATCCATCTGCAGGAGTATCAAAAGATTATTCTTTTTGGATCGGCCGGACCCTCTTCGGATTTAATTATGATTATGACAAGCATTGGTCGGGTAAGGTGTTGATCGACCGCACCAGGCTCACCGGGTCGATGAATACCATGTACGTTAAAGTAGCCAACCTGCGATGGACGCCCAATAATCGTTTGGCGATTGAAGGCGGTGTCATTAATCAGAATAACTATATCCCTTTCGAAACATTCTGGGGATATCGTTTTGTAGCAGAAACATTCCAGGATCGGTATTATATCATACCCAGCACCGATGTCGGGGTTGCAGCCTATTATAAAATCAGTAAGCGGCTGACTATTGATGCTGCTGTTACGAATGGCGAAGGTCCGAGAATCGATCAGGATAATTTCGGAAAAATTAAACTTGCTGGCGGATTGACATTCAATCCTGATGAAAACTGGGAAACCCGAATTTTTTATCATTTGAAATCATCAGGTGAAACCGGATTTACAGCCAAAGAAAATCTGTTTAATGCCTATGCCGGCTATCGGGTGGGTGATAGATTTCGGGTGGGTGCAGAATTCATTTATGTCGATGGCTTTTTGTGCATCTCAGGTGCAAAATCCTATGGCGAAACCATTTTCGGAGTAGTAACCCTTTACAAAAGCCTGAAATTCCTGGTGCGCTGTGACCAGATTTCTGTCATTAAGAAAAATAACCCAACCCTATTTCCTACCAGTGGAAGCGCCCTGATCACTGGATTTCTGGTAAACCCCATCAAAGGGATCAATGTTTGTATAAATTATCAGGGATTCTATCCTGAAGAAAAAACGAACAAACCGACGCACAGGCTGTTATTAAGTTTTGAATACAGGTTGTAAAAAGGTATCAGGTATCAGGTATCAGGTATCGGGTTTCGGGAAGAAAATTTTTTAAATTGGCAGATTAGCACATTGAAGTTATGAGGATCATACATATTATTCCCGGTTCAGGCGGCAGTTTTTACTGTGGCAACTGCCTGCGCGACAGCAAATATGTTGTTGCTTTGCGAAAAATGGGGCATGAGGTGGTAAAGGTACCGATGTATCTACCGCTGTTTTCTCACGATGATCTGCAGGAAATTCCAGTATTTTACGGTGCTATAAGCATATATCTCAAACAGTTATATCCCATTTTTGAGAAAGCGCCAGCATGGTTTGACAATCTATTGAATTCCAAGCCGATGCTTAAGTTTGCTGCCGGTATGGCTGGGTCTACCAGCGCCAAGGGTTTGAGTGAGATGACGATATCTATGCTTAAGGGCGAACACGGACGCCAGCATGAAGAACTCGATCGGATGATCGATTGGATTAAGGAACACTATCCGGCTGACATTGTGCATCTCTCGAATGCTTTATTGTCCGGATTGGCCCCACGGATAAAAGAGAGGCTGGGGGTTAAGGTATATTGCTCCCTTCAGGATGAGGATGTTTGGATCGACGTTATGAAGCCCGAGTTCCGTCAGGAGGCTTGGGATCTGATGCACGAAAACGCCAAGTCCATTGACCGGTTTATTGGTGTCAGCCAATATTTTTCCGAACTGATGAAGGAGCGGATTAGTTTGACCGATGAACAGATTAAAACTATTTATCTCGGCATTGATCCTACTGATTATGAATATATTCCAATATCAGAAAAGCCCAGAAATATTGGATTCATTTCCAGAATGTGTGCAGAAAACGGATTGGATATCCTGGTGGAGGCTTTTATCAGCCTTAAAGACAGACCCGGATTTCAGGATGTCAAATTGATTTTAACCGGTGGATCGACTGGTGAAGACAAGCACTATATCGGTAAGCTAAAGAAGAGAATTTCAGATTGTGGATTAAATGACGAGGTTGAATTCCAGGCAAATTTTGAAGAAGAGGGACGTAAGGAATTTTTCAGAAAGGTTTCAGTGTTATCTGTTCCGGTACGTATCGGTGAAGCATTTGGCCTGTACCTTCTGGAATCAATGGCTTCAGGTGTACCCGTGGTTCAGCCAGCGCTGGGCGCCTTTCCGGAGATTATCCGAAAGTCGGGCGGAGGAGAAACTTATGAGCCAAATCAACCTGAAATACTGGCTGATTCACTTGCCAAATTATTACCGGACACAGTACGGCTGTCAGAATTGAGCAAGGCAGGTCATGATGGGGTTCACCGCTATTTTGATATTTTCACCCATGCCAGGGAATTGATTTCCGTTTATGAATCCGATATAAAATCATGAGCGATATGGATACCATCCTTCGAATGGAAGGGGTGAGAAAAGAATTTGGCGTACCTGGCACTTCTTCGCGCCGGGTTGTTCTCTCTGATATAAATCTGACAGTCGGGAAGGGCGCAAGTATTGCGATTACCGGACCATCAGGATCAGGCAAAACCACCCTCCTGAATCTCATCGCTGTACTGGACAAACCGGATCAGGGACTGGTTGAATTTAAGGGTAAAAATCTGGCATCTATGTTTCGTTCCGAGCTTGATACCTATCGAAACAGATCAATCGGCTTGGTTTTTCAACTTCACCATTTATTGCCGCAATGTACTTTAATGGAAAATATCCTGGTCCCTACGCTGGCCTTACCGGATAAATCGAAGAGGAAATTTTATCTCGACAGGGCCAGTGAACTAATAAAACGCATGGGCCTTTGGGACGTTCGTAACCAATATCCAGGAACACTTTCCGGAGGCGAATGCCAGCGAACCGCAGTTGCAAGGGCTCTTATCAATGATCCTGACTTGTTGCTTGCTGATGAACCCACCGGTGCCCTGGATCGCGAAAACGCACTTAAACTCATTGATTTGCTGACTGAGATCAACAAGATTGACGGAAAGACAATTATCCTGGTAACACACTCCGCGGAGATAGCATCCAGGATGAGTAGAACTGTTGATATCTCGACATTATGATCCAAGATATACCCACCCCCTGCCCTCTCCCTGAAACCGGGAGGGGAATAGGCAGCTTCGTTCCCGCGGAGCACATTCCCCCCTGTTTCAGGGGGGCTAGGGGGGTAATTTTTAGAGCAAATTGAGTAAATTTAGATTTATTCTAAGCAGCTTGTGGCATTATCGCTGGCGTAACCTAATCGTAGCGCTGGGGATGGCTATTGGCATGGCTGTGATTACCGGAGCTTTAGTGACCGGTGATTCTGTGCGGTCAGGACTTCAGAACCTGGTTAGGTTACGCCTGGGAAAAGCAGATCTTTCGATTTCATCCGGTGACCGCTACCTTACCGATTCTTTATCGGTCAGGATGTCGGCCAAGCTGGGAATTCCAACAACTGCAGTGCTGCAACTCAAAGGATCAGCCGCATCCGGTGGAGGAGCCATAAGGTTACCTAAAGTAGATGTGTACGGCATTGATCGATCTTTCCGAGAGGTTACCGGTCCAAACACCTTCACTTCTCCACTGGAAGCAGATGAAGCCGTTATCAACGATAATCTTGCGTCGCGACTGGATGTTAAGGAAGGCGATGAAATTCTTATCCGGATAAATAAACCCGGACCAGTGCCTATCGATGCCCCCTTTGTATCCAATGAAGAAAATATCGTTTCTGCTACCCTGACTATCAAAGCCATAGCAACGACTAATCAGGTCGGCCGCTTTCATTTGCAAACTACGCAGGCAGCTCCGTTCAATGTATTTCTCAGCAAAAAATACCTGCAGAAACTTTGCGGAATGAATGGTTTGTCCAACCTGATCCTTCTGTCGGGAAATGGTAAGGTAACCAGTATGCAAGCCGAAAAGGCGCTGTCCGAAGTTCGGACCCTGCGCGATGCCGGATTATATCTGGAAAAACATTCGACTACCGGCAAATGGATTCTCAGGACTCCACGGGTATTTTTCGATCAGCCAGCCATGAAAGCTATTGAATCTTATCCAGCTGATAAAACATTGTATTTCAGCTATTTTGTTAATGAATTTCGTGACGGAAACCAAACCACCCCTTACTCATTTGTATCAACCTTACCATCCAGCCAGATTAAACCCGGAGAAATCATGGTCAATCAGTGGCTTGCCGATGATCTTGGGGCAAAAAAAGGTGATTCCATTTCGATCAGCTATTTCATGGTGGGACCCTTGCGCAATCTTACCGTTGAAAAAGCCCGGTTCCTGATTTCCGGAATATTATCGATGGACGATCCGCGTTGCGATCGTTTGCTCATGCCCGAGATCCCCGGATTATCCGATGCCGGCAATTGTCGCGATTGGGAGACCAGCATTCCCATTGATCTGGGGAAAATCCGCGACAAGGATGAGAAATACTGGAAACTTTTCAGAGGAACCCCTAAAGCACTTATCAATTCCGAAGCAGCTGCGGAATTGTGGCAAAACCGATTTGGGAAATATACACAGGTTCGTTTTGCTGCTTCCTCAAATCAAGCCGATATTGAATCATACATTTTGAGCCGTCTTCGGCCTTCTGACACGGGAATTCAGTTCCACGAATCTTATAAGGAAGGCTTGGCTGCTGCGGCCAGTGGAGTAGATTTCAGCGGGCTGTTTCTGGGGTTAAGCTTTTTTCTCATCGCCGGCGGAATCATTCTCGTCGTCCTTCTTATCAGGCTGGGCCTCGAAAGTCGTCTGGCCCAGACTGGCACTTTGCGGGCCATTGGTTGGCCCGAACGGAAGATTCTTCGAATATATCTTTGGGAAAACAGCCTGGTTGCACTTGTCGGAACCATCATCGGACTTGGCCTTACCTGGTTGTATACAATATTAATATTCAAAGCGCTGAACGGAGTCTGGAACAGTATTGTATTGACCGACACATTACATCCCGTATTTAAAAGTATTACCATGGCATCCGGCATAGCCATTAGCCTGGTGGTTTCAGTTAGTTCAACCTGGTTCGTCCTACTCCGATTTTTCCATCAGAAGAGCTCCAATCTCTTGCAGCGGAGAAAATTAAATGAAGCAGGAAAACGAAAAAACCTGCTTAAGATTTTCTCCACCGCCATTATTGCCATTGCGATTGGTATCACGATATATGGTGTTATCCGGTTAAAAACTGTTGGCCCCACTTTCTTCTTTTCCGCCGGCACATTGATGCTCAGTGGACTTATTCTTGCAGCTATTCACCTCTTCCGTTATCAGGATATAGGTTTCAATCCCTCGTTAAATTTATGGAGGCTCGGGCGCAGCAATCTCCGGCGAAACAGTAACCGCAGTTTATCAGTCATCATGCTCTTTTCCATCGGAATGTTTTTAGTTATAGCCATCGGAGCCAACAGATCTGACATAGACCCGGGAGGTACCGGAGGATTCCTGCTATATATGGAAACCACTGTGCCGGTGCCCGACAACCTGAACAATCCCCTGGTCAGGGCAAAGTATGGGCTCGAGACCCCATCGGAATTTGTTCAGATGAAAATTCTTGCCGGAGATGATGCCAGCTGCCTGAACCTGAATCGTGTACATAATCCGCCAATTCTTAGTGTGCCAAAAGGCTCCTTAGAAGGCAGGTTCCAGTTTCTTTCGCAATTAAAAAAGGGCTCGGCTGATGACAACTGGAAAATCCTGGAGCAGGACTTGCCAGGTGGCGCTATACCAGCAGTTGCCGATCAGACAGTGATTCAATGGGGACTTGGGCTTAAACCCGGAGATACCCTGAAATATAAAGCCGAAAACGGAGACATCGTAAATATTGTGCTCATGGGCGGTCTTTCCAATTCGATATTTCAGGGGAACATCCTGATTTCAGAAGCACAATTTATCCGGCATTGGCCCTCAGTAAGCGGGACTAACCTCTTCTTAATTTCTGCAGATCCTGAGATGGTGCAGCCGGTCAAAAATGAAATAAATAGAGTTTTCCGGGACCATGGCACTGATCTGTTGCCCATTGCGGATAAGCTCGCAGCGTTCAATTCGATAGAAAACACTTATCTGTTTGTTTTCCTGGTGATGGGTGCCCTGGCTATGCTTTTGGGAACATTTGGCCTTGCCATAATCCTGGTCCGCAATCTTCAGGAGCGAAGGTCGGAAATTGCATTGCTGAGGGCAACAGGTTTCAGTCACTTGCGGATTCTCCGACTTATTGTAAGTGAATATTCCGTATTGCTTTTGTTCGGAACGCTGGCAGGTGGAGTCCCGGCAATGGTTTCGGTACTACCCGGCCTGCTTAATCAATCGGGAAAAGTGTCTTTATTGTTTTTGAGCTTGATCCTTTTAATCCTTTTGGCGAACGGGTTCTTTTGGATAATTCTGCTGGGATGGCAGGCAATTCGCAAGCCGGAGATTATTCAAAGCCTTAGAGAAGAATAAGCAATCAGAGAGGGATCGTAAAATAAAATCGCGAACCTTTTCCCAATTCAGAGGTTAATCCGATCTTTCCGCCAAGCAATTCTACCAGCATCTTGGCAATACTCAATCCGAGGCCGGTACCCCGAATAGCCGAAAGTAATCCCATCTGACCCCGGTAAAATGCTTCAAAAATCCGCTCTTTTTCTTCATCAGGAATTCCCATCCCAGTATCCATTACATAAAATTCCAAATCGCGTTGGTTCGCTTCAAATCCCAATTCCACATATCCATTAAAAGTATATTTCATCGCATTAGAAGCCAAATTGGTCAGTATCTGACGGATTTTTTCGGAATCTGACTCAATCGATAGATTCATATGTTCTGACGGGATATTTATCCTTAAAACAAATCCTTTTTTTACATCTGGAAAATTGAGCATCTGGAAGACATCCCGGATAAGTTCAGATGGTCTTATAGTAGATATGGTGATCGGCAATCTCTCACTTTGCAGCCGTGAAACGATAACTACATCATCGATCATCTTCAATAAAAGGGTTGAACTTTTATTAACGATATCGGCATACCGGGTTTTTTCTTCTCCCTCAGCTTCCACCATTAAGTCAGAGAACCCCATGATAGCGTTCATCGGTGTCCGGATTTCATGACTCATGTTAGCAAGAAAAGCAGATTTCAGCCGATTGCTTTCTTCAGCCTTTTCCTTGGCACCAACAAGTTCAATTTCAGTATCCTTTCTCAGTTTTTCTTTATCGATGGCTTCCAGTGCAAAGCTAATGTCATTGCCTACTTCACATAGCAGATTGATCTCTTGCTCATCAAAGAAGAAAGGTACAGAGGAGTATAACATAAATGCTCCGAAAGTTATCCCCGAATGCTGCAATGGCAGCGCAATGGATGACCGATAACCCCGTTCCAGCGCCTTATCCCGCCATAAGAGCATCCGGGGGTCATTTGCGATATCCTCACTTAAATAATGATGCCCTTCCCTGATTGCTGAACCGGTAGGGCCTCTGCCTTCAGGCGAGTCGCTCACGGAAATTGGCTTCATCAGTGAGAGATAACCATCTTCGAAGCCTGAAACCTTAGTCGGCTTAACAAGTTTAGTTTGTTCATCAACAAACCCGATCCAGGCCATCCGGAACCCACCGACTTCTGTCGATATTCGGCAGACTTCTTCCAGTAGCTTTTCTTTCTCTCTATATCTGATAAAGGCTTGATTGATTTGAAGAATAATACTGTAAATCCGATTAGCCTTCTCCAACGCCAGGCTCTCTAAAGCAAGCTCTGAGATATCCTGAACACTCTGAACCGAAATTTCCTTGCCATCAATTTCAAGGAATTGAACTGAAAGAAGGCCTATACCAATTTCTCCGTTCTTTTTCCTAAATTGATACTTATAGCTGGAAATTCCACTCCCAGTTCTACTCCTTTCCAAAATGCCTTCTATCTCACCCGGGTTAACCTGCAGATTCAGGTCCTGAGGCATTTTACCGATTGCTTCATCACGGCTGTAGTAAAACAATTTGTTGAAAGCTTCATTACAATCCAATAGTCGATGACCATCATTCGGATCTGTAATACTTATTGCGGTGGGGGCGTTTGAGAAGAATTTAAAAAACCGATCATTTGAAGATTGGGCCTTGTCTTGGAGAATTTGTAATTGACCGGCAAGAGAATCCAATTCTCTTTTCTGACTTTCTAACTGTTGTAGAAGGATTGAGGGGTCCATGTATCACATTGAATCTCAAATATAATTGAAAAAACAATTAACAAATAGTTTCTGGCTTTCATCACCATTAGATTTCCTTACTTTTGAATAAATCTGTGAAAAAAATGAAAAAACTGCTTTTATTACTGGTTTCACTTTCCTTTTCCAGCCTGTTAATGGTATCAGGACAGTCGAATGGAATAAAAATTGATCAATGGCTTGTTGCCGGGTCCTACACCAATGATCAAACAAAAGATCTTTTGGGTTATCCATTTATAGATGAGGCTTCTGCAATCCCTGCCGATGGTCAAAAGGCTGGTAATAATACCTGGAGAAAAGTGACCGCCTCATTTCTCGACTTTACCAAGCAGAATTTTAAACAAGTAACTAATTGTGCCGCTTATGCTTGCACCTACATCTATGCTCCGATTGAAAAACTGGCAACCATCCGGTTTGGTTCCGATGATGGCGCAATAATCTGGCTGAACGGCAAAAAGGTCATGGAACGACTGGTTAAACGATCGCTCGTCGAAAACCAGGACACCCTGTTTATCCAGCTTGGCAAAGGATGGAACCGGCTTCTTATCAAGGTTGATCAGGGAGGTGCCGGCTGGGAAATGATTTGCTCCATTGTTGCATCTGATATCAAAATCAGCCAGGATCGCCCGGATCCTGCTAGCCTGGCCGTTAACAAGGAATTGGCAATTAATCGGGTATGGATATCAAAAGTAGGAAAAGATAAAACCTCGCTCTCTTTCGCTATCAGGAATGATGGGGCAATTGCAGTGGCCAATGTCCCCATTGAACTGGCAGATGCCAATGCTGCAACTTCTGAAAATACGTTTAAGAGCCGGGTCATCAAATTGCAGATGATCGCCCCCAATTCCATTGCAAGTACCAGTTTCGATATGCCTCTGAGTACATTGTGCGGACTTTTAAGCCATTCCGGAGCGGTGATCAGAATTTCCGGGAAAAACGCAAAAAATGAGGTTGCCATTGAACCGGAAGTTGCAACTGAGTTGTTGATGAAAGCTGCAATGGAACCCGAAATTGCAGATAAGGATATCATAAAATCAGCTACCGGTATTGCCTCAGCAATGATGATATATGGAACAACGGCCGACTTTTCAGCATTGGCCCAGTCGGCTCTTGAGAAAATTGCTACCGGCAAAATGTTGGAAATCAAGCCGATTCTGGCATCGATTGAGGCAAAAGTTATTGCAGGTGCGCCCAACCTGAGGGGCGACAGCATTTACGTTATCGGTCATGCCCACATGGATATGAATTGGCTATGGCCCTATTTTGAAAGCGTAAAAATGTTCCATGATAATTTCCGTCAGGTGATTGCTTTTATGGAACAATTCCCGGATTATCGAATGCTGCAAAGTCAGGCTACTATTTATAAGCATATTGAACAAATGGATCCTCCGTTGTTTGAGAAAGTCAAAAAATATGTTGCTGAAGGCAGATTTGAGCTGGCTGGCGGTATGTGGACCGAGGGTGATTGCAACCTTACCGGTGGTGAAGCACTGTGCCGTTCCCTGCTTTTGGGACAGAGATATTTTCTCGATAAATTTGGCAAAACAGCACATGTTGGCTGGCTGCCGGATAATTTCGGACACATTTCACAATTTCCCCAGATGCTCAAATTGTCGGGTATGGATTATTATTATTTCCACAGATGCGTTCCTTTCATCGGGCCCTTTTGGTGGATTGGACCCGATTCGTCGAAAGTTCTTTGCTTTACCAATTACACCTATAATGGAGAAATTACCACAGGTCTGAAAAACGAAGTCAGCCGGATATCCCCGATAACGCGCAAAATGCTGCATCCTACCGGAATTGGAGATCATGGTGGCGGACCAACATTAAAGAATATCGAGATGGTGTATCAGCTGGATGCAACACCCAGGTTTCCCTCAATAAAGTTTGCCTCGGCTGAAGCCTTCTTTAAATCAACAGAAAAATTGCCGGTAAAACTCCCGGTCCATCGCGGTGAAATGCAGTTCATTTTCGAAGGCTGCTACACTTCAGTTGCTGAAATCAAAGAAAATACCCGACGAAGCGAGCAAGCCATGTATTCGGCTGAATTCCTTTCGAGCCTCCGCTGGCTGACAGGAGACACCTACCCGGCGACAGAGCTGAAAGGATTATGGGAAACTGTGGCATTCAATCAGTTCCACGATATTCTTCCGGGATCAGCTATTTATGAATCCTACCAGGATGCTGTTGCTGACCATAAAATGGTTCAGAAAAAAGCCAATTACATTTTCGAATCCGACTTCAGGAAGTTGTCTGATGAAATCAACTTTAAAAGCGGATCAGGACAACCTATCGTTGCACTGAACATGCAGCCCAGGAAAGGAAAAGTTTTAGTCCAGGCCGAAGTATTTACGCATCAAAACCCTGCCACAGCAGTACTTTCCGGGTGGGGTGACTACTATGAATATGGCCATGTAAAACCTTCAGCCGGAAACAAGACTGCAACAGTAATGGTCCGGGACGGATCGGGAAAGAGTTATCCGGCACAGATTATTGGTGGCAAAGTTTTTCCGCCCGGATTCCGCTCAACAGTTCAATTTATTGCCGACAGTATGCCTGCCGGAGGTTACCGGACTTTTTACGTAGACGCCACGGTACCAGGATCCTCGGTGGAAGCGATTCCTGAAAAAGACGGGGTATTTGAGACTGAATTCTTTACGATCACTGTAGATCTGAAAAACGGAGACATTACCGGGTTAAAAGATAAACGCACCGGGAAGGAATATGTGGCTGCAAACGGTCGTCTCAATAAGTTAAAAATGTGGATGGAGGCACCCAATGGCATGAATGCGTGGACTATCGGAGAGACCAAGGAAATTCAGGATATCAGTGATGTTGTCAGCGTGGCAATTATTGAGAGAGGACCTGTGAGAGCAACCGTTGAAGTGGTGAAAAAATGGGGACGGTCGAAATTCACGCAGAGAACCTACATCTATAAAAATTATCCGCGAATCGATTTCGACCTTCAGGCCGATTGGTTTGAAATAGGCGATGGAATCAATCCCGCACCTTTCCTGAAAACGACCTTCGATATGGCCTTCGAAAATCCCGCTTTCAACTGCCAGGTACCATTTGATGTAGTGAGCCGCCCGACCAACGGTCAGGAGGTTCCAGCACAGCAATGGGTGGATTTATCTGATGGAACCAATGGAATAGCCCTCCTCAACAGGACAAAATTCGGTCACTCCTATGATAAGGGCCAGCTGCGACTGTCGCTGTTAAGAGCAACCTATAGTCCTGATAAATATCCGAACATCGGCGTTAATCACATTCAGTATTCCTTGTTTCCGCATTCCGGCGACTGGAAGAATGGCGTTTGGGCCGAAGGTGAAAACTTTAACGTGCCGGTTTATGCCGCTGAACCTCCATCATTGGCCCTGACGAAAACTCATGCCACCCGACTGGAAAATGGATCGTTGATTTCAGTATCACCGTCTGAAGTAGTCATGAGCGGCATTAAGCAGGGTGAAGATGGGAAAAGCCTGATTATAAGGCTCGCCGAAGTGAACGGCAAGGAAACCCAGGCTGAGATTACACTTCCTGTAACAGTTAACAGTGCCAGCCGGGTGAATATTATTGAAATGCCTTTGAAATCAGTTGCCGCACCCACTGTCAGCGGACATATAATTAAAGTGAAGCTCATGCCGCATGAAATTGTTACTTTGTCGGTGACGAGTGACAGGTGACAGGTGACTATTCCATATTAGCTGTGATCGGCTTTAACATGGTCAGCTGAAGCAAAATAGCCAGTGCCACCGGGATTGCCAGGAAAGCCATATCGCGGCCCAGATGACCTGAATCGCTCGATTTGCCCAGGAACGAAGTGATCACCGCCCCGGAAAGTATTCCTGTCAGGTTCATAAGCCCATATCCGGCGGCACGATGCGCCGGGGAAACGAATTGGCAGAGAATAGGCATATTATTTGTATCGAACATGCCAAAGCCCAATCCGAAAAGAATGGCTCCGCAGATAATCGCCGCCAACCCGCCTCCAAATCCGATCAAAACCAGGGCTGGTATAGTAAGGCTCAGCCCGATAGCACCCGTAAAAATACGTCCTCTGAGATTAGTCCTTATCCATCGGTCGGCCAGCAATCCGCCAAAAATCACGCCTGCCAGCGAGGAAATTGCAATGGTAATAGTAGCCATTGGGCCTGCCTGTGCCATTCCAATATTCAGCTTTTCTGAAAACAAGGAGGGGAGCCAGTTCTTGATCGACCAGCCCGGAAAGCTCGGGGCTGCAAAATAAAAGAGAATGACCCAGAAACTTATTGTTCCCAGCAGCATACCCAGACTGTTCCGCACCGAAGAAAGTCCTCCCACCTTAAAGGCTGGACCAGCTTTGTGCCGTACAGAAGCATCACTGTTCTCTCGCAGAAATAATATCAGAACAATACTGTACGTGATTCCGATCAGGCCAAATGACCAGAATGTGGTTTGCCAGCTGAAATGATGGGCTACAGTAGCACCGAAACCTCCTAAAGCCTGGCCAACATATATCCCCGACATGTGAATGCCAATCGCAAGTGACCGGGTGGTGCCCTTATGATAATCCGCTATCAGGGCCAAACCTGCCGGAATATATAGGGCTTCACTCAAACCCATCAGGGCACGCAAAAAGTACAATGTATGGTAGTCACCGGCAAAACCCATTGATAATGTTACCCCCGACCAAACCGCTAAACTGCCAACTATCAACCATTTCCGATTGACCCGGTCGGCGATCAAACCAGCTACCGGGCTCATTAATCCGTATATCCAAAGGAAGACAGCCATCAGCCGGCCAAAATTTTCGGCTGATTGCAATTCACCGATATCGCCCATCATGGAAGTTTTCATGGTCGACAGCATCTGTCGGTCGAGGTAATTCAGCAAGGCCACGCCCCACAATAATCCAACCACCGTCCAGGCATATCGCCTGCTTCGCTTTTCCAGATCCATTATATCAATTTGGTTTGTCCGGTTTCAATGTCATCGAGCGTTTTCCATACCTGATAAAGTCCGCGAGGAACATGGAAACACCCTTTCCACTTACCCCCTTTCAATGTCAGGATCGGTTGACCCTGCCGGTTCAGGTATCCAAACCATTCACCGAATTCAGGATCCGGAAAGTGCGACCAGGTATAGTCGTGCACAATTTCAAACCAACGAAGGCATTCCTGGTTACCAGTGAGTTGATACCCTTTTATCATGGTTATCAGGGTTTCAATATGCACCCACCAGAGCTTTTGATCCCACTCCAATTGCTGTGGAGGGAAGCCTTTGATGTCCATGAAATAAAAAATCCCGCCGTATTGTTTATCCCATCCAAATTCCATGGTGCGAAGGGCTATATCCACCGCTTTATTTGCAAGCGCTCTGTTTTTCAACCGTTTAGCAAGATCAAGAATAAACCACATGGCCTCAATTGAGTGGCCGGGATTAATAAGCCTTCCCTCAAAAGTGTCAGAAAAGTTTCCTTCCAACGTTACATTTTCAGCAATCAGCCCGGTTTGAGGATTATAAAATACTTCCATCACTTCATGAATGCACTCCCTGATAGTTTTATCAATCTCATCGGACGATAGGAGTTGCTCAATTTCCAGCGAAAGGTTACAGAGGATCATCGGTAGTGAAAACCCTTTTAATGGCCTGATTCCGGGGACCGATTTATTGTATTTACCCTTTGGATTTCCCTTTCTGGAAAGAATATTTTCGAAGGTGCTTTTCGCGATCAGGGCATACCTGTCATCACCAGTAGCCAGGCTCAGCTGACCAAAAGCCATGCTGGCAAAGCAATCCGAGAAAATATTATAGGGCTGAACGAGTGGCTTCCCTTCCCGGGTCAATGAAAAATACCAGTTACCTTGTTCGTCGCGACCATATTTCTCTAAAAAATCGGCTCCATGCATTGCAATACCTAACCATTCCGGTCTTTTCTCAACCTTATTGTAAAGTGATGAAAACATCCACACCTCGCGCCCCTGCAACCAAATAAACTTATCGGTGTCATAAACCTTACCCTGTTGGTCAAGGCATGTGAAAAATCCTCCTGCTTCCCGATCAGGAGAATATTTTTCCCAGAAGGGTATTACGTTGTTTAGCAGCTCATTCCGATATAATTCCGATAGTTCCCTGAAATTTAAACTCATATCAGTTCTGATCTTTTATTTCGATAATTGCTTTGGTAACGATGGGGGTACGGATTCCAGGGCGTATTTCCCCGGATGGGATGTACACGGAATCACCAAAAACAGCCGCAATTGTGGTAACCTGGCCCGGTCCGGGCGTTTCAGCCACACGGATCACTTTGCCCGTAATGGTATTAATCAACAGCACATCGCGGGAGAACCCGGGATGATTCTCCAATCCTGAATTTTTTTCACGGATCAATGCCTGCTTTTCCTCTTCATTCGTGGTTTTGGCAATGGCATCCAGCAAACGTTCGGTCCGGTTGAATACAATCCCTGCATCACCTCCAAACAGGAAAATATTATTTTTCCCAACCGCCGCACCGGTACCAGCCGACCATCCCCGTGGTTCACCGGAAGGAGTAACCAATTCACCAACTTTAACCCACTTCATTTTTGATGGCGAGTACTTCCATATATCCGGATAGAATTTCGATGTAATCCCTGTTTTATTTCGGCCGCCAATAACAAAAATACAGGTCTCAGCGCCATCGCTCTGACTTACCACGGCAGCATTCGACAGGGGTACCGGGAGGTTTGGCAGGATTATCCACTCTAATTCTTCACGATTCAGATCAGCCGAATAAAATTCATCAAGTGCACCATCCTTCCCCGCTCCTCCTGCCAGATAAACCACGCTGTCAATAAGTGCCGCCCCTCCGCTCGTAACTGGTTGGGGTAGCGATTTTAGATGCTTTATCCTGATATCTCCGGAAAGCAGTTCCAGACTGATCACCTGACTTACAGGACCTGATGCATCTTCCCCACCCAGGCAAATTAAACGGTTAGCAAATGAAACACAGGAAGAGTAAGCCACCGGGCGAGGCAACCGTGTTTTTGCCTGCGTCCACTGTCCCACACCCGGGGATGGAGTGAGAATAAATATTTCATCATGGTAATGCTTTTTACCTCCACGCCATGGAACGGAATCGCCAAAATTAGAACCGCCGGCAACGATCAACCTGTTGTGACTGAACCCTGCCAGGGCACCAGCCACACCGTATTGAACGGGTTCACCGGCAGCAGGAGGAATGGGAGCCACCTTATGCCAGGTAATTACTGGATTGTTTTGTGCCAATAGAGAGTTGCTTAAGGTTACCAATAGTACCAGTATTCCGGTGAAGAGCCTTTTGCTCATGATTTCCTGCAGGCGTATTCAAAGAAATTCAAGGAATTCAGGTCAATCAGAAGTTTGGTTTTCTCACCTTCGGAAATCTGGCGATGCGGTAACCTGACAACTCCGTTTGGAATTCCCAGTTCATGCATGATCGCCTTGCACGCTGAGATGTAACCGTAAGGAACTATCAAACGGATGATCTGGATTGCAAGTTTCTGGAGCGAAACGGCTTTTTCACGATCTCCTGCATCGAAAGCATCAAACATCTGAAAAAACAAGGGCGCCATAAAGTTATATGTGCTGCCAATATATCCTTTGGCGCCAATGGCACGGTTGGCTAAAGCAATTTCATCGATCCCGGCCAACAGGTCGTACTTGCCATTCTCAAGTTCACTGGCCATCATGAAATCCTCGAGATCGTTATGAGTAAATTTTACACCTGTCAGGTTGGGAATTTTATCTCCTGCCAGGGTAAGAAATTGGGTCATCGGGGTAGTTAAACCCGTTAAAACTGGAATATGATAATAATAAAATGGCTTGTCAGGAGCTGAGGCGGCAACAACAGAACACCAGTCAACCAGTAATTCCGGGGTGGCTGGTTTCTGGTAGAAAGGCCCGGTCAATGAGATACCATAAACCTGATCTAAACTTGCAGCATGAGCAGCTAACGAAGAAGCATCATTGACAGAAAGATGTCCCGCAAATACGAATATTTTAAAATCTGTCCCTTTAGCTGCATCGTTCCATGCTTCAGCCATTACTCTCCGCTCATCATTGGTTAACTGATAACCCTCGGAAGTAGTGCCATTAAGGAATATTCCACGAATATTATTATTCAGCAGAAACCTTAAATAATCAGGAATCACATCAGGATTAATCGCTCCATTGGCTTTAATCGGAGTATGCGGAGCAGTGATAAGGCCGGTAATCTTTTCCATTTTTATTGATTTAAATATCTCTTTTAAGATCTTCGAAAGGCAGGTCCATCAATTTATATCCTGACCATCCGTTGTAATCGAAATGCCACCATTCGGATAAAATATGCTTAAAACCAAAATGCTCCATGATGCCAAAGAGGAACTTCCGGTTGGCCAGGACAGTGTCAGGCAGATTGGGATAATCAGGATGTGCCCTTGCAGTAAAATCGTCAAAAGTGCTCGGCATCGGGATTTCCTTTCCAGATTGTAATTCAATCAATGTTAAATCGATAGCGCAACCACGATTGTGCCGTGAACCTTTTTTGGGGTCGGCAACAAAACTGGTATCAGGATACACTTTATAAAATGTTAATGAGGCAGCGTATGGCCGGTAGGCATCATAAATCTTCAGAGCAAGATGATGTGTCGCCAGCGAATCCTGGACTTTCTTGAGGGCATCGGCGACGGGTTTCCTGGCAAAAGCTTTGGGTTCAGTATAGATGACTTTTCCGGTAAAGTTGTTCACAGTAGCATAACGGATATCAAGAGTAATCCCGGGAATGGCTTTTTCCAGATCTACCATCCTGTTGTTTGGATTTTGTGCAACGAGGGCAGAATAAACTTCTTTCGTCTGAACCAAATCCAGATTATAGGGATTTTCTCCCTTTTTCTGATTCACCGGTGAACAGCTTGCCGAGAGCAAAATCAGCCAAATCGGGCATAACAATAATGTTGCAGATTTCATATCCTATAAAAATAGGTTATATTTGGGTGAGCGGATGATTACTGATTAAATTTTAAAGGGCAAAGAATGGGTTCTCTGGACATGCGGACGATTTTGGTATGCTTCATGGTAATCAATATCATGAGCACCTTTGTACTCTTATTATTGTGGAAGCAAACCCACAACCGCTATAAGGGTACTTTTTATTGGGTAATAACCTTCCTTTTCCAAACTCTGACGATGTTTCTGATTGCACTGAGGGGTCACATTCCGGATTGGATTTCTATGGTTGTATCCAACTCTTTAGCTATGATTGGTATAGCATTGGGGTACATTGGACTTTTAAAATTTCTGGGTAAAGAAATCAGATGGAAATTTAACGTTGGATTGATATTGATTTTTGTTTTTATTCATTTCTGGTTCGCAGTTGTTCATGTTGATCTGAAGATGAGGACCTTAAACCTCTCGGCAATCGCCTTTATCATATTTTTCCAATGTGCCTGGTTAATGCTTCATGAAGTTCCAAAAAGCATGAGGAAACTAACCTTTTTTGTTGGCTCCATCTATGTCGCTTATTGCGCGATTAACTTCATAAGGATTGCTAACTGCCTCTTCGGCAAGCCAATGTCAAATGACTATCTTCATTCAGGTGGCTTTGAGAACTTTGTGATGGTCACTTACCAGGTTTTATTCATACTCCTAACATTCGGTCTGGTGCTTATGTTCAATAACTACCTAACTAACAATGTATTAAAACAAGAAGAGAAATTTTCCAAAGCATTCCACTCCTCTCCTTATGCCATCCTGATAACAAGGTTTTCCGATGGCAAAATTATCGATGTCAATAATGGATTTCTGAAGATTTTTGAATACTCTTTTGAGGAGCTACAGGGGAAAACCACCCTGGAATTAAATATATGGGGAACTGAGGCTGATCGTGATGCTACCTTGCACGAAATATATAAGAGCGGAAAGATTCTGGACAAAGAAGCTAATTTCTGGAACAAGTCGGGTCAGGCCTTAACCGGTCTGATTTCCGCAGATATCATTGATCTTGATAATGAAAGATGCATGATTGCGAGTATAAATGATATCACTGCAAGAAAACGATCTGAACTGGCGCTGATGAAAAATGAAGAACAGCTGAGGACGCTCAATGCCTCAAAAGACAAGTTTTTCTCGATCATCGCACACGACCTTAAAAATCCTTTTAGCAGTATAATCGGCTTCAGCAGCCTTCTTCAGGAGCGTATCAAGGAAAAGGATTATGATGGAATTGAACAATACAGTGAAATAATTTTGAGTTCAGCTGAACGGGCAATGAATCTTCTGATGAACCTGTTGGAATGGTCGCGATCGCAAACCGGAAGAATGGAGTTTGCCCCTCAATACATCGAAATGGTGACACTGATAAACGAGGTGATAGATATTTTCGATGATAGTGCTCAGCAAAAATCAATTACCATTACACGAAAACTACCAAAGACTGCCATTGCATTAGCCGACAAGGCTATGGCAAGCACTATTTTGAGAAATCTGATTTCCAATGCGATAAAATTCAGTATGCCGAACGGTAAAATTGAAATTTCAGCCGAGCAAAAGAAAAATGAATTATTATTGAGCTTCACCGATAACGGAATTGGCATCAGTAAAACAGATATCAATAAACTATTCAGGATTGAAGAGAGCTTTTCAACCATAGGAACCCGGAATGAGAAAGGAACGGGCCTGGGACTGATTTTGTGCAAGGAATTTGCTGAGAAGCATGGAGGAAAAATCTGGGTCGAGAGCGAACTGGGAAAAGGGAGTACCTTTTATTTCTCGCTTCCAATAGCGTAACCATTTTCAAATCTGGGAGAAGAGGAAATTCGCTCAATGACAAAACAGAAATACAACTGGGCTATACTGGGCTGCGGGAAAATCGCAGGTAAATTCAGCTCCGACCTGAAGCTTCTCGGCAATGCAAATTTGTATGCAACAGCTTCGCGGAGCCTGGATAAATCGACTGCGTTCGCCGAAAAATACGGATTCGAAAAGGCCTATGGCAGCTATCAGGAGATGGTGGTCGATCCGAAAGTTGATTGTGTATATGTTGCCTCCCCGCATTCACACCATCACGATCATGCCATCCTTTGTCTGGAGCATGGCAAAGCCGTTCTGGTAGAAAAAGCTTTTGCCCTGACCGCATCACAAGCTAAAAAGATGATCGATGCCGCCCGAAAAAACAACGCCTTTCTAATGGAAGCTTTCTGGACGCGTTTTCAGGCTTCTTTTGAAAAAGTGATGCAGGTTCTTGAATCCGGCGAATTGGGAAAGGCCCGTATGATGCGCTCGGAATTTTGTTTTTTTGCTCCATATGATCCTGGTCATCGGTTATTTAATCTTGAGCTTGGCGGTGGTTCACTGCTCGATATCGGTATTTATCCTGTCTTCTGGGCAGAGCAGGTATTTGGAATCCCCTCGGAAATAACAACAACGGTTGATCTTGCTCCTACAGGAGCCGACCGGAGCATTGCCATGACCTTCAAATACCCTGAGGGTGAAATTGCCCAGCTCACCTCCAGCCTGGCGGTCTGCAGCGATACCCAGACAGAGATCTGGTGTGAAAAGGGTTTTATTCGTGTTCTGCGGATCGATCCGTCAACAGTAAAGGTGACGATATCAAAAAAAGACTCAACCGCAGAAGATATTATCTTTCACCTCGATAAAGGCTTTGGCCTCCTTCTGGAAGCAAAACATGTTATGGAATGTCTGGATGCCGGGTTACTCGAAAGCCCACTACTGCCTCTTGAATGCACTTTCCGGCAAATGCAATTGCTCGATAGGATCAGGGAAATTGCCGGAATCAGATACCCAATAAAAACACAATTCAGCTAATAAAAACCTTATGAGAATTAACTTCACATGGTTACTGATATTCTCGGTTTTATTGTTGCCCTTGAGAACAGGTGCACAAACAGCCGGGACAATGACCCTGACCTTTACTACCAACTCAACAGGTGGATTTTCACCCAAGCACCTGGTGGCTGTTTGGGTAGAAAACAGTTCGAATGCATTTGTGAAAACAAAATTAAAAAGGGCATCAAATGGCAACCTCGACCATCTTAGCCTCTGGACCACAAATTCAGGCAGCAATGTGGTGGATGCCGTTACCGGGGCAACCATCACAGCCCATGGCCCACTAACAGTCACATGGAATGGAACAGCAGTGAGCGGAGCCCTGGTGCCTGACGGAAATTATACGGTGTGGGTGGAAATGGCCTGGGCTCAGGATTATACCACAGGAAAAACACATCAGACCTATACCTTTTTAAAGGGACCCGATTCCGTTCATCTTACCCCCTCAGGCAACTCAAATCTTAGTGGGATTACCCTCGACTGGGTTCCCACGGCATCATCAACGGATGAAACAGCTGTTGATCAGGATATAAAAGTTTACCCTAATCCTACCACAGGCCTGATTTATCTGGCACTGAATGCAAAGTCCGAAAACACCACCGTTAGAGTAATGAATTTAACCGGTGCCCTGGTCTACCGGGAATTTTTTCCAGATCCCGGACCTGCCCTCAGGACCATCAACCTGAGCAAGTTTACTCCCGGTATTTATTTCATCAGAGTGGAAAATTCTGAATCTCATAATTTTAAGATCGTTTTGAATTAAACGCGTTTAACATGCGTATTCATTTTACACAGGTTGTTGGTATCGCAGCTTCTGGGTTATTAATTCAGACCAGCTGCACGCCAAAAGAAAAGATTGTTAAAACTCAGGCCCCGAAAAGGCCCAATATCGTGGTTATCCTTGCCGACGACCTTGGATATGGTGATTTAGGATGCTATGGTGCCACAAAAATTAAGACACCGAATATTGATCGGATGGCAGCCGGGGGGTTGCGTTTTAACCATGGATATTGCACCTCCGCTACCAGCACACCCAGCAGGTTTGCACTGCTTACAGGCCAGTATCCCTGGCGCAACGACCGGATCCGCGTTTTACCCGGCGATGCTCCATTGCTGATCGACCCGGCAAAAACCACAATGCCCGGAATGCTTCACAACGCTGGATATACCACCGGGATAGTGGGTAAATGGCACCTTGGATTGGGTTCAGGACAAGTCGACTGGAACAGGCAAATTGGCCCGGGTCCAAATCAGACGGGTTTTGACTATGCCTATATTATGGCAGCCACCAACGATCGGTGTCCGACAGTGTTTATCGAAAATGGGACCGTGGTTGGCCTTGATCCTGCAGATCCTATCCAAGTAAGCTATAAGCAAAACTTTCCAGGGGAGCCCACTGGGAAAGAGTTTCCCGAAAGGCTGAAAATGGGTCTTTCACAAGGACATGCCGGAACAATTGTCAATGGGATATCAAGGATCGGCTTTATGAAAGGTGGCACGAAAGCCAGATGGACCGACGAATTCATGGTTGACACATTTCTGCTGAAGGCTGAGAAATTCATCGAAAATAACCGGTCAAAACCCTTCTTCCTCTATTATGCCCTGCATGAGCCCCACTGCCCAAGAGTTCCATCGCCACGCTTTGTCGGATCTTCAGGCCTTGGACCACGTGGGGATGTTATTGTTGAGGCCGACTGGGTGGTGGGTGAATTTCTTAAAAAACTCGGACAGCTTGGCCTGGATCAGAATACGCTGGTAATTTTTACGAGCGATAACGGTCCGGTGCTCGACGATGGATATGCCGACCAGGCGGCAGTGCTCAACGGAACCCATACTCCGTGGGGCCCGATGCGGGGTGGCAAATACAGCCTGCTCGAGGCCGGAACACATATTCCCTTCCTGGTTAGCTGGCCTGGGCATATAACACCCGGTGTCTCCGATGCGCTCGTTTGTCAGATTGACCTGGCAGCCTCATTTGCCGAATTAACCGGTCAGCCAAATCCCGGTGCCGACAGTCAAAGTATTTTGGGTGCGTTGCTTGGAAAATCTCAACTTGGCCGTTCCTCCCTGGTCCTGGATAATGGCAGCGGCAAAACGTTGGTTCGGGAAAATGAATGGGTAATGATACCCGCCTATCCGGGGGTTCCACTGATGAAAGACGTGAATATTGAGACTGGGTTTTCGCCTGAAATTCAATTGTATAATATAAAAACCGATCCCGGACAGCGAAATAATCAAGCCAGCAAGAACCATGAAATGATAGAGAAAATGAAACTCATTATCCATTAAGATTTAACATGAAAAGAGCAGCCTTTATTCTGATAACCATATTCTCTGGATTTCTGATCAGCTCTTGTAAAAAAGAAGATGTTACCGGTAAAAACCTGAGGATCATTTGCGAAGAACTTCGTCCTTATAGTTATGTGGAGGACAATACGCTAAAAGGCATATCAACAGATATTACGTCCAGAATATTAGATCTCATGGCTATACAGAACATGTCGGTTGAGGTCACTACGGATTGGGCCACTGCCTATTCTCTGCTCAAATATTCTGATAATGTTGCTCTATTTACCACCGGGCTCACTGCCGACCGTAAGGATCAGTTCCAGTGGGTGGGGCCAATTACCATGTTTTCAACAGGTTTCGTAGGGCTGCGATCATCAGGATATTCTATCAGTTCAATCGATGATGCCATGAAACTTACCTCCATCGGGGTAGTAACCGGTTACCCGACAGTAACCATGCTGCAGGACCAGGGATTTAAAAATCTGGTGATTTATAATACATTAACCGAAGCAGTTTCAGCCCTCTATGCCGGCACTGTTAGCTCTGTTTTTGATATTTCCAATTCAATCCGCACCACTGCCGCCGCAAATGGAAAGGATACCGGCCTGTTATCGGAACTATATACCTATACCTCCGTTCAGGGGTTTATTGCTTTTTCGAAGGGAGTATCACCAAAGATCATCGCTTCGTGGCAGGAGAAGCTCGATCAGCTCAAGCAATCCGGCTTCGTTCAGGATGTATATAAACTTTATTTGCCGGGAGTGAAGGCACCAGGATTGATTACCATTTATACGGAAGAAAATCCGCCGCAAAATTACAAGGCGGCTGACGGAACCCTCACCGGTAGCTCGGTGGAAATTGTAAATGCGATTAGCCAGCTCATTCCAATGTCAGTATCGCTTAATCTGGAAAGCTGGAACGATGCGATTCAACAGGTTCAGCTTGCCCCCAACTCAATGATATTCAGTACAGCCAGAACAGCGGCACGTGAAAACCGGTTCCATTGGATCGGCCCCGTTTGTAAAAAGAACTATTGCTTTTTTGTCAGATCAAACAGTACTACCCATCTGGGTGTAATTTCCGATGCAAAGCTCCTTACTTCGATCGGAGTACCGGAGGGATGGGCCTCCGAACAGGAACTCAAGGATCAGGGATTTACCAATATCCAGAGTTGGCCTACGCCACAAATCGTTTTTCAAAAGCTGATGGACGGCACCATCCAGGCCGCAGTACTTAATGATATCGCCATTCCCTATCTTGCTCAGCAAGCCGGGTATCAGGCATCGGAGGTACGTAACGAACTGGTTTTATCTTATACTGAAACTTACATGGCCTTTTCGCTTGATACCAAGGACTTGTATATGCAGCAGTGGGAGCAAGCTTATACCACAATTATGGGTAATGGGGTATTTGCAGAAATCTGGGGTAAGTGGTATCCAGGGATTCGGTGGTAAGGGTGAACGTCCTGCTGATGAATGCCGCAGTAAGGGACGGGGTCCCCGTGTCCGGCTGCGCCTGCACGGGGATGACAAATCTCCGAGGGCCATTTCTGCGGACTGCCACCTGCCAACTCTTCCGATCTTCTGTCTTCCGTCTCTCGGTCTCCTTCTTCGTCCCCCGATCTCGTTCTTCGGTCACCCGTCACTTGTCACCCGTCACGATAATGGAATCCGCCCTGGCACGAAGGTCATTCGGCAAGGTCCAGTTTCCTTTTACTTTTTTCAGAACTGATTCGTTGATATATATTTTTTCGGGTACAACATTCACGGTTTCATAATCCTTCACCGATTTGCCATTCAGGATCTCACTGGCTATTTTACCTGCCTGGGCTCCAACACTCTGATAATTGGCCCCAATGCCGAAAAGAGTGCCTCGCATTGTTGAATACGGACTATTGTTAAATACCGGAATGCCGGCCTTCATACCCGCATTTATGTACATGTCGATGCCGGTTTCCACCACATTGTCGCCACCGATCCACAGTGCCTCGATTCCCCTGGCAGTCATGGCAACAGCAGCTTCATATACCTGAGAAGAGGTTTCAATGCCGGTTTCGACCAGCTCAATGCCCAGCTCCGCACAAATGGCACGGGCCTTTTTAACGCATGCCTCCGAGCAGGTTTCACCAGTGCACCATACAACCCCGACTTTTTTAAGATCTGGCTTCATTTCCCGGGCAATGCGGAAAGCCTTTTCAACAGGCTGAAAAGTACCAATACCGGTGAGATGAGCCGGGTGCTGATCCTTACCCGGACCGGTTATCCCGACTCCTGAAACAAAAGGATCCGTAACAGCACAAAATACATGGGTAATCTTACCTGCTTTATTAGCATTGGCCATCACCTGCAATCCCGGTGTACTGATTGAAATCACCATATCGTATTTCTTGTTCAGAATCTCGAGAGCAATGGTATTTGCAGTCGGCAAATCCCCCTCTGGGCAATATCGAGTGATTTCCATTTGCCTTTGAGGAAAGATCTTTTGGGTATTCAATTCGCGGAGCAAACCCGTTTCTGTTTCATTGAGAATAAGGTTTGAATTGAACTTAAATATCGCAACACGCTTGATTTCTGCGCTTCGCTGATTTCCTTTGCGGTTTGAAAGATCCGAAAGAAGGAGAATGGCGACAACAGCCAGCAGGAAAAAAGCAGGTTTCAGGATATTTTTCATAAGCTAGATGTAATTTGCGGCAACCAGTTCAGCCACACTGTTATCTATCTGATCCTTCCTCCTCAATTCATCAAACAGGGAAAGCAGGTCGCTCACTTTCATCCGGCGCTTTTCCTCCTCTCCAAAATCGTAAGCAATTCGTCCTTTGTGCATCATGATCACGCGATTGCCAAGGTTTACAGCCTGCTGCATGGAATGCGTCACCATGAGTGTTGTGATTTTATCGCGCCTGATCACCTCCTCGGTCAGCTCGATTACCTTGGCAGCTGTTTTGGGGTCTAAAGCGGCGGTATGTTCATCGAGCAATAGCAGCTTTGGCTTGAGCCAGGTTGCCATCAGCAGGGTAAGGGCCTGACGTTGGCCGCCCGATAATTTCCCGATGGGATTTCCCAACCGTTCTTCCAATGACATCTGAAGAGGCGTAACACGAAGTTTGAATTCATCAATCAGGTTTTTTGGCAATCCCCAACCGAGACCCCTTGATTTTCCTCTCCGCGTTGCCAGAGCCAGATTTTCCTGTATCGACATATTTGGTGCGGTGCCGGTAAAAGGGTTCTGAAAAACCCTGCCAATAAAATCCGCCCTCCGGTGTTCGGGCCAACGAGTGATATTGACATCATCAACAAGAATCTGACCTGAATCAACCATGAATGAACCGGCCACAGCATTCAGTAATGTGGATTTCCCTGAACCGTTCGTTCCCAAAACGCAAACAAATCCACCGTCCTCCAGGGTAAGGCTGACTTCCTGTAGCGCGTTGACCTCGTTTACGGTGCCGGGGTTAAATACTTTAGATATATTGTTAACCTGTAACATCTGATTATTTGCTAGTTAGTCTGATTTTTTTCGTGTTCTTCATGAAGCCTGGCAAAATAAGCGCCAGTAAAACAAAGAGGGCAGTTATCAGTTTCAGATCGATAGGGTTCATACCCCAGCGAAGTGCAATAGCAACCAGGAGACGGAAAAGCACCGAGCCGATAACGGCACCGGTAATCACCAGTCCCAGACTATTCTCTGAGATCAGCGCTTCACCGATAATCACGCTTGCCAAACCCCACACCAACATTCCTATACCCATCTGAACATCAGCAAATCCTTGGTATTGAGCTAATAATGACCCGGCAACTGCAATAAATCCGTTTGACAGAGCCACGCCGGCAATGATCATCATCTTTGTATTGACGCCCAAGGCCCTGATCATTTGGGCATTATCACCCGTTGCGCGCATAGCGGTACCCAGGCGAGTTCGGAAAAACCACCAGAGTAAAAGACTAACCAGGACAATCAGGATAAGGCAGAAAAATAGTGTCCACAAATCCTTGGCAGGCACTTCCCAGCCCAGGACCATGGTTAATTTTCCTTCACCCGAAAGTTTCACGGCAAGCTTATCGAACCAGGTAAAAATGGTTGTTTCCGAGAGCAACGGGAGGTTGCTGCGTCCCATCGTATGTAAATTCACTGAATATAGAGCCGTCATTACCAGTATCCCCGACAGCAGTGAATTAATTTTAAAACGCGTATGCAAAATTCCGGTAACCGTTCCTGCCATCGCCCCTCCGATAAATGAAGTGAGGGTGGCCAGCAGTGGGTTAACTCCGGCAATAATCAAGGCAGCAGAAATGGCGGCTCCGAAAGTAAATGAACCTTCGGCCGTGATATCCGGAAAATCAAAAATCCGGAAACTGATAAAGATGCCAAGCGCCAGCATGGCGAGTATAAGTCCGATGGTAATGGATCCTAGGAGTAGTGTCATTTTTGTGATCCCTTTCTTTTATTCGATTTGCCCTATCCAGCAGATCCCGTTTTTAAACCGGCTATCGCCCAGGCCGTTAATTTCCCTTGTATCATTGATCAGGTGCAAAATATCACTCACTTCGGAGGTCCCGAAAAGTGAATGGATTATTTCACCATAATCCGGTTTTGTTTTCCTTAAAGGCTGGTATGGAAAGACGGCTGTATGCAAATGCCCGATAGTCGATGATCCAGATTCGAGCGGCCTTAACCATGCGATTTTTTCAATGCTGCCACTTTCGAAATATCCAAACGATAAAGTAAGCATACGGGAATAGGCGGGTTCGGTCGTAAAAAACAGGTTATTGGCCAAACCTGGCAATTCAAGCAGGGACGGATCCTCCACCGGGGATTTTCGCAGTCTCATGCCAATCAGCCCATCGCTTTCCGCTGCCATCAGCAAAGCCATCTTTTTATAACCCGTAAGCCGCATTAAAACATCGACCAGGGTATGCAAAGTGATGGATAAACTACCCCCGGCAGGTTCAAAAATGATTCGGTCAGTGAAGTCACCCTTAACCTTAATGGCAAAAAGGGCATTTATTTCAGGAACATATTGCCCGCTGCTTAACGCGTAATCAGGAATCGAAGTCTGATCGGCTGGCATATAAGTGATTGCCTCGCCGAGAGAAAGGAATTCACCATATCTCGATTTGCAATCCTCAAAACCAGTGCCTATGGCCCCAAGACCCAATGCAAATGTTTTCCTTTCGCTGGTCATCAACAGATTATCTTCAGCAGTATAAACCAGCTTGCCGGTAAACTCCGGATGGCCATGTACTAATAGCGTCATGGGTCCATTACCTGAAGATTCACGCTCAAAACGGAATCCTTCTTCAATCCTTCCGGTTGGAGAGGCAGGTTCCGGAGCTTTTACCTTCACGGTCTTTTGCTGAAACATATCAGCCATCCCCACCATTCTCAAAACTTCACGCACGGGGTCCGACATCACTGCCAGGTTAAGCGCCCCACCTATCTTGCTCAGATTCTTATATTGGCTCACCAAGACGCGGATGCCGAGTGAACTGAGGTAAACAACCTGTCCGAGGTCAAGTTCCACATCATAAATCCCCTCACGGATGAGCGCATTTATGGTGTCATCAAGATGCCCTGTTGAGTTGGCATCAAGCCGACCACTGATTACGAGAACAGATTTCTTGCCGCTGACTGTTTTCTGGATATCCAGTTTACTTTCCATGTTTTATTTTGTCAGTTTGATATTTTCGGATAAACCATTAGGTATTCTTACTTTGTATTTATCTGTTATAGTGGTATTTACCTGATAAATGGTTTTACTGACCAACCTGAAGGGGATTTCTCCCGGAGATTTACCATCGAGAACCATCTTAATCATGGACCCTGCATCATAGCCAGCCTGATGATAATCACGCGCTACAATAGCCATGGCGCCTTGATCCTTTAGCTTGGTCACGAAACCGTAAAGAGGAATTCCACCCTTTTCTGCAGCTTTAATTATTGATGTTACGCAACTCCCAGTCAGATTGTCAGAAATCTGGCAAAAAGCCCCAACTCCCCTGGCGGTGATAGACATCGCAGCATCGTTAATTTCTGAGGTCGTACTGGCAGGTGCGCAAACGAGTTCGATGCCTTTTTTTCGTGCAGCTTTCTCCAGTGCCTCTTTATAGGCAACCGAGTTAATCTCAGCGGGTGCATATACAGTTCCGATTCGCTTAACTTCAGGTTGCAACCTGGAAACCAGGTCTATCATGCCCTCAAAATCACTCATGGTTGATATGCCCGTTATTCCAGCCACATGATCTGAAAATGATTTACCCATTCCGGCAATCAGGGGATCACCCACATTGGTAAACACAATCGGACTGCTGGTTTTTTTCTTTGCAAGTGCCTGAATAGTTGGCGTTGAACATCCGATGATCATATCCCAGGATTGCGAAGTAACCGTTCCGGCAATACTGTTCAAGGCTGATATATCTCCCTGAGCCTTAAACACATTTAGCGTAAAATCTTTCGATTCTAGCCATCCGATATCCTTAAGATAATCACGTACACCCTGTTCACAATCCTCGGAGTTTGGACTGTCGACAAAATGTATAATACACATCTTGAAAATTTTATGTGATGAGGATTTGTGATTGCCGTTTTTGTTTCCGGTCCGGTTGTCAATGTCCGATAGCAAAAGAATGGCGGCAACAAATATCAGGGCGACCATGCCCTTTGCAATATTTGAAAATGATTTCATTCCTTAAAGTTGCCAACTTTTTTTAAGGTTGGCAACTTTAAAACTTTACTACTTTTGTATAGCATCTAAACATTTTTAAATGGGAAGTGAAGTCAACGAGCTGGTCAACCTTTTTCAAAGCATTTTACATGCATACTCCATTATTGAAAGGCAGCCCCGCGATTTCGGGATCGGATGCACTGTCCACCTCTCGGAGCTGCAAACAGTTTCCATGATAGGGGAAAACCCTGAAGTTAATATGACTCAATTAGCGGATATTATGGGCGTTACCCGCGGTGCGATATCCCAGACTGTACGGAAATTAGTGACTAAGAAATTGGTGAACCGCACGAATGCGCGAAATAATAAGGAGGTTAACCTTAATCTTACCCAACTTGGAAAGATGGTTCGTGATGGTTATCACGAAAGGATGAAAGAGGTTTTTACTTTCGCGGATGAACTTTATGCTGCCGCCACAACATCCGAACGAGAGCTGGTGAAAAGGCTTTTTATACAGATACACAGAAATATGAAAAATAGATTACCATAAGAGGTGACGAGTGACAACAGAAAATAAAAATGAAAACAAAACTGATCCTTATTCTGATAATTCTCGCCCAGGCCAGCTGGGCCCAGTCCCCTCTTGATGATTATATCCGGATGGGTCTCGAAAATAACCTGGCGCTCAAACAAAAGGAGACAAGTTACCGAAGGAGCCTCGAAACACTGAAAGAGGCCAAAGGTTTGTTTTTCCCTAATATCACCCTAAATGCCAGGTTTTCAGTGGCTGAAGGTGGCCGGACCATCGACCTTCCGATCGGTGACCTGCTGAATCCTGTGTATGCAACTCTCAACCAGATCCTTCATGCCAACAAATTTCCACAGATCGACAATCAATCGTTCATGTTCCTTCGTCCCATGGAGCAGGAAACCAAACTCAGGATGATACAGCCTGTTTTTAATACAGATATCTATTATAATTCAAAAATCAAAAAAGAGTTAACCTCCACCGAACAGGTCTCAGTGGTGCAATATAAGCAGGAGCTTGTCGCCGAAATCAGGAAAGCATACTACAATGTTGCCATGGCCGAAGGAATTGTAACCATGCTCAACGATACCCGTAAACTTCTTGAGGAAAACGTCAGGGTTAATCAAAAGCTGGTGGATAATGGGAAAATTACGATCGACAATCTTTATCGTGCCCAGACCGAAATGAGCAAGTTCGATCAAAAGGTTCAGGTGGCTGCAAAAAATAGGGAAATCTCATCAGCATATCTTAATTTTCTATTAAACAGATCGTTAACAGAATCAATTATATTAGCCGAGCCAGATATTCTTCCCGGTATCGGTGTTGAATCGTCAATGTATAAGGAATCGGCATTGGCTAACCGCGAAGAATTAAAAAAGCTGAAACTATACGATAACATTACTGAATTGCAAGTGAAAATGAACCAGGCCGGTGCACTGCCGAATATTATGGTAGTAGCCGATTATGGGATCCAGGGCGAAAAATACAAGATCAATAAGGACTCCGATTTCGGTCAGGCTTCAGCTATATTATCCTGGGACTTATTCGCCGGATTTCAAAATCGGGCTAAAATAAAACAGGCAAAACTTCAAAAGGAGATGCTGGATCAGCAATCGGAGGAGGTTCGTAAACAGATTGAACTTCAGGTGATCAATGCGATGAACGAGCTAAAAACAGCACTCGCCGGAATCGAAACCGCAACGAGCCAGGTTAAAACGGCCCGCGAGGGATTCAGGCTGGTCAAAAGGAGGTATGAGGAGGGTCAGTCCAACCTCATCGAGTTTATTGATGCCCGCACTACCTTAACCCAGGCTGAAGAAAATATGATCATCTCAAAATATACGTATCTGGCTGATTATGCTGAGTTTGAAAAAGTTTGTGCGATAAATAAAATCTGAAATGAAAAGATATAATAAATTTTTCGTGGTAAGGGACGGGGTTCCCGCCTTCGCGGGAATGACAACTCCATCGAGGGTCACCCGTCACCTGTCACCTGTCACCTTCTTGCTCTTGCTTGCTTTTTTGGCAGGCTGCAAGCCAGCGGCAGTGAAGGAAACCGTTAAAGCCGAGGTGGTGAAGGTCAGGGTGGTACCTGTATTGACCCAAAATATCAGCTTACCGGTGCGATCGGGCGGAATTGTCGCCACCAGTGAGGAAGTTAAATTATCGTTTAAAACTGGTGGAATTGTAGCCCATACCTATGTTAAGGAGGGCGATCTTGTGAAACAGGGACAATTGCTTGCCATACTCAACCTGTCGGAAATCAATGCCCAGGTGAATCAGGCCAAGAACGGATTTGATAAGGCACAGCGAGATTTTAACCGTGCCAAGAACCTGTATGCCGACAGTGTTGCCACTCTCGAACAGTTGCAAAATGCAGAAACAGCGCTCAACGTATCGAAATCGGTTTTGGATATGACCCAGTTTAACCTGTCGCATTCCCGGATTATCGCGCCAAAAAGTGGGGTGATTCTGCGCCAGCTGGTAAAGGAAAACGAGCTCACTTCTCCCGGATATCCAGTTTATGCATTGGGAATAAGTGGAAAAAGCTGGATTATCAGAACCGCACTATCCGACCGGGATATGGTAAAAATCAGTATTGGCGACTCAGCTAATGTAGCTATTGATGCCTGGCCAGGCGAGAGTTTCACTGCAAAAATCAGCCAAATCGATGAAGCGTCCAACCCCATGACCGGGACTTATGAAATTGAGTTGAAGTTGAGTGAGACTGCAAAAAAACTAGCCTCAGGATTTATTGCCAACATCGAAATTTATCCCAGCCGGAAAGAGTCCTATGCATTGATTCCCATGGCATCCGTGGTTGAAGCGGATGGCCGGGTGGGCTATGTTTATGAAGTTACTCCATCCGGAACAGCAAAAAAAATCAAGGTAAACATTGCAACACTAAATGGAACACAGGCTGCTGTTACCGGCGGACTGGAAAACGTGAAAGAAGTTGTCCTCGATGGAGTAGCCTACCTGGCTGATGGTGTGAAGGTGGATATCATTAAATAGTGATCAGGATTCGTTATGAAAATATCTGAATTAGCCGTAAAAAACCATCAGTTTACCATAGTTGTTTTCCTGATGCTGATCGCCGTGGGGGTATATGCTTATACTAAAATCCCGCAGGCTGAAGATCCCGATCTCCCGATGCCGATTGTGCCTGTAACCATCCTGTATCCGGGTGCATCGCCGATCGATATGGAGGAGCTGGTGGTGGATAAATTGGAAAAATCCTTTAAAGAGCTCGAAAATGTCAGGCGGATGTGGACCGATATCAAGGATGGTGTAGCCACAGTGGTAGTGGAGTTCACAGCCAACAGCGATCCGGATAAAAAATATGATGAAGTAGTCCGGCAGGTTCAGACCACCAGGCCATCTTTACCGCAGGATCTGTATCTTATAGATATTAAGAAGATTAACGCAGGTGAAACAAGCATCGTTCAAAGTGCCATCGTATCAGCCACTGCTAATTATGATGAACTGCGAACTCAGGCGGAGAATCTGAAAGATATTATTGCCACCGTTCAAGGAGTAAAAAAAGCCGAAGCAGTAGCCTATCCTTCCAAAGAATTGCGGGTGGCAGTTGATTTGCCAAAACTCTCGCAGCTCCACATCACAATTACCCAGGTGATGAGCGCTATCCAAAGCGAAAATGCTAATATCCCCGGGGGCAGCGTGGAAATCGGACCGCAAAAATTCAATATCAAAACCAGCGGCAACTACCGGAGTCTCGATGAGGTCGACCGCACCATTGTCGGCTCCAATTTGGGACAGGTAGTCTATCTGAAAGATATTGCCTCAGTAACCTGGGACGATGAAGATCCGAGGTATTTCGGACGTTACAACGGCACCCGGGCGGTTTTTATAACAGCCAGCATGATGGATGCCCAGAATATTCATGATGTCAGGGACCGTATTTATGTGCAGCTGAGCAATTTCCGGAAGAAACTTCCAGCATCGATGACCCTGGAAAATGGCTTCGATCAGTCGATGAACGTTAAAAAGAAACTCAGCGGTCTCGAACGCGACTTCCTTTTTGCCATCCTTTTGGTGCTCCTTACTCTGCTGCCGCTGGGATTGCGGGCATCCGGCGTGGTCATGGTTGCCATTCCCCTATCGGTACTTATTGGCTTATCGGGCCTCTATTTTTTGGGCTACAGCATCAACCAACTGAGTATCGTTGGAGCGGTTATCGCACTCGGTTTATTGGTAGATGATTCCATTGTGGTGGTTGAGAATATTTCCAGATGGATCAGGGAAGGGGCACCACCTATGGATGCAGCCATAAAAGGCACCAAACAAATTGGTGCCGCTGTGCTGGGTTGTACAGCTACCTTGCTGTTTGCCTTTCTGCCACTGATGTTTTTACCGGGCATGCCAGGCAAATATATCAGGATCCTGCCTGTTACCATTGCCCTGATTGTGCTGAGTTCCTTATTTGTTGCGCTCACCATCATCCCATTTATAACCAGTAAGATTTTCAAGGGAAATGTCGATCCACGTGGGAATATGATTCTCAGGGGATTACTCAAGGGCATCGATTTCACTTACGGCCGCGCTCTTCACTGGTCGCTGCGCAATCCATTAATTACCCTCCTGATTGCCCTCGCATTCTTTGGCGGATCACTATTTCTGATTGATATAATCGGGTTCAGTCTGTTCCCGAAAGCAGGGATGCAGCAATTCCTTATTACCATTGAAACCCCTAAAGGAAACACGCTTTCGGAAACCGACAAAGCGGTTCGTTTCGTGGAGTCTGTTCTTGCGAAAAAGAAAGAGGTCAATTATTACCTATCGAATATTGGCCGTGGCAACCCGAAAATTTTCTACAATGTGTTTCAAAAAGCCGAGCAAACCAACCTGGGTGAAATTCTGTGTGAGATGAACCTTGAGAAGCAGGTTGATATGACCAAATTTCTTGATAAGCTCCGCGATACGCTTAATAGTTATGTGAATGCCCGAATCTTTGTGACCGAATTCGAGAATGGCTCGGTTATCGGCGCCCCTATTGCGTTAAGGCTCGTCGGTGATGACCTTGGATTACTGAAAAAATATTCGGTTACTATCGATAGTATCATGGAATCCACCCCCGGAACTGTTTACGGAAAAAATCCCCTCAGCGAAACCATGACAGATATCCGGATAGCGGTAAACAGTGATAAAGCTGGCATGTTTGGCATTCCGGGAATTGAGATCGACCGGACAGTAAGGCTGGCGCTTGCCGGATTGGAAGTCGGCAAATACCGTGAAGCTAATGGCAAGGAATATGCTATCAAGGTTCGTCTTCCCAAGGATACTGTAAATACGCTGGCCACGCTCGATAGGATATATGTCTCCTCGCTTAGCGGTGCCCAGATCCCATTATCGCAACTTGCCCGCATGGAATTTGAGAGCTCCCCCACGCTGATTGAGCACTACAATCAGGAAAGATATAACCTGATATCCTCCTATGTTAAAACAGGTTACAATACCGATAGGGTAACACAGGAAATACTGGCCAAGATCGATGCCATAAAATTACCCGAGGGATTTAAAATTATCCCGTCCGGTGAAATTGAAGGCCGGCAGGAGAGTTTCGGTGGCGTTGGGATTGCCATTTTGATTGCAATTTTTGGGATTTTCTCTATCCTGATACTCGAGTTCCGTACTTTTAAAAGCACACTTATTGTGTTGTCGGTTATCCCGCTTGGTATCATGGGAGGAATTGTAGCCCTTTACCTCACCGGATTCACACTGTCGTTTGCCGCAGCAGTCGGATTTGTCGCCCTCATCGGTATAGAGATTAAAAACTCAATTTTGCTGGTCGATTTCACCAACCAACTGCGGGAGCAGGGGGTAGAGCTCAATGAAGCGATTATCAAAGCCGGGGAGGTACGTTTTCTTCCGGTGATGTTAACCACCATGACGGCTATCGGCGGTCTGCTCCCGATTGCCTTAGGCGATTCGAACCTTTATTCACCGCTCGCCTGGGTAATTATCGGCGGTCTCATTACCTCCACACTTTTAGCGCGATTGGTTACGCCGGTGATGTATAAGTTGTTACCCCCGAAAATCGAAGAAAAAGATCGGTAGACGAAGAAGAAGATCGAAACACGAAACGCGTAACGCGGAAGAATTACTGCCAGCGGGCGAGGTGCGAAATATGTGAAGTAAAGAACCAGCGCTTAAAATAGCCCATTCCCTGATTTTTCAGGATCTGCCTGACAAATTTTACCATCTGCTTCGACTTGGTGAAATCGTCGCGGAATGCGCCTTCCTGATAACACAAACTGCAGTAAACGGTACTTTTTGTACCATCCTTTTCTGTGCCGCCATGCCCTTTGTCCTGATCCATCGGCATTCCACAGCTCTGACAAAATCTATCAAATTTCCCCATTTTATTTAGTTTTTAAGATTCAGCCCCGATTCTCCTGAAAAAGTCTTCCTTGTATTTTGCCCCGATAGAAATCCCCTCCCCGTTGCAGTAGACGTGGTTATTCTCGATTTTATCGATATGCCCGATATTAACCAGATAAGAATTATGAACCCTCAAAAACTGGGTGCCGGGCAGCAAGGCTGTCATCTGGCTAAGCGTCATGCGGGTTAACGTTCGCTGGTTATTTGTAAATATGCTGAGATAATTGCCCTCACTCTTGATATGAGATATTTCCTCAATCAGCAGCTTCACCTGCTTGTAACCGTCCTTGATGAAAATATGCTTAGCAGGTACTGGAGCAGCACCCACGGGTGTTGCATTCTGTTTCAGGTACCGTTGGATCGATTTATTGAACCGGTCGAATTCGATAGGCTTCAGCAGATAATCCACCGCCTCATAATCGTAACTGTCGAGCGCGTACTCCGAATAAGCGGTTGTAAAAACAATGCGCGGCGGGCACTTCAGCCGGCTTACCAGCTCCATACCTGACAATCCCGGCATGTTGATATCAAGGAAGATAAGGTCCACAGGATTGTTTTTCAGATATTCCAATGCCTTAAACGGATCCGTAAAACGCTCCATCAAATCGAGTTCCGGCACCTTCGCCGCATGTATCGAAATCACATCCAGTGCAAAAGGCTCATCATCAACAGCAATACTTCGGATCGTCATTCATCTGCAATTTGGAGTACCAAATTACTTAATTCAACAGACAGAATCACGATAAATCGATCCCCGGTATCTGCGATTGATAAAGTATAGTGATCAGGATAGATATGCTCCAGTCTCTGGCGAACATTCTGGATGCCGATTCCAAAGCCCTTCTCTTTATAGAATGCCTCGAAATTCTTATCCACCGAATTTTCAATCACAAACTGAAACCAGTTTTCAACGATCTGAAAGGTGACCTTAAGTTCCGATACGGTATTCGGATTTACCCCATGCTTAAATGCATTTTCAACAAACGGAATCATCAGCATCGGGGCGATCATGATATTCTGCTCTTCCTCAATCGCGTTATTAATCTCGATTTTATGCTCCACCGAGCTCCTGATGGCCTGCAGATTGATATAATCACGGATGTAGCTGATCTCCTTCTGTACCGGGATTTTTTCCTTGTCCATATCTTCCACCAGGTAGCGCATCAGATTCGCCAGCTTGGCAATATATTCGGCAGTTTTAGGATTGTTTTCTTTAAGCGCAAAAGCATAAACCGTATTGAGCGAGTTAAACAGGAAATGCGGATTTACCTGCGAGCGAAGCTGTTGCAGCTCTGCCTCCTTGTCACGGAACATTTTAAACCCAGTATTCTTTTGAGTAAGCTGCTGTTTGACAAAGGCATAAATCATCGCCGGACCAATCATACACTGAATCCAAAAAGCAGTTTTAATTACAAATGGCTCCGGTCCCTTAATGACTTCAAAAAATGGAATTCTTACCCCAATATGTACAAGAGACCGGTAAACCCCGAACATATTTTCCAGATGAAATACCAGGATGGTTCCTACTAAAACCATGATCGCCGAAAACCATAATTTCGCGGCTCTCCTTTTTAGCATAAAATTAGGAATGAGGTATATGGCATAAAGATAAAATATCAGGATACCTATGATAAAGACAAACAAGTCTTCCTGCCGTGAAGCATTCTGTACGTAAATAGAAAATGTGCGCGAAATAAAAAGAAATATAATAAGCACATTGGCAACCACCTCCAGACTCACCAATTTTTCTTTGAAGAGGTACTGAATTTTCTGTTTCCGCCTGATCAGCAGATCCACATAATAAACCAAAAAAGACGCCGTGACCAGAATCAGCCAGCTGTTAACCATAGCAATCATGCTGCGGTGATGAAGCCATTGAAACGGCGCATGAAAGTGATTTTCAGAGTTCCCAATGGATATCAAAACAACGAAATAGAGGATAGTCAAAAGTGCCATCTGCAGGGCATACCATTGATACTTCGTCTTTTTAAACCATAGGGGAATAAGGTAGTAAACCTGCAGTCCGACAAATAGTATCCAGGTTACAACCCGACCAACCGCCAGGGTTCTGTCGGCGGTCAACCGGTAGATTATAAAATAGTTCGACAGGTAAGCGAGTGCCGCAAGCAAAATCAGCCCCTTTATAATGTACAACGGATCAATGCGTTTCCCGCTCTTGCTGCGGTAGGTCACCACCTTGAATATGGCAAATCCTATGATTGCATAAATTAATATCCCCACGATTAAGGACCATGAAGTGTAAAGAATTCTCGATGCATCACGGTAATTTCTGTCTGTGAGGCTGATATCCATGGAACCCAGAATTTTAGTGAGCTTCGGGTCATCCGAGATTTTCATGAAATAATCACGCAGAAGGATTTTCTCCTTTCCATTATGAATTCCATCGATGGCATCACTGATATAATGGTAAGAACAATAAGTCTTTACCAAACCCGACAGGTCCATCTGAATCCTATCGAGGTAATCCTGAAGAAGAATTCTTTCCTCCGGCGTTTTACGAACACGGAAATCAATGTAATTGGCAATAAACTCGCGGTACTCACGAAGGTCGAGCAAGGCCTGATCATTGGTTAGTGACAGCGTTGGTATGATACGGTTTATCAGGTCGTTACGGATAGAATCACCAAATGCCTCCTTTACGTCGCGGCCCATGAGGCTATTGAAATATTCACTGTTGATCCGAATGGTTTCCCGTTTCACAAACTCAGGGTCGAGCCGACTAGTGGAATCAGCGCGTTTAAGCAATTCGAGCTTTCGGTCCCTCAAATAGGGTAGATTCAATATCGGCTGGATACTTGACTGATCAGTCTTAAATCCATTATTTTCAGTTTGCTTGCCAAATAACAACTCGTACTGTTTCAAATAGTTGTTTATAGCAGTATTTCCCCCTGAAAATACGATAGTACTATCCATGGCCCCCCGGGAAAACTCAACATGCATAGAATCGCCAGGCGAAAGCACAAATTTTACCCCCTCATTATAAAACCCAATCCGGCAGTTAGTTAATGGTTTTAACTCGACGATTTTAAAGGAAAAAGTATTGCCCTCGCCGGTTTTCGTATGGGCAATGGTTTCAACCTCCCGCATTTTTGTGGTATCAAAGGAATAGACCAGGAGGATTACCGGAGTATCCGGCTTGATATTCATCTTCCCTGTAATTACAGTCTGTTGTGAAAACAGGCCCGCTGATAGCAGCAGCCCGATAATGAGTATGGATATCTTTTTCATATTCCTGAGAAATTTGGATTCTGTTTCAGGCACCAAGTAACCATCAATCAGGGATGGGAGGAAATAAATGGGATGGAACGGCTAGGAAATGTGCTAATTTGCCAATGTGCTGATGTGCTAATTACTTATTCTTAAGAAACCTGCTCATCCATTCCGCAACCACGCTGCTGTGCACCGGTTTCTCCAAACTCGCAATACCGGTCGAAACCTGTTCGGGCGTGAGCAGATGTGCATTGGCTAGAATCAGTTTATGATCAAAATCAACAGAAAACTCAGGATGTCCCTGAATGCCCAGCATATTTTTACCCACGAGGAAGATTCCGTTTGGAATATGGGGTGATCTGGCAATTAATTTAGAATTCGGAGGCAATTCAACAACCTGGTCCTGGCACGACATCACCAGAGAGGCATTTGGTAGCGAGGGTTTCATCCACGGTTCATGCGCAAGAATCTCAAATACATGCACCCCAATACTCCATCCTGATGGGGCTTTTTTTACCACTCCTCCAAGAGCAGCTCCTATTAACTGGTGGCCAAAGCATACACCGATACATGGATTACCCGATTCGGCAATCTCACGGGTAAATTTTTTCAGTAAGTGGATCCAGGGAACATCATCATATACTGACAAGCGCGATCCGCTGATTATCCATGCATCACATTCAAAAGGACCGGCTGGAAAATCACCGTCGCAAACATAATAATCAACGAATTCGAATCCGGGTAAGATCCGTCGAAACATCTCGGGATAACTGCCATCCGGATGGTTCAACTCCTTACGGGCATGGTCGCATATCAATAAGCCGACTATCATGATTTCAGATTTATATCAACATTTTAACCGCCGAATAGGCAAAGTAAAGTGCAAACAGGCAAAGGACAATTCCCAGACTTTTAATAATGCCATTTACAATTTTGGGATTTATTCGTGACCGGAAACGTGAGAGGATCACTGTCATCAAAACAAACCAGAGTATACTACCGATGGCCAGTGCCAAAGCATAGGAAAGGCTTATCAGCATTGGGAACCAGCGAGGATGAGTGGTTGTGGTGCGAGGTACATGATTTTTAAAAATTTTCAGGGTATCCGCTTTGAAGTAAGAATTAACCCTCGGATTCTGAATACTGGAGCCTTCGATACTGTTCAGCGTTTTTACATTCTGGTCAATCATTGTATTCATTCCACCGGTATTGAACCCCAGCGAAGCCACAAAGGAGATCACCAGAAATGAGGTTGTAAGACTTCCGAAGAACAGTGTTGGATTCAGAAAATTGACCATAAATCCAGTATAAAGCGCACCCTTTCCCACAGGTATCGGTCGGACGGGTTTGGTGGGAATTTCCTCGACATGCTCGATGTCTACCTTCGATTTGAAGACTTTGTAACCGATATAAAGAATGAAAACCGCACCCACAGCTAGAATATAGGGCATCGCCGGCTTGATGTAGGGAAAGAGCTTGGTGATTCCAAATACAGCAATAAAAACGTAAATAAAATCGGCGAATGAAGCGCCAATGGCTATCTTATTGCAATACCGAATTTCCCCTTTCAATGCGTGCGAAGTAATCAGGATACTTATGGGTCCTGCAATCGGCATCGAAAAGATGAAGCCGGATAACAGGCCGACAATCGACATTGTTATCAAACTTTCTACCATGAGATATTAGACTGTTTTTGTCTGACATGATTTATAATACGCTGATAATCTTCTATGTAATCGATCTCTGCCCAGAAAAGCGGACTGATGTCAATTGCATGTAAATCAACATTATTACACTGCGAATAAAAAATCGTTTCCCACCAGGTATGATATTCCTCGGCTTCAATCATTCTGTTCATTACCTCCCTGAATTTGGACAGGTAAGTTTTTGAGATTTTTGCCGCCCCTACATATTCGCAGGTCCTTTCCTCAACACTTAAATCTTTACCATATTTTTTTACCAGCCCGTTCTCGCACACAAAGAAATAATCCCCCTCTTCAATTCGTGAATAGTCGGCCAGAAAAGTAATTTCATGTTCAGATTCCATCAGTGTATTTAGAATCTTTTCCTCAAGATAAACATCGGCATTAGCCAAAATAATATCATCGTTTACTGACAGTTCCTCCCGTGCAAACCATAACGAGGCAATACTGTTAGTCACCCTGTAAAACGGGTTATAATAGAATTTTACCCCTAACCCTTCAAGGTCCTTGTAGAAAAGCTCCTTCTGATAGCCCACAATGACAACTACTTCAATACCCGCATTCTGCAGCATTTCAACTGTGTAACGGATAAGCGATTTATTATCAGCAACCGGCAGTAAACTCTTTGGTTTAGAGATTTCCCGGCTAATTCTACTGCCAATTCCGGCAGCCATCATGATCATTTTCATCTAGCAGGTGGTATTGACGTTCATAATACTTTCTTGATCAAATCTATCAATTCAAGATGATCTTCAATCGAATTATTCCCAATATGCGCAACCCTGATAATTCTAGTCCCCATTGCACCGCCGGTTGGATTAACAAAAACATCAAATTCATTTTTTAATCTTTCAAATACGCTCAAAGCAATTTCCTCATCAAAAATAACCGGTGTCAGTGCATTTGACAGTGGAAATCCGGGAAGTGAGGCTGGCAGTTCAACGACTCTATTGCGAAAAGCAGAACTGATGGCTTTTATTTTATTCAGCCTATTCGACAAACCATCAGATTCTAACCGGTTCAGCATGTCGTGCAGTTCGATCAGAATACCGACTGCCGGGGTAAATGGAGTCTGGCCCCTTGCTATGTTGCAGAGGTAATCATTGAAATTAAAATACATTGATTTCACCTTCTTCGGCAACACTTTTTCCCTAATAATCTTTCCATTTAGGACAATCATTGATAAGCCCGGTGCCAGACAAAATCCCTTTTGCGAACTCAAAATAGTGACGTCTATCCCCCACTCATCCATATAAAACTCATCACACAAGAAAGTGCTGATCGCATCAACTATCAGATAAAGACCATTCCTTTTACAAAATTCCGATATGATCCCGATATCATACAATTGCCCGGTGGAAGTCTCGTGAAGATTCACCAGCATCCCGGTAAAACCCTGATCATTATACTTTTCAAGGACCTCTCGGGTAAGAATTTCACCAAATTTCAGAACGATACTCTCGCTGGGTATTTCATGTACACGACAGATTTCAGCAAATCGTTGCCCAAAAGTACCCCCTGCAATAACAAGCACTTTATCCTCCGAACTAAAACAATTCATCACGGTCGCCTCCATAGCCGCGGTTCCTGAGGCTGTTAAATAGATGACCTTTGATTCCGGACCTGTTCCTGCCACTTTCTTCAGAAGAAGGTCGGTCTTCAACATCATTTGCGAAAACTCGGTAGTTCTGAAATAAGGGATTTGTTGTGCCCTGATATCCAGAGTCTCTGGAAACATCTGAACTGGTCCTATAGTAAAAAGCTTCATTCGTTAACTTTTTTATAGGTTGACTCGATGATTTTTTGGGCGATCCAAAGGATAAAAGTCAAGCCATTAAATCCAATCAGCGTAATCCAGACAAACAGGTCGATCCGGTGAAGGAAAGAACAAATTATCATGCAGGTAATTTGGGAGGTTGGTCCGATAAATAGCCAGAGGCGCATGATGAGCCGGTTTTTCCGGTAATATTCCTGTGGATTTACCTTGATAGTTACCGAAGATTTACGACTGGCCACCAGGGTACTCTGAAAGTAGGAGTATTTCAGATATGAAAATAATATTACCCGTTCGAACCATTTGCCCTTCTGTTGTTTAGCCAGTGCAAGCGCATTTTTAAATTCAACCAGTCCATCCTCGAAATTATTTTTACTCCCGAGGAAATAATCCAGAAATCTATTCCGGTAAAAATCGACTAGAACACAGTGTATCATATTGGATATTCCTGCCAGGCTGAGCATGATCCACCAAAAAGAAACATTTTCCTGGTGATTGGCAAAGCCAAAAGCCAGGCCAACAAAAACTGCGATGGTGGCAGTCAGGTCGGCCATTCCATCGAGTATTCTGCCAAAAGTTGTTCCGTTTTTCTTAAGTCTTGCCAGTTGCCCATCGCTGCAATCTAAAATATTAAATGCCATGTAAAAAAGGGCTCCGATAGTAAGGGCTGAAGGGGTGCCAACTGAGTAATACAGCCCTGCGATGATCCCCATCAAAATGGCAGCGATCGTTAAATGATTTGGGCGGATATTAGTCCGGTAAATTGCTTTTACCAATAAAAATGCAATTGGCCGGAAAAAGAAGAGGTCGAGTAATTGCTCCACCTCCTTAAGTTTCAAAGAATGGACATATTCCGAGTACCAACTGGTTTGACCCTGTGAGTTATTTACGTTTTGAGTCATATTCCATTTTTAGGCCTCTTGACTTATAATAATGACCTAAAAATAGAATTTTTTTTCACCATCCCACCTTGGATAATCAATGATCTGAGGTACAACATCGCCGATTAATTTATCCAACCGGGAATTTCATCAATTACGCGACTGTTTAATTATATCCTGATAACGTTTTGCGCCATTCTTCATAGTCCGCATCTGACTAGCCATATCCACAGAATAGAGTCCAAATTTCATGTCGTATCCCAGCGACCATTCGAAATTATCCAATAGGCTCCAATAATAGTATCCTTTGATATCATAGCCTTCCGAGATGGCTTTTGAAACAACATAAAGATACTGGCTGATGAATTGCGCCCGGCGATCGTCCTTTGCATCGGCAATGCCATTTTCAGTAATGTAAATCGGAACACCAAACTGGGATACCGTTTTAATGGCCCGGTAAAATCCTTCGGGATATGATGCGTAATCCATATCGGTTTTTATTTCTCCCGGCAGCAGTTTTGCCTGAAAAGCCCTATCAAGATTAAATGAGAACTTATAGTTGTAATGTGAATAATAGTTCAGGCCGATAAAATCAAGGGATCCTTTCGCTTTTGGATTTTCCTCAATAAGTTTTGCCATGGTGGGCATCACGAACCTGTATTTACCGGTTTTCAGAAAATTCAACGTTGTCCCGTTAAATACTCCTTCAATAAGGTTGGCGAAAACCCAGTCGCCGAGGTTCCATTTACTGTATGGATCGGCCTGGGTCATATTTTTAACCACGCCCACCCTGGCATGATCCCCGCCGGGGAGGCTCTTGATTTTCCAATAAGCCTGAACATGCGCCTCCAGGATATTCCGGAGTACCACCGCGGCAAGCTGGGGGTCCTTTTTCCCCGGAGGATTGGCACCCTGAAAATATCCTTCCACAACATAAACAGCCGGCTCATTGATAGTGCACCAGAATCTTACACGATCCTTGAGAGCCATATATACGACTTCCGTAAACCTGATAAAATCAGCAATATTTTCCTTTTTCTCGAATGCTCCTTTTTTCTCGAACCAGATTGGATTGGTAAAATGATGGAGCGTGACCATTGGAACTATTCCATTGACTATCAATGAATCGCAAACATCCTGATAGTGTTTTATAGCAAGGGTGTCAAACACTCCTTCCCGGGGCTCAATCTTGCTCCATTCTACTGAAAAACGATAAGAGTTAACGCCAAGGTCTTTCATCAGGTGAATATCCTGATTATATCGCCGCCAGTGATCACAGGCAATTCCGGATAACTGTCCACGCAGGATCATGGGCTTTCCGGAGGCATTGACCGTACTTTCCCATAGGTACCATTGATTATTTATGTTGTTGCCTTCAACCTGATGGGCAGCAGTTGCGACACCCCATAGAAAATCCTTAGGAAAGGTCAATTTATTAATCTCTATTTTTGACCAATCCCATTTCAGTTGAGGCCTGGATTTCTGAAAAACGGCACAGGGTATGATCCAAGCCAGGATCAAAATCGATCCGATTACAATAATGATTGTCCGGGTTTTAGTTTTCATGACATTAGGCATCTCGTTTCAGGGAACAAGATACTTAATCTCTAATTCAAGGAAGAAACGTCTTCCTTTTTCTTTGCAGACTTATGAGTTTCAGCAACATGCTCATGATCCTCCTGCAGGTGTGGATGATCTTCGTGACCGGGAACCTTTTTCCTGTCAATTATTTTGTAGCGGAGAAGCAGCGAAGGAATGGTACAGGCGATCAAACCAAGGCCAAGTACCAGGATACCCAATGCCAGTACGCCGGTATTACGGAGAAACCAGGCAACGAGAAATATTGCAACATTGGTAAGGATCACTGTGGTTGATGCTTGCCAGTGACTCAATCCGAGGGAAAGCAATCCATGATGAAAATGATTCCGGTCGGCATAGAAAGGCGATTTGCCCTGTAAAATACGCAAACTCATCACCCTGATGGTATCGGCAATCGGTATTACCATAACAGCCATTACAACTGCAGGTTCGCCTTGCATGAAGGTGAGACTTCCCGGGTCAGCCGGGCACCAGAGGATTTTTACTGCAAAGGTGGCAAAGAGCAATCCAAGGAGTTGAGAACCGGTATCTCCCATGAAGAGCTTGTTTTCTTTACTAAAAACATTGAAAAAATAGAATGGGATCAGACCTCCGGCAGTTGCAAAGGCAAAAGTGGCATAATTTGGCCGGCCCAGATGAAAAAGCCAAAGCCCGAAAACTGTAGAAACAAATATTCCCAGACCGCCTGCCAGACCATCGATTCCGTCAACCAGATTATAGGCATTTATTATTCCGACAAAAATTACAAAGGAGAGCACATAGCTGATTCCAAGAGGAATCTCACCGATGCCGAACAATCCGTTCAGACTGACTACCCTAACATCAGCAGCAAGTATGATAAAAAGGCTGGCGATAAATTGCCCGGCCATTTTCTTTTGAGGACTTAAACCCACTAAATCATCCTTTAGTCCGAAGAAGAAAAGGATAACCATTGCAGGAATAATATACTGAAATTCGCGTGGGAAGTCGTCCTTAAGAAAAAGGCTTGCGCCAATAGTTACTGCTGCAAAAATCGCAACACCGCCGAGAGTCGGAATAACTCCTACATGGCTGGTTCTGCCATTTGGCAGGGCGCCCAGTCGTTTTGCTTTGGAAACCCTGACAATAGGTGGTATGGCAACATATGATATCATAAGTGCCGACAGAAATGCAAGAGTCATTGACTGGTTCAGCGGTAACATCAGGTTCCTAGGTTTAAAGGTTTCCCCTTAACGTACAGAATTCAAAAATACAACCAAATTTTTATAAACAATAATCAAATTGAGCAAATGGGTACTTATCCCCCTTGGATTACTTGTTTTTAATGGTAACCTGCTAGTTTGCCCCCAGGTTTTGAACACCCATGGGAACAGAAAATACAGGGTTCCCGACTAATGTATACCAAATTACAATTTTTACCTTTAACAAATGAACAGAATTAACAATTTCTTATTGTGCTGTGCCCTGCTTTTTTCACCTCTAGCATCTCTGGGCCAGGATTCTAAGCATGATATTATTCCGGAAAATGTTCCACACGGCATTTCCCTCCGCGACTGGGATAAAATGGATTCCCACTGGCAGCCTTATTCCACAAGATTTAACATTCAGAAAAAAGATGGCGATTCTATTGAAGGTCAGTTGATATGGATGAACGATAGCGTTTTAGTGCTTTCCAGGAGCCTGAGTTTACCAAACAGCTTAATGAATCAGAAAGATTACGATTGGATTAATTTAAAAGATGTCGCTTCCATGAAAATCAGGCTGGGGGGCCAACCATATCAGGGTTTGATTATCGGTATTTTGGCTGGTGTGATACCGGGCTTTATAGCAGGGGCAATTCTCGCACAGGGCTGGACGATTATCCCGGCAATAATTCTCGGTGCAATAACTGCTGGCGGCGGCGGTGCAACAGGAACATTTATTCAGAGAGCCGTGAGGAAGCAAACAATTGAAATTGATGGCGGAAAATTAACCGCACAAGAATTATACAAATTAAAAAAAACAGCATTGTTCCCGGATTATATGCCCGATAGCGCCACTCATTTGGGTGAGGCAAAATTGTCCGATTTTGAGAATCTGGTCAAATCATCGTCGACACTGCAAAGAGCCTTCCCAGTCCATCCCTTTGCTTTTTCAATCAACACTTCACTGACGACAAATTCAGTGCGCAAACGGCTGCAAAATTGGTATTCGAGCCCAGTGTGGGGACCAGCTGACTCCTATTATGAAACAAGATTAGGGTTGGAAGCTGATTTATCTAGAAAAATGGGCAAAAAATTCCAGGCAGGGATTCTTTTCCAGATATATCCCGGTGATATTTCTTCCTCCTATTTTAATAAAAGTTGGCCTGAGTTTAATGTAAATTACTCTTATAACCACCACTTTAAACAAACAACATACGGAATCTATGAAGGGTGGTTATTGCAGCCGGTTGACCCTTACTGGGCAACACGACTTGAAGCAACTATCGAGCTGGGCTTTGTTGTTTCAGATATTTATGAGCACTTCTACTTCAATTGGAACGCAATTGATGAAAATTCAATTCAAGGGGAAACATTCATACAGAAACACAACTACAAGCCTGGCGGAATGCTCAAGATTCAAGCCTCCTGGTACCTGATACCGGGATTTTCAATCGATGTAGGTTTTGAAGGATTCTGGATTCAGCGGGTTTACTTTAACTCAAGAACCGTACTTCCGCAAACAACATACGGTCCCTGTTACATTCCCGAACATTATCTGAATTTCAGCAACCTTCAGGGCTACGTCGGCCTAAGCGTTCATTTTTAGACTCCCTGCGGTCGCTTAAAGGTTCGCTTCGCTCACTAATTGGTTCGCTAACGCTCACTAATTTTGACCGAGTAGTTACCTTTGGCATTTTCTGCGGTTACGGTCACTGCCCATTTACCGACGTAAGTGGTTTCTTCTTTATCATCAAAATCCACAGACTGTCTCCAGGTGACATTAGCCAGCGGCGAAAGAGTATACTCGTTGTATACATCCCCGTTTGGTTGCTTAATGGTGACTATAACTTTTCCGGAATCAATCGAACCATTAACATTTATGGATACTCCAGGGGTGCCTTTTTTAACTTCATAATTAAAATCAGCCGAACTTGTTTCATCCTTAAGGATCTTGTTGATTGACAGATTATTCTGATTTCCCATAAAAGCAGTGTATACCTGATTTTTAAATTCGGGAATGTCAACTTTTATATCAGGAACATCGATCACAACCGGGTTACCCGCTCTGTATTCAAATTTCGGAGTATTGTAATAGTAACTGTACTTCTTTCCATTGATGTTTTTTTGGATTTCAAATTCCTTCATCTCTTTCAACTGTTGTCCCATTTCGCGCTGCTGATCTATTGATCCACGCACCCGTGCACGGATTTCACCAGCTTGTGCTCGGGCCTCAGTAGCTTGTTTTCTGGCTTCATCAGCCTGGGCCCGCGCTTCATCCTTGATTTTTGCGATTTCTTCGGCCCGTATGGATGGTGAAATATGACCTATAACAATTTTATCCTCGCCTGTAAGCTCATGAAGCTTTTTACTTTGTTTCTCGATTTTATGCTTCAGTCGCTGGATTTTTTTCTCATTGCTGTCCTGACCGTATGCAATGGACGAACCTGCCAGAAATGCCACCAGCAGGAACGGTACGATAGATTTTGGTTTCATTCTCTTAAGATTTAATTATAATTCAAAAGTAGACCTGATACTCAGAAATTAGCGTTAATACTGAGTTAACGGAGTGTTAAAGATGTTGTCGGACATTATAATTTCTCATTAAACCTTACTAAATTTATGGTATCCAAGTAAAAAACTCCAAACCCATGAAATCTAAGATTTTATTATCGGGATTTACGGTACTGACCATGATGTTGGCGGGCTGTTCGGGCCTGACTGAACTGCCGATGTACTGGGGCAATAATGCCGCTTCAAAAGACATCAAACCTACTGGCTATCATGCCGATGCAAAAACAGGTTGGATGAGTTTCAATGACAGTACGCACCTGTATTTCGCCTTTACCTTTTTCGATCCGAGGATCCAGAGCCAGATCCTGAGATCAGGGATGACAGTATTTATCGATACAACCGGTAAAATGAAAGAAGGATGTTTTGTACGTTTCCCATTGATTAAGCGGGAAATAATATCTGGGGTACAAAATGGGCAAAAACCGGCACCGCGGCAGGGAGCACAGAACCGAGCCCAACGCACAAGCACAGAAATGCTGCTGGAACAGGCTCAGGGATTTGAGTTGCAATGGCAAAATGGGGAAAAGCTGATTCAGGTGAATCCTTCCATCGAAAAAACAGATTTTAAAACATCCATTGGCCTCGATACCACAAATGCGCTCAACATGGTAATCGGTATACCCATGAAATTAATACAACCTGCAGGCATCAAAGCTCTCGACAAAATGGTTATCGGACTGCGGTTCGGACAAGCAGGAGGCGGGCAGCAAGGTGGCGGAGGATCCAGGCAGGCCCAGATGGGTGGAAATAACCAACAGGCCCTTTTGGGAGGTAGTGGCGCAGGTACCGCAGGCTCCGCAGGTGGCGGCGGTCGAAGGGGCCGCGGAGGCTCAGGTGGCGGCGGCGGTGGCGCTAGCTCCGGCGGTGGTGGCGGAACAGGTGGTCAACGTATGGAAGGCGGTGGTGGACAAGGCATGGATAATTCCCCGCTCGAGTATTGGTATAAAACGAGGATTATAAAGAAGTAGGCAGTTGGCAGTCGACTGATTACCTAAGCCAACCTTCCAGAATTTTCTTTTGCAACACCGTGGCATCAGCCATCGGAGTAATCTTGAAACTCTTTTTATTGATTGATTTATCGAGGTAGGTAATCGCAGGCTCCTGAGGGGTAAGATCGATATTCAGACCGGCATAGCCCAGATATTTAGCATAATCCACCGGATTTGTGGTATATACATAATCGAAGAATTCAGCCAGCGAACATCCTGCCGCCTTTTCACATACCTCCCGAAATTCCTGATCAGTAAATCCCCGATGCTGCGAATTATTGAAATCCTGATAAAGCGTGCGCATAACATCATCGAGCGACCGCTGGTTCTTCGATTCATTGCGAATCTTTAAGTCAAGCAGCATGCAAAGCGTGGCTCCCTTATTATAATAATTGATTGTTACACTTTGTGCGTTTTCATTTCGATTGAAGAACAGCATCCAGGTATCGCGGCTGGAAATGGCCACCGATTGGAACTCATGACCCACAATGTTTTCATGTGTTCCGATGGTTTTGCCTGCATTTTCCAGGAAGCCATCCCGGGTAAGAAATCCTGCCCGGTTGAGAATGAGTTCCTCATAATACACAGTACCCCCTTCTGAGAGCCAAAGCATATTTGTGATGCATTCTTTATCGTAATCAAAGGGCCCCAGTACTATCGGACGAATGGATTTCACATTATACAGATGGAAAAACTCATGAGCAAAAAAACCTAGTCCTTTCCTGTCTTTGTCGGTACCCTGATAATTCGACATATCGTCAAAAACCGCCATCGAATTCAGATGCTCCAAGCCGCCTCCGCCTTTCTCCATAATGATGAAGGTATAATGCTTATAGGGAATCTCACCAATGATTGAAGTGCCAGCCTCAACAATACGCTTGAAGTCGGCAACAATCTTTTCCCGGTCGGAAGTGCCTGGCTTTTCAATGGCAATGGAATGTGTAATCCCCTTATAGTCAAAAGTCAGAACCTCCTGATTACCAACCAAGATGGGGCAGTCATACAAACGATCAAAATCGGCAGCAGTATAAGTATTGACTGATCCTTTTATCGGATCAAGGCCAGTTGAAATCATTTTCCAATCGCTGAATGGCTTCACCGTCACTGTAACTGAATGATTCAACAAGCCTCCAATGTGCATGAAAACTCCGGTAGGTGAAATAAATCCTCTGTTTTCAGCGAGATAGGGTTCAGCAACAGAAGTCCGGTTAGCAAAAACATAATAATTGGCAATTAAGGTTTTAACACCAGCTGTATGCACATGCCAGGTATTTTTTGCTGTTTTTTCCCAGGCCAAAGGTTTGCCCGCAACATCAGTGGTATTGAATTCAACAACATTCTTTGCAAGGTCGAGAATCATGTAGTAACCCGGGGTCCAGGCAGGCATTTTCAAATCAACAGACTCCGATGAAATTCCTTCATAGCGAAATTCCACTTTAAAATAGTGACTGGCAGGCTGATCCATCGAAACCGTATACGACATTCTGCTATCTGAGTTTTGAGCAGATGATAAGCCGGTTGCCAGGAAAAGGATAAGGACCGTTACCGGCAACAAATACTTTAGTTGTTTCATGGGATTGTAAGTTTTTCGGATATTTTACTTCAATTTCTTTTTGGGGGCGAACATGTCGCTGGCAGTGAGACCAACCTTTTTCTTCATCAACAGACAGTAATCCAGGTCTCCCATATTGCTATCGGTGTTATTGGTGCCAAAAGCAAATTTAGCACCATGCTTTTTCGCCAGTACGATAAATCTTTCGGATGGAATCCTGTATCGGTTATTTATTTCGATGGCAACATGGTTTTTCACAGCAAACTCTATCACCTTAAGCATCCTTTCGCGAGTCCATAGCTTGTCATATTCATGAGCAATGCATTCAGGCAGAAAAGTGGGATTAACATAGATATTTACAGGCTCGGTACTGAGAATTTTTCCAATGCGGTTTACCAGATCATCCATGAACTTCTGCTTATCCGGTACTGAAACTTCTTCTTTTATCCATAGTCGCACCCGTTTGCCATTTGCATCAGTATAGGTCATTGCATCAGTAAAAACATAATCAAATTTTGCGATAACAGCCGGAGAAAACATTTTCACCCATTCGCGACCTTCCGCCTGCATGGCCAGCATGAACGGTGAGCCCTTCATCGAATCGAGCCAGGCCAGTGCTGCGCTATCGTTCTGGGTAGGAAATCCCATCCCGCAATTTACTGCGATTCCATATTTTATCCCCGTTTTTTTAGAGTGCTCCACCGCTTTTTCATAGGTGAAATCGCCCTTGAGATGTACGTGATAATCGACCAAGGGAAAATCAGCCTTTACCTGAGCTATACCAAGTGTACGAAGGAATATCAGGCAGAGGATTATCGGAATTGTCTTCATGATTTTATTGCTTTTTCACCTGTTCCTTTTCCTGCAGATAATTCTCGGCCTCGGTTGTTGTTCCCAGCAGCAGGGCTATCCAACGGGTTTTTTCATTTTGTTCCAGAACTATCTTGATAGCCATGGTAATGGGTACGGAAAGAACCATACCCACGGTACCAAAAATCAAGCCCCAGAAGAGCAGGGAGAGGAATACTACAAGAGTCGAAAGGCCTAATCCTTTTCCCATAATTCTGGGCTCAAAGAAATTACCGATGACATTATGGATAACCATAAACGAGACAAATGTCCAAATAGCGCCTCCGGTTCCACTCTGCACCAAAGCAAACAGTATCGCCGGAACCGAAGCAATGATAGACCCGATATTTGGGATATAGTTCATCAGGGCAGCAATCAATGCCCAAAGAAGGGGATATTCAATCCCGATGATCAACAATGCAATATAAATCAGGATTCCGACAGATAATCCGATTAAGGTTTTTATCCAGAGGTAATGCCGGATGTTTTTTATGATGGTTGAAAAATAATCAATGGATTTACCTGTCCCATGGACGATTGCCTTAGATTTTACAACGAAACTCCCGACTTCCGTGAGGATAAATATCACGATCAGGAAAACCAGAAAGGTTTTGCCCATCACATTTAAAAACCCGTTAACGGCGTTGGCTGTCAATTGAAGAATCTTGGCAGGCTGAATAATTCCAGACAACTGATCGGAACTGATTTTTAAGCCATTCTGATTCAAATACTGAACAACGGAATTGCCCATATCGCTAAGAGTAATTTCGTAATCTGCCACATTGCTTGAAAATGATGACAAGGTTCCGCCAATGAGGTAAATAAATGAAACAAAGAGAAGAACCAATCCTAATATGACGATCAGAAGTGCAGCGGATCGGGGAATTTTTTTGCTTTCAAGCCAAGCGATAGGCTGAGCGCAGATAATACTGATAAAAAGCGCCAGCAGGAAGGGTGTGATAATGGTTTTTGCAAAGATCACCCCGGCAAAAATAATGACTAAGGCTGCCAGCGTAATCAATGGCGATCCTTCCGCTGACCCAAGTGTTTTATTGCTCATTTGAGATACTTTTTAGGTTTTCAAGAGACAATATAAATTTATCAATTTTTGTTTGATTTTTTTAGAATAGGCTTAGCTGTAAGTCTTGCCCTGATTCTGCAACTTTTACAGGAGGAGTGTACACTGGCCATGGGCTATATTCCGATTTTATTTTGCGGATAATTGGCTGAAGAAAGTTTTTATAAGATTCATCGGCATTGGGACCCGAATAAATCTCATTCATTCTTCGAAAATGATCCGGGAAGTTTTTCCTTACCATTTCCATAAACGGATCGCGTGTACCAACTCGAAGGTGAAGGGTACCGGTTTCCACGAAGTTAACCCTGTTTTTTTGTGCCATCTCAAATATGGCCCGTAAGTTTTCCTCAGAATCGGTCAGCATCGGAATAACAGGCATGATGAGGACACCTATACGGCATCCAGCCTCACGAAAGGCGCCCAGCATGTTCAGGCGATCCGAGGCCGGAGGTGAATCGGGCTCGGTTATTTTCCTTATTTTTTCATCCAGTGTCGATACCGAAACCCGTACATTAACCTCAGCAATTTTTGCCAGCTGACCTATCAGATCGATATCCCTCAGCGGGAGAATCGATTTAGTGACGATCACCATTGGATTTCGGTGCTTTATAAACACACGCAGTACCTTTGGCATGAGCCTGTATTTTTCTTCTGCCGGCTGATAGGCATCGGTGACCCCACCCACATTCACCGGTAACTTCCTCCAGCTTTTACGCGACATTTCGCGGTCAAGAACCTCTGCAACATTTGTTTTCACAAAGATGTCATTGAAAAAATCGGCATTTTCAAGATATCGATGGGAATATCGTGCAAAGCAATACGTGCATCCATGGCCGCAACCACGGTAAATATTAACATCCCAGTTGGTTGCAAAAGTTTGGTCATGAAAATGAAGGACCGATTTTGCGCTAATTTCTTTGATCACTTTTTAATCAGGATGAGGTCGCTAAATATTGGTTATTTTTAGCGCAAAATTCTATAAAATGAACAGATTTTCCCTGATCGCTGTACTATTGATCAGCAGCGCTACATTGAGCCTGTCTGCCCAATCGGATGTTGACCTAACGCGTTATGTAAATCCATTGGCCGGAACATTCAAGATGGGGCACACTTTTCCTGGGGCCTCTGTGCCTTTTGGATTTGTACAGCTCAGCCCGGATACCGATACCGTTGGATATGAGCTCAACGGAAAATACAATGGTGAAGTTTATCGTTATTGTGCCGGATATCAGTATGACGATCCTACCATCGTGGGGTTCAGTCATACCCATTTCAGCGGAACCGGCCACAGCGACCTTGGTGATTTTTTAATCATGCCAACGGTTGGTCCATTGAAAATGAATCCCGGAACAGATGACAAACCGGGCTCTGGCTACCGGTCGCGATTCTCACATCTCACAGAGATTGCTCAACCCGACTATTATTCCGTGATGCTCGACGATTATGGCATCAAAGCCGAACTGACAGCCACCACACGAGTCGGGATACATAAATACACCTTCCCAAAAGCAGGACCAGTGCATATTTTGCTTGACCTGATGTCGGGAATTTACAATTATCCGGAGAAAAATGTATGGACATTCCTCCGCGTTGAAAATGACACACTCGTTACCGGATATCGCCAAACCAATGGCTGGGCACGCACCCGAACTGTATATTTTGCCATGAGTTTTTCGAAAAAGATCAGCCATTTCGGTCAGCGGAAGTATGACCAGTCGGTATACAAAGGCTTCTGGCGCAAGTTCGATGAAACAAAAGATTTTCCTGAGATGGCAGGGCGTCAGATCCGTACCTGGTTCGATTTCGATGTTAAGGATGGTGAGGCAGTTATGGTAAAATTCGCCCTATCGCCAGTCAGCACCCAGGGAGCTATAAAGGACATGATCGCCGAGGCTCCTGGATGGAATTTCGATGCTTATCGTAAAAAGGGCCAGGAAACCTGGAACAGCGAGCTGAGTAAAATCAAGGTTGAAACTACCACTGAAGAGCAGAAACGGGTTTTCTATACCGCACTTTATCACACCTTCCTGAGTCCGGTCACTTTTATGGACGTGGATGGCATGTATCGCGGTCTCGACCAGAGCGATCATCAGGCCAAGGGGTTCACTAATTATACCGTATTCTCACTCTGGGATACTTACCGTGCATTGCATCCGCTTTTTAACATCATTCAACCAAAGCGCAATGGTGATATGGCAAAATCGATGATGGCCCATTACGATCAGAGTGTGCACAAGATGCTGCCTGTGTGGTCGCATTATGGAAATGAAAACTGGTGCATGATAGGTTACCATTCGGTTCCTGTTCTTGTGGATACGTATATCAAGGGTAATCTCGATATGGATCCTGCCAAACTACTTGAAGCTATGGTAACCACTGCCTCGCATAACGATTATGACGGAATAGGTTATTATATGGCGATGGGCTATGTGCCGGAGGATAAAAACAGCTCATCGGTATCAAAAACCGTGGAATATGCATACGACGACTGGTGCATTGCGCAGTTTGCCAAGAAGATAGGAAACCAAGCTGTTTACGAGCAATTCAAAGCCCGGTCGGGCAACTTTAAAAACGTTTATGATCCGGACATAGGTTTTATGCGGCCTAAACTGGCCGATGGCACATGGAAACCAGGATTCAGCACCTTAAGTACGCTGAACCAGGGATTTATCGAGGGAAATGCCTGGACATACAGTCTTTTTGTGCCACATGAAGTCGACAGGATGATTGAAATGATGGGTGGACCGAAGATATTTATCCGTCACCTCGACTCCCTATTTACGATGAAACTGGATGACTCTTACTTTGCTGAAACAGAAGACATAACACGCGACGGGCTGATCGGGAATTATGTGCACGGGAACGAGCCGGGTCATCATATTCCATATCTGTATAACTGGGCAGGCGCCCCGAAAAAAACCCAGGAACGTGTGAGAATGATCATGGAAACCATGTATCACGATGCCCCCGATGGTTTGTGCGGCAATGATGACGCAGGTCAGATGTCGGCATGGTATGTGTTCAGTGCGCTGGGATTTTATCCTGTTTGTCCTGGATCTGATCAATATTCAATCGGCAGCCCGATGGTAAAATCCGCCAAACTTACTCTGGAGAATGGGAAAACACTGGAGATCGAAGCCGTAAATCAATCTCCCGAAAATGTCCATGTCACTAAGGTTACTGTGAATGGAACAAATATCAGGAGAAACTACATTACACATAAAGAGATCGTCGACGGGGGTAAGATCGTCTTTGTAATGGGAAAATAGTTGTTGATATTTTAAAAAATTATTATTTTAATAGTCTGTAAATCCACCTCTTATGAAGCCAATAAAAATCCTCCTTGCTATTGTGATTTGCGGGCTGGGCTTTGCACAGACTGCAGCTTTCGGCCAGAAATCCAATACGGTATTCTATTATCCGGTAAAATCCGCCTGCATCGAATATGCCTTAACAGGATCGATCACGGGAACAGAAACCTGGTACATGGATAATAGCGGCAAACTCTCGGCACGGTATTCGGAGACCACCGAAAAGTCATTCGGATCAACCACAAAGAAAAGTCAGGTAGTTATCCTGAAGGATTCCGTTTTATATACCATAGACCTCCTGAACAAAACGGGTATCCGGCAAACGTTCCATATTGACCAGAAAGACATGGATAAGTGGGCAAAGAGTGCCGAACAGGGATGGACAGATATGGGATTCAAGAAAACGGGTGAAGAAGTTATTCAGGATAAAAAATGCGACATCTGGGAAGGAGCTTCGACCCGAATTTCGGTTTGGCAAAATTTCGCGCTGAAAACGGTGTATGACCTGTTTGGTAAATACACTTCCGAAGCCCGGAAGATTGAAGTCAACGTTCCGGTGGACAAATCAAAATTTGAGATTCCTGCCGATATCAAGGTGGAAGATTCTGCGATTAATGCCAGCGACCCGGTTTTCGACAGTATCGGAAAAGATCTGAAAAAAGGGCTTAACGACCTAAAGGATATGTTTGGACCCAAGAAAAAGAAATAAAAACCAAGACCATGAAAAACAAATACTTACTTCTGATTCTTATCGGCTTTAGCCTGATATTGACCTCCTGCGGTAAATATCTTAATAGTGGCAGTCTCACTGGAACACCATCGCCTATGGCGGATGTCGGAACAACATTTTCCGCTTATGTATCCGGTATTGATGGGGTTAATTATATTGAAGCCAGCGTGGTAACCAGCAAGAGTGGTGTCGCAACCATAAATGGCACAGCTGTGGTGACAAACTCAAAATTCAAGAGTGTTCTTGCCAACCATCCCGATCTTACGATTAGCGGGGATAATGTAACGGCCACCGGACTTCAGTTTAAAGGAACCGTTAACGGAATTGAGAGCATTGAGGGGCTTGAACCGGGCGTCCTGGTAAATTACAATTCAAATGTTGGTGACACTTATAAAATCACTGGCAAGAGCACAGTAAGAACGGTAACCAGCAAATCAACCACCGACGACTATTTTTACAATTGGATGGATATCAAAGTGGAAAAGGTCGAAGAGCCATTCAACAGCCTGGGTATCAAGCAAATTAATTACTGGGCAAATCATAAATATGGATTAGTAGCCATTGAATTTGTTTTTGATGATGGTTCATCGGCTAAGTTTCCTATCACAACCAGTACCACCAATTGATGTCTCTTATACCCAGGCAATTCAAGTGGCTCGGCCTGATATTGATAGTTATTGCGGGCTTTTTGTATTTCTATTTCGACTGGTATAATATTCGTTTGGAAGTCCCGGTTTTTGCCGTTTATTCCTCTTTCATGAGGACCAGATACTTTGTGTTTTCACGGACAAATTTTACGGATGAGCTCACATTGCTTCTGGCCTTAGCCGGATTTATGATGATTGTATTTTCAAAAGAGAAGAACGAATCGGATGAGATTAAACTTGTTCGCTACAAATCATTCGTACAAGCTGTTTTTATCAATTCGCTTTTTATGGCATTCAGCATCCTGTTCATTTATGGCAGCGGTTTTATTGCCATGCTGGTATTTAATGTGATCTCGGTTTACCTGATTTACCTGATAATCTTTGCTTTTCAACGGCGGAAATCGCAACGGAAATAGGCAATTTGTCTAACTTTTTCGTTAAACAATTGTTATATATTCTTTGCATCCGTTTTTATGGAAAGACCATTTATTGAAAACAGGGGACAGTTCAGGGCACATGTCATGGGCAAGGTCCCGAAAAAGAGCGAAGTATACAAACTCCTTAACGACCTGACCGAGTTTTTGTTTCCTGTTCTTGCAGAAGGCCAGCTGCCCTGTGAAGAATCGTGCCTGAACGGGATTTTACAGTTGTTTGAGAGAATTTTGAATTCATATGACCCCGGATTAACCGATGTGCATCAAACGACTAATGAATTCCGGAATGCACTTCCCGGAATTTACCGGATGCTGGTAGGCGACGCAACAGCAATCTTTGAGGGCGATCCGGCGGCACACTCGGTGGAAGAGGTAATTATCAGTTATCCTGGTTTTTATGCCATCATGGTATATCGTCTGGCCCATGAGATGGATCTCCTGGGGATACCATTTATTCCCCGATTACTGACCGAGTTTTCACATAGCAAAACGGGTATCGACATCAATCCGAAGGCAAAAATCGGTAAATCGTTCTGCATCGACCATGGTACCGGAATCGTGATTGGCGAGACCGCAGTAATTGGCGCGTCAGTTAAAATGTACCAGGGTGTAACCCTCGGTGCACTTAGTGTAAGCAAGGATTGTGCCGGCAGCAAGCGCCACCCCACCATCGAGGATTTTGTCACCCTATATTCGGGATGCACGATTCTCGGAGGAGAAACAATCATTGGTCATGACTCGGTTGTCGGTGGTAATGTTTGGTTAACCCATTCAGTCGAGCCTTTTTCATTGGTAATTAATCAAGATAAGATCCGATTAATCGATAAATCACTGGATATGAGTGATGTAATTAATTTTGTAATATAATTTTCTGATATGAAAGCAAATAGTGTTTTGGAACTAATTGGCAATACTCCGGTTGTTAAAATCAACCGGCTTTTTGGTGCGGATGTTGAGGTATGGATAAAGCTGGAAAAGCAGAACCCGGGCGGGAGTATAAAAGATCGCATTGCCCTGTCGATGATTGAAGATGCTGAATCCAAAGGTCTGATCACAAAGGATACCGTAATTATAGAACCTACTTCGGGAAATACCGGCATTGGTCTGGCACTGGTTGCCTCACAAAAAGGGTACAGGACGATATTGGTGATGCCCGAATCCATGTCGGTTGAACGCCGCAAGCTGATGCTGGCCTATGGAGCGGAAATCGATCTGACACCCAGGGAAAAGGGAATGAAAGGTGCCATTGAAAGAGCTGAGACGCTGGTAGCAGAATTGAACGGCTGGATGCCGATGCAGTTCAGTAATCCAGCGAATCCCTTTATCCACAGCCGGACTACTGCAGAAGAGGTTCTATCCGATTTTCCGGAAGGACTGGATTTTGTGATCACAGGCGTCGGTACAGGTGGCCATTTCACCGGGGTTAGCGGCGTACTGAAGAAAAAGTGGCCCTCTCTGAAAGCATTTGCTGTTGAGCCCGCAGCCTCGCCGGTCATAAGCGGAGGAAGCCCGGCACCGCATCCAATTCAGGGTATTGGCGCTGGATTTATTCCAAAGAACCTGGATATGGAGTTGGTCGACCGGACGATTCAGGTAACCAAGGAAGAAGCTTATGAGTATGCACTCCTGGCTGCAAAAAAAGAAGGATTGCTGGTTGGAATCTCCACCGGGGCATCCCTGGCGGCTATTGCAAAGGTCAAGGATGAGTTGAAGGGCAAACGTGTATTAACTTTCGCCTATGATACCGGGGAAAGGTATTTGTCGGTTGAGGGACTTTTTTAGGGCAGAGGGCAACTCTAAGCAGAACTGACTAACTTTGCAGGCATGGCTAAAAAGATCTTCATACCTACTCTTGAGAAATCAGGGTTGCATTCAAGGAATCCACACCGGTTCCGTTACGATTTCGAGAAACTCATTGCAAGCTGCCCTGAACTAAAACCCTTCGTTCATCTGAATAAGTACAAAACTGAATCAATAGATTTCGCTGATCCGGTTGCGGTTAAGACTTTGAACGCCGCCTTGCTGAAACATTTTTATGGAATTTCCGACTGGGATATTCCGGAGAATTATCTCTGTCCGCCAATCCCGGGCAGGGCTGATTATATCCACCATATAGCAGATCTTTTGGCTGAAGGCAACAACGGTGAAATCCCCCGGGGTGAAAAAATCAGGGTACTTGATATCGGTGTCGGTGCAAATTGCGTGTACCCGATTGTCGGGGTCAGAGAGTATGGATGGAGTTTTGTGGGCACTGATGTAGATCCCGTAGCCATTGATTCAGCGAAGAAAATCGTTGAAAAGAACAGCGTTCTGAATGGTATGGTCGAACTTCGGCTCCAGCCTGTTGCTGCCGATATTTTTCGCGGGATTGTCCTGCCGGAAGAGCAGTTCGATCTTTCCATTTGTAATCCGCCTTTTCACTCTTCTGCCCAGGAAGCCGCTGAAGCTACCCGACGCAAGATATTTAATCTGAATGCCGGCAAGCAAACAAAAAATATACAGAATTTCGGAGGCCAGAATATCGAGCTCATCTACCAGGGAGGAGAAGAAGCTTTTGTCCGCCGGATGATCCAGCAAAGCTCCCGTATTCCTTCCCAATGTAAGTGGTTCTCCACCCTGATTGCCAAGAATGATCACCTTCCGGCTGTTTACAAATCGCTGTCTATTGCCCGCGCAGCAGAAGTGAAAACCATTAATATGGCTCAGGGGCAGAAGGTGAGTCGAGTGGTGGCGTGGAGGTTCTGATTAGTAGGCAGTTGGCAGCAGGCAATAAATATTATATCATGGAAGATAAATTGTTTAAAGCATTTTCGGGCAGTGAGATTGAAGTGATACTACTTCAGGCCGATCTCGAAAAGGCCACACCCATCATTGAAGAGTTTATCAGGAACCGGGACTCAGAGAAATCCTGACTTATTAAACTATTTGACAAACGGCATGTCGCTATTCGTCAAAGAGTTGCTTATTCTGAGCAATTGGAAATTGGTTAATATCTAAGTTTGTTACGGAATTAACAACTTAATAAGTGAAATATAAACATTACGTCCTGGCAATCATGCTTCTGGCCCTTCTGGCGGTTTCCGTTTTCCATCTTTAGTGCAGGATTACTCATCCTTGATGCATCTCACATAGAAATATCCATCGATATTTCCCCACAACATGTCCATCCCATCATAATTTCTTTTAAGCCCCATGTAGAATTGTGCCTGATTCCGGTTGAAATAGGGCCGGCTGGAAATTGACAGGAACTGCACTTCCTTATATAATCCATCATAATAATAGATTGTATCAATGATATCGCCCGCCAAATTATAAACGAAAGCGTACCATCCTTCACCCGTATAGCGGGCATTAAATCCGACGCTTCCCCCAACCATCATTGCGTCGCGCGCGCCATTTAACGGAACATGTCCTCTTAAAGTTTCCCAATCCTGTTTTGTTGGCAGCCGCCAGCCATCGGGACAATAATTTTTGCCGGCTTCGGAATACGAGACCGATCTTTCCCCCTGATATAGGGCACCATAGGAATCGCAGTTCCCTGTTGTAGCCTCATAACATTTTTGCAGCATCGGCAGGGTCATCTTCGGATCGGTGCGGAAATCGAGGTTATCCGACATCCACCATTGGTCACCAATCTTAACGGTTCCATAATATTTGCCATCTCTCCGATCGATAATAAAACCTGTTTGGGCAGTAGATTCCGAAACCAGCACCCTTGTTTTTGTTATTGAGGTTTCGCCGCCTTCGTCCTGTGCCTCCAGAGTGACCCAATATTCACCGGGCACGGTAAACTGATGGAACAACTGTTTTTCATACGACCAGCCGGTATCCCAGTTGCCGTCACCCTCAAAATCCCACCTGACCAATAGTTGCGATGGAGCCGTAATATCGTCGGTTGAAGGCCAGGAGCTGAGGTAGAAATTAGTTGTAATATTCCCGTAAGGAGTGGATAGCTGTATTTTAGGAACAGGAGGTTTGTTCTCTTTGATGACATAGAATTCCTTGACAACACTGTTGGTCAGATTGTACTGGTCGGTTACTGTGAGCGTAACTTTCTGCTGACCGGCTGTCCAGAAAAGGTGCTTGAAAGCAGGCTCTTTGAAAGGGCCATAGACCACCTCGGACTGAACATCCCACTTATAGGTAAAAATTCTGGATGGGTCAGTAGTATGATGAGTAGCTGAGGCATCCAACAGGAAGGTGTCCTTTACGGTGGCCTCTGCCGGCGATATTGTAAAATCAGGTACGATACCATCATCATGCAGGTTAACCACGAGCAGGTGGGACTCTGTTGAGCCCCGCCTGGTGGGATCAGTGACTAATAGTTTAACCTGATAGTCAAGCGCTTTTTTATATTTAAATTTTGCTACCGGATTGGAAGAGGGTTCAGTATCCCAAATATCATCTCCGTTAAAATCCCAGCGAAAAAGCAATGTTGAAAATGCATCCTCATCGTCAAAAGTCGTGCTTGCATCGAAAGTAAATGTGGTCAGATAATTGCCCTCAGGCGGATCGATTTTGAAAGAAACATGAGGTGCGGAATATCCCTGATCAACCTTGATAATCTTATTTATTGTGATACGCTGTCCATCCTCAGTCAGGATTTGAGCTTTCACCTGATGGGTGCCTTTCTTATAAAAGCGGTGAGTGGCTGTAGGGTAAGCAGAAAAGGAATCATCCCACAGGGAATCTTCGTTCATATCCCACCGGACATAGAATTCCTCCTGTGTTTTCGGCAGGTTTGGTATATTAATTCTAAAATCAAAAATCTGCGTGGTCAGGCCGCTATCCGGTTTCAGAATGAGTGAAACCTCAGGTTTCCAGGTTACGGTATCCTTTTTGCACGACGGTACCATTGCAGCCAGAGCTATCATCAGGAGAAAGAGGAGACCAGCTGCCAATGATTTTGACATTATTGGAATATCAGGTTCTTGCTGAAAACCTTGCCTTTTTCCACATCAACCCATCCGCTGGTCCACCAGATACTCAGTTTACCACCCGGAAATCCGGCATACAGGCAAGAATCCGCCTGACAGGTACAGGTAATGCCAGCCTGGTAAAAATATCGGCCCGGCAGAAGGGTAAAACGGTAAGTGATTTTATAGTCCGATACATTTGCCGCATTGCAAAACTGCTTACGGTACAGGCTGTCCATGGATTTCGCAAGGCTCAGATCCACGCGGTGAAGTCCCTTATCAGGAAGGTTGATTTCGGGCAGTGTAAAATTAAAATCGACGCTGCCGTGGGTGGGATCCTGGATGACTGATCCCGGATCTGTCCCGGGATCATCCGGATTGCAAGAACCGATAAAACACAGAAGCAATACGGCTAAAATTCTGATTGTCTTCATTTCATTCCCCCTTACTGTCTTTAAATCCGAGCGCTGCCGTCTTCTCATTTCGGGCGAGTTCATCAATGGTCACAGGCGAAAGCGACAAGTTAGGTACCCTTGTGATGATCCTGGAAGAGAATATCCCAAGGGCATTCCTGAAGTTCGAATATTCACCTAGGCTAGTAAAGTTCGATCCGGTTTCGACATCCATCCGGTAATGAAAACCCAGATCGCTACCGCCGGAAATCATAATAAACTCAACAGATATGACCTCCCTGATGATTCCAGGGATGACGCGTATATTTTTTGCCATGGCGGTAAAAAAAGCAGGGCCGCCCATGGTATATTCCTGAAGCTGATCGGTTTTGAGATCGAAAACTCCGCCACTGGAGTAATCAGCCGAATTGAATTCCTCGCCTGAAGCAGAAGAATCGCGGTAATAGATCCTGAAAATCATTTCATAAACACCAGTATTCGCACCCGGCGTCCAGCGGATGACGAAGGGCTGACCAGTTTCGAAATTTATTTTTCGGATCGACAGCGGCAATGGATCGACGATATCAGGGGCACCGTGCACCAGAACTTTTGCAGAGACCATCTTATTCAGATCAGGAAAGAAAACATAAAGCTGATAGGTTTTCCCCGGTTCCGCCTTAAAGGCGGATGAGTAAATCCTGAGGTTGGCAACAGGAAAGAAACCGGAATCTTTTTTAATGTTATCATCCGGTTCAAACCGGTAGGTATTTCCCCTCACATCGCCAATATACTCCTCCATGTAAACCTCATGTGGTATATTCCAGACGGTTGAATCCGGTTCGGGAGGGATACGAGCATCGGTTTCGCCTCCCTGGTAGGATCGTCCGATCCGCACATACTGAGTGGAAGCGGTTGGATCGAGCAGACAATAAACTACAGGTACGGGTTGTCCTTTGGAGTAAATATTCACCTCCTCGGTACATGCTGTGAGGATAGTGGTTAGAAGAACCAGAATCGAAATCTGTCGGGTAGACATATTATCAGGAAACTTTATGCGGGGGGCACGATCAAAGATACAAAGAAAGATCGGAAGACGGAAGACGGAAGAAAAAAATCGAAACCCGTGACGCGTGACGCGGAAGAAATTTGATGAAAGATTTGGTTTATTCATGGGGGCTTCTATTTTTGTACCCGCTTAGAGAAAAAAATGAAAAGCGAACAACTGATAAAAAATCTGGCTAATTGGTGCTGGCGTACCCCCTTCGGGTGGCGGTAAGCGGCAATGTCGGATTGTACTCAGTTCAAAGCGGGCATGTTGTTTACAGCATGCCCGCTTTGTATTTAGTAAACTCTTAATTTAATATGATATGACAAAGATTCGAAGAATTATCCTGACCGAAGATGAGATGCCAAGGCAATGGTATAATCTCGCTGCTGATGTTAAATGTCCGCCGTTTATGAGTCCGGCCGGGCCCGTACCGCCCGAAGCATGGGCACCGGTATTCCCGATGAACCTCGTGGAACAGGAGTACAGCACTCAGCGTTGGATCGATATACCTGAGGAAGTCCTCAGCCTGCTCACCCGCTGGCGCCCGGCACCGATGCATCGTGCTTACGCATTGGAGGAAGCATTGGGTACCCCGGCCAGGATCTATTACAAGAATGAAAGTCTGTCACCGGGAGGCAGCCACAAGCCAAATACGGCTGTTGCCCAAGCCTGGTATAACAAGCAAGCCGGCACCAAGCGACTCACCACAGAAACCGGAGCCGGACAGTGGGGCAGCGCCCTTTCTTATGCCTGTTCACTGATCGGGCTCGAGTGCAAGGTATTCATGGTCCGTGTAAGCTTCGACCAGAAACCTCTTCCCAAGCTCATGATGCAGACCTGGGGCGCTACGTGTATACCGAGTCCGAGCATGGAGACGGCTGCCGGCAGAGCTATCCTTGAGCAATTTCCGGATACACCGGGCAGTCTGGGCATTGCTATCAGCGAAGCCATTGAAGCAGCGGTTACTGATCCTACCGGTCAGACCAAATATTCCCTTGGCAGCGTTTTGAACCACGTGATGCTTCATCAGACCATCATCGGCCTGGAAGCCAAGAAACAGCTTGAAAAAGTTAATGAGAGGCTGCCTGATATCGTGATTGGCTGTGCAGGTGGCGGAAGCAACTTTGCCGGGTTATCATTCCCATTTGTACTTGATAAGATCAATGGCGCCAAAATGGAGATCATCCCTGTTGAGCCGGCATCGTGCCCCACCCTCACCCGCGGTCATTATGTTTATGACCATGGGGATAATGCCAAGCTGACCCCCCTGGTTGCCATGCACTCACTCGGTCATAATTTTATTCCTGCTCCGATCCATGCCGGTGGTCTGCGTTACCATGGCATGTCGCCACTCGTAAGTCGCGCGGTTGAAGATGGACTGATGACTCCACGGGCAATCAACCAGCTGGAATGTTATGCTGCCGGAATGCTGTTTGCACGTACCGAAGGAATCATTCCCGCTCCTGAATCATGCCATGCGATTGCAGCTACCATTCAGGAAGCGAAAAAAGCCAAAGAAGAGGGAAAAGAGAAAGTGATCCTGTTCAACCTCAGCGGGCATGGTATGTTCGACCTCCTCGGGTACGAAAAATTCATGGCTGGTCAGCTCCAGGATTATGAACTGCCGCAGGAAATTATCAATAAAAATCATGAGGCGCTGGCGGGGTATCCGATGCCATAGGACAATGTGCTAATGTGCTAATGTGACAATTAAAGAATGAAGAGGCTGTCTGGGTAAGGCGGCCTCTTTTCATATTAAAAATCGATGGTGTAGGTGTAATTAATTGGACCTTCGGTTGGCAGGGGAGGTGTTCCCGCTTCTTCGGGAAGGACAAGGGGATTACCCGGTTCCGGGGGAGTGACAAGGGAGTTTTCGTTTGTGATGGTGTATGTTATTGATGGGCGGTTCAGATTGAAGTGGATCGTCGCCTTGGTGGAGGTTCGTGTTCTCACGCTTTTGTTCCTGACCTTCTCAAATTGCATGAGTCCGATCACCCGCAACGCCTCCTCATCGCATCCATAGCCCAGGCCTTTTAAAATGCGGACATTTTGAACAGCTCCTGTATCGAGGATATCGTATGCCACAATCACGCTGCCTTCAATGCCAGCCTCCTCAGCCTCTTTTGGGTACTGTACATTTTTTGCAATAAATTCCATGAAGGCATTCTTACCTCCAGGGTATCCAGGAACCTTGAGTGCTTCGAATTTTTTGGGGTGTTTTGTCATAATTGCCATTTTTGCGGAATACGTTCCGCAATTTTGTTCAGTTATTGCGGAGTGCGTTCCGCAATAACGACGTATTAAAGTCCAATCACCATATTTTCGCCTCTTTTTACTGAGATTTCCTGCTCTTTTCCAGCATAAAAGACTTTTGCTGTTCCGCCGGTTTTAGAGCTTACCGTGGCGTTGATCAGTTTTCCATCAGCCCACTTCAGATCGAATACGAAACCGCCGCGGGCACACAGACCTTTCACCTCACCAGTTGCCCAGGCTTTCGGCAGTGCGGGAAGCAAATGGATCACCCCGGTATGCGACTGGATAAGCATCTCAGCAATACCGGCAGTACCGCCAAAATTACCATCAATCTGGAATGGCGGATGTGTATCGAACAGGTTGCTCTCCGTGGATTTTCGGAGCAGGGCAAGCAGGTTTTCATAGGCCTTTTCACCATTCTGCAGACGGGCATACTGACATACAATCCAGGCACGGCTCCAGCCTGTATGACCTCCGCCAAAAGAAAGCCGGCGCTCGATAGTGGCCTGTGCTGCTTTGAAAAGCTCGGGTGTTGCCGGAGTAAATTCGGCCAGCGGATAGAGTCCGAGCAGGTGCGACATGTGCCGGTGACCCGGTTCCACTTCATCATAATCCCTGATCCATTCCTGAATAACCCCTTTTGAATTGATGACCACCGGTGGCAGTCTTTTCTGCGCTGCATCCAGTTTTGCAGCAAAATCCTGATCGGTGCCAAGGATTTTACAAGCCTCTTTACAATTATCAAACAGGGTATTCAGTATTTCGATGTCCACAGTGGCAGCATAGGTCAATGCCGAGTTTTCTTTTGTTTTTGTCCCCGGAACCAGAAAAGCATTTTCGGGAGAATGCGAAGGGTTGGTTACCAAATATCCATCGGGCGATTCCACCAGAAATCCGAGAACAAACTGGGCCGATCCTTTCATCATCGGCCAGGCAACATTGCGCAGGAAAGCGGTATCGCGGGTAAACAGAAAATGCTCAAACACGGTAAAAGTCATCCACGGACCATTCAGCGGCGTGATGCCCCAAACACCATCGGCCACACCGGTTCGGCCAAAGGGATCGACGAGATGATGAAACACCCAGCCTTCAGTACCATACATTTCTTTAGCAGTTCGCGTACCGGGTACCACGAGTTTTTGCATGAAAGAAACCAGAGGTAGAGCAGTTTCCGAAAGGTTGCACACCTCCGCCGGCCAGTAGTTCATCTGTAAATTGATATTGGTATGGAAATCAGCATTCCATGGGGCATTCATATCCTTGTTCCATACACCCTGCAGGTTGGCGGGCAAGGTGGCCGGTCCGCGCGATGAACCCATCAGCAGATAACGGCCGTATTGAAAATACATGGCGATGAGGGCATTATCCTCAGCGCCTGATTTCATCCTTACGAGCCGGTCATCGGTCGGAAGTGAATCCAGCACTGATCCGCCCAAATCCAGTGCCACCCGGTTAAAAATCGGCTGATATTCGGCCAGGTGCCTTTTCATCAGGTCTTTATCGGATTGATTGTCTGCCGCATCGAGTATTTTTTTGCAGGTAGCAGCCGGATCAATGGTCCGGTCGAAGTCCAATTTAGCAATCGAAAAATCGGTCGCTGCTGTCAGGCGGATTGTTACTTCCCGGGCCCTTTCCACCTTTAAACTTCCACCCTCGACTGCCAACTTTCCCCCGGAGCGCATGAGGCGTGCTTCGCCGGCGAATTTCATGTGGGCACCGGCCGGGCCACTGCCCTTATCTTCGGCGTCAATAATCTGCCCGGTCAAAAGTAGCTTGCCATCCGGAGTTGCGGTCACCACGGCATCCTTTTCACGGGTCATGGTAAAGTCGGCGTCGATAGCTCCTCCGTTCAGTGCTTTTATTTTTATGATCAGCATATTATCGGGGACCGTGGCGTACACTTCCTGACGGTATTTTTTGCCATCAACGGTAAACTCGGTCGCGGCAACACCGGTTTTCAAATCGAGTGATCTGCGGTAGTTTTCCGGCTTGGTTTTCCAGGCATAATTGATCAGCAGATCGCCCAGCGGCTGATACGACCGGATTCGTGGTGGGGTACCCAGCATATTATCGTTTGCCAACTGCCAGGCCTCCTTGAAACGGCTCTCGAACAATGCCTTCTGGATCTCGGGCAGGTGAGCCAGCGATCCCGGGTTGTTATTATTCACCGGGCACCCGGCCCAGATGCTCTCTTCGTTGATCTGGATACGTTCTTTTTCAGCATTGCCAAAAACCATTGCGCCCAAACGGCCATTACCGACCGGGAGGGCTTCATCCCAGACTTTTGCCGGCTGTTTGTACCATAAAGTCAGGTGGTTCGATGCGGTTTTATCAGAGGAATCGGTACAGCCCGATAAAAGTACCAGGCTGATCAGGAAAAAGAAGGCGATCCGGCTTTTCATTTCAGTTTAGCTTTGGTTTCATTCAAAGATAAGGTTTAGTACATTTGATTACACAATCACAATCCCGATTCGAGAATCAAAATTAATCAACATGCTTCCTCATAACCTAAGGACCGCAATCATCGGTATAACCATGATATCCATGATTTCATGCACCCCGCATGATTTCACCTGCACCCTCAAAGGGACAGTCGTTGATCGCAAGAGCGACACCTTGATTCTTAAGAGAAGAAATGAAGATCTTCGATTCGCTACAATCTTCATACCGATAATAAATGGAAAATTCGAGTACAAAATGGAGGTAAAGGATATTGTGGCCTGGGATTTCACTTTTAAGGATGAATTAGATGGCGGTGGCTGGCGCCCGATCAAGTTCTTTCCTGATCAGAAAATAGTCCAATTCGAACTGTATCCCCAAAATCAGTTCGAGAAAAATAAAATCATCGGGGGCAAGATCAACCAGTCAATGGTTGAGTATTACCAGGCCATTCAGATTAATGTTTATTCCCGAGTAGCCCCGCTTCTCAAAATCCAGGACTCTCTGGAGAAGAACAATCAGTATTGGACCCCTGAATTAAAAAGATTATCTGACAGTTACGAATCGGCAAAAAGTCAGGCTCAGGAAGATTTTTTCAAGAAGCAAATGGATTCTTTGATAAATTCTGGAAATCATAAAACCCCGTTAGCGAGAGAGATTGAAATCCAATACAAACAAATCGGCTCCGATGAGATAAAGTTCCGGTCTGATTATATAAGTAAAAATCTCACGATCCAGGCATACTCAATGATCCTCGAAGACCTGGTGGAAACCCGGTATAATTCGGTAACACTGAAGGAGATCCGGGAAATTTATCCGGTTTTCGCTAAAAAATTCCCGAACCACCCCTATACTAAATTGGTGGGTGATATTTTGAATGGGCTGGAGAACATTAAAATTGGCGGGCATTTTATCGATTTTACCTTGCCCGACCTGAATGGCAGCAAGCATACTTTATCGGAACTGATCAAGGGAAAAGTTGCCATTATCGATTTATGGGCTACCTGGTGCGGACCGTGTATCCGGCATACCAGGGAACTGGCACCGATTTATGACGAGTACCACGACAAAGGCTTTACGATTGTGGGGATAGCTGCCGAGATAAAAAATACGGATGCGATGAAAGATCGGCTCGAAAAGGAAAAATGGCCTTGGGTTAACCTCGTTGACCTGGACCGTCAAAACCAAATCTGGGATAAATATGGCGTATCGCTAAGCGTTGGAAAGATTATCATGGTCGACAAAAATGGCACCGTACTGGCCGTGGACCCAACAGGAGAAGAGGTCAAAGCAAAACTTAAAGAATTGCTCTGACCTCCTCAATAAAGTTGCCCAGGTTTTTGGGATTGGACGTCACCTCAGGGTTATAATTCCCTATTTCTTGCCGCGATAAGCGTTACCCAGGCGCTGCAAGCCAGCGGAATAATCGCGGTTCGGCAGAACGGCCTCAATGATTACTAACTTGTCTTTGGCTGCAGCTGCTATCTTCAGAGCATCGTTGAGTTCTTCCTCGGTCGTCACTCTCCTGCCGATCACAAAATCGCCACCGGCAAATACCTCGGAAAGTTTGGAGTAGTTCCACATCTGGATATCATTGTATGGCCCGTCTTCATGCAACACGCGCTCAATCAGGTATCCGTCGTTATTGATCACCAGCAGAATTGCCGGACGCTTTTCCCGGATGATTGTCGAGATTTCCTGGGCGGTCATCTGGAAGGCTCCGTCGCCGGTGAGAATGAACGGGCGCTTGTCGGGCCGTGCAAGTGATACTCCCAATGCAGCCGGGGTGCAGAAACCGATTGAGCAATAGTAGCTCTGAACGATGAAATTATCGGACTCCTCGATATGAAACTCAGGGGCTGCGCAGAAAGCATCACCCGGTTCCGAAAGCATGACCATATCATCTTCCAGACTGGAATTGATGCATTCATACAGGCGCGGTGCCGTTAAAATTGTGGCTTTCTGCGGCACGAATGTTCCCTTGCGCGGGGCCATCTCATGCGGGTGCGAATGTTTTAAATCGCGTGGTTTGATGAGCGGCAACAGGAAATTGATGAAATGCTGCAGCTGGATCCCCTGATAAGAATGATTGCCGACAGATACTTTTCCATCGCCGGCGCTGATCATTTTCCGGTTCTCCAGGTTGATGCTGAACATGCCCGTATCGAGGTCGGTGATCCATACACCGAGTGATATCAGGCAATCCGAATCCTCCACCTGCTTGCGGACCGATTCGCGGCTCCATCCGCCCTGGTAAATACCGGCAAACTGAGGATGCAGCTCGGGCAAAATCGATTTACTGGCCAGCATGGTAACAAATGGGATTTCAGTACTTTCCACCAGGTAGAGGGTTTCCTTACCCAAATTCTGACGAAGCAACTCAACTCCGGCAATAATCAGGGGGTTTTCCGCATTATTGATCCGGTCGGCAACCTCGGTGAGGCACTCCTTCAAACTATCAGGATTTGATGTCACGGTCTTGAACAAACGCAGATCGCCTGGCTTGCGGCAAGGAGCTTTGGCCAGATCCGCTGGGATTTCCAGGTAAACAGGGAGCTTGCGGAAAACACAGTTTTTTATGATACGGTCGATCACGTCAGGTGCAGTATCGGGGTCAGTAAGAATCGCGGAGTCGACAGTAATTTTCTTATAAATATCGAGCTGCATATCGTAATGCGAGATCAAGTGGTGCACCATGGCACCCGATGCCCTGCGCGTACTTGCCGGGGCACCGCTGATAACGATCATTGGGACCTGCTCGGCAAAGGCTCCGGCCACAGCATTCAGTATACTCAGGCCACCCACTCCATAAGTTACCACTGCGGCGCCGGCACCATTCATACGGGCATATCCGTCGGCCGCGTAACCGGCATTCAATTCGTTACAAGTGCCTACCCAATTGATTGGACTGGCTATAACTTCATCAAGAAAATCCAGCACATAATCACCTGGAACTCCAAAAATATGCTTGATACCGATCTCTTGCAAACGGCTCACGAGGTAGCTGGAAATGGTGTAATCTGAATTCATAAAAGTATTTTTTGTTGATAGTTTTTATTTCCTGTCTCTGCTCTGGCGGTCAATCATCCAGGCTGGATATTCGGGAGCCAGCTTACTGATATCATTGAGCATGGCAAGCTCATCGGCAGTAAACTGAACCTGGATCGAATTCAGGTTATCCGACAATTGCTCAGGTTTGTTCGCACCAACGATCACAGAAGTCACCACGTGCTGGTGTAACAGCCAGGCCAATGCAACCTGAGCTATTGTAACCTTTTTCGCATCTGCGATAACCTTTATAACATCGATGATATCGTACGCTTTTTCCTTATCGATCGGAGGGAAATCGAAATTTGTGCGGCGACCGGTTTCCGATACTGCGTTGCGACTGTACTTACCGCTTAAAAATCCACCAGCCAGCGGACTCCAAACCATGAGGCCTATTTTCTGATCGATAAGCATAGGAACCAATTCCCTTTCCAGATCGCGGCTGGCAATCGTGTAATGGGCCTGCAGCGAAATGAACTTGCTGATATGCTCCTGAGCTGAGATCCCCAGCGCTTTCATAATTTGCCATGCCGCCAGATTGCTGCATCCTATATATCGAACCTTACCGCTTTTAACCAGGGAATCCAGGGCCGACAAGGTTTCCTGCATTGGTGTGAGCGAATCGAAACCGTGAATCTGATACAGATCGATATAATCCATATTCAGTCGCGACAAACTTTCATCGGCCTGCTGAAGGATATGCTTACGGCTCAGTCCGGAATTGTTTGGACCCGGCCCCATCTGTCCACGCACCTTTGTGGCAATAACCAGATCGTGGCGGTTAAGACCAAGATCGCGAACGGCCTTCCCGGTCATTTGTTCGCTCAGTCCCTCACTGTAGACATTTGCTGTATCGATAAAATTTATGCCGCTTTCAATGGATTGTTTAACGAGCGCATTGACCTGATCTTGAGGCAGCGTTCCGATAGCCGTCCACATACCACGTCCGCCAAATGTCATGGTACCTAAACAAAGTTCTGATACTCTGAGGCCTGTATTTCCTAAAAAATTGTATTTCATGGATTCAATAATTTTTTTCAAATCACGGGGATCTTCAGTGATTTCGTTCGGATATAAAGTTAATCAGTTTAACGAAAAAAGTCTGCCTGCCATTTTTATACCGCAAAAGGGGATATTGAATTATTCCCTGAATTCCAGAATGTCGCCCGGCTGGCATTCCAATACCTTGCAGATGGCCTCCAAAGTTGCGAACCTGACTCCCCGGGCTTTGCCGGTTTTCAGAATCGACAGATTCACGGTGGTCAAGCCTACTTTTTGAGAAAGTTCATTCAACGACATCTTCCGCCGGGCCATCATTACATCAAGGTTAATAACTATTGCCATAATCAGATAAATGCCTCATTTTCACTCTTAACAAAAAGGGCCTTGGTCACAAATTGCTTCACTGCCCAAAGGATAATCGCTAAAAGAAAATACATGGTTTGCGGCTCCCGGAAAACTATCAGGTTTGTGAATGATCTGAACAGCAAATTGCTGATGGCCTCCAATGAATTCCATTGATTGATGTGGACCTCATTCCAATTATTGAGTATAGTCTGACCGGCACCAAGAACAGCAAGAGCAATGCAGGCAAGGATCACACCATCAAAAACCTTAAGGCTTTTCTCATCGAAAAACCCGGTTCGCCGGTAATTCCCGAATAAACGAATCAATAAATATCCAACATATAAAAAGATGCAGTCACTTAAAATCTGTACCATAAACCATACCAGCGGGGTATGGCCGGCCGGAACAATATAGCTCATTTGGGAAGTTAGGAATGGGACAAACCAGCGAACATGGTATATCAAAGCCTCCCCCGAAAAAAAGATCGTAATCCATAAAACGATCTGTATGCCCAGCATTTTAGAAATCCGAATATTCCTCATCTTCGTCTTTTATAAAATTTAACTGCGACAAAGATAGGATCAGTATAAAATAAAACAAATAATTTTTATCGTTTTATTTTAAATTTACTCCCAATGCACTAAACTCGATTTTTGCGACCAGTCGAAAACGACAGACTGCAGTGATGCGGGCTCCCCTGCAACAGCAGTCAGAACACCGTTTATCCTGATTTTTGCAATAGTAGGAAACCCGTGTAAAATCAGTTTAACCTTGCTGAATTTACTCGTAAAGTTTCCATCCTCACCTGTTATTCCGATTTCCTTTTTCGCCGGATCATAAGTAAATGTCCGCTTGCAGTAAGCTCCTTTTTCAAACGCAAAAGAAACCCCGTCATCCTCATAATAGATAAATGATGTTGGCTGATCGCCCCGGTAAATATGCACCAGCAGCGTTCCATCGGGCTTCTCCGTGGTATTCTGGATTACTGCCTGCATCGGGATAATGGCTCCGGCTCTGGCAAAAACAGGCAGGTCATTCAGCGGCGCCTCCACAATAGCTTCTTTGCCACCTTCATAATACATGTCGTTCGAGAGTCGGTACCAGCCGCCCGCCGGGAGATAAACCTTCAGATATTGCTGAGTACTCACCACCGGAGCTACCAGAATATGATCGCCAAACAGGTACTCGTTTTCATAGTCCGATTTATATACCTGATCATCAAAAGAGTAATTGATGGCCAGGGTACGGCTCACGGGCAAACCGCTCTGGGTAGCCTCGAAAGCGGTGGAATAGATGTACGGCAGCAAACGGTAGCGCTGGCTGATCAGCTCGCGATTAACCTTTTCCGCTTCTTTGCCATAAATCCAGGGTTCGCGGTAATTATGGTCATAATCAACATGCATCCGCATAAACGGAGTATAAACTCCTATAGATAACCATCGGGTGATCAACTCTTTGGAGGGCTCGCCAATGAATCCGCCGATATCCGGACCGGCAAAAGGATATCCTGAAACACCCAGACTGTTCACCAGCCTCGATCCCAGCAACATATGTCCATCATAAGAGGCATTGTCGCCGGTCCAGATGGTGGAGTACCGCTGTCCGCCTGCGTAGGTTGCGCGGGTAATCGTCAGCGGCCGCAATTCGGGCTTCAATTTTCGCACCCCTTCATAAGTTGATCGGACCATCTGCATGCCATAAATATTATGCACCTGGCTCATCGTTGATTTCAGTCCGTCATAGTCAAACTGCACCAGATCGGGAATATTCTGACCCCAGGCAGCCGGCTCGTTCATGTCGTTCCAGAAGCCATCGATCCCAACATCCGTATAGGTTTTGAACATACCACCCCACCAGTCACGCACCTTGGGATTGGTAAAATCGGGGAAATGCGAACGCCCCGGCCAAACACTTCCGATGTAGTTGGTTCCATTCGGATATTTCACGAAATAGTTATTCTTAACCCCCTCCTCGTAGGCAAAATATCCGGGCTCCACTTTCAGACCGGGATCGATGATCACCACCACCTTAAAGCCCATTTTCTTCAGCTCCGCGATAGTCTCCGCAGGTTTGGGATAGTTCACCGGGCTGAAGGTGAAAATCTTGTAATTATCCATGTAATGTATATCCAGATACAATACATCGATAGGTATCTGCTTATCCCTGAAGGTTTTTGCTACGGTCAATAATTCTTTATCCGGATAATACGACCAGCGGCACTGTTGGTAACCAAAGCTCCAGATGGGTGGCAGCTTGGCGCGACCGGTCAGTCCGGTATAATTCCGGATGATATCGCTCACCGAATTTCCGCTGATCATATAGTAGTCGAGATCGCCATCGGCTGCCCCGAAACTCGACATGGTATTATCGGACGAAGCTCCGAAATCGAACCACGACTTATAGGAATTATCCATGAAAATTCCGTAGGCCAGCTTATCGTGCAGGCCAATGAAAAAGGGTATTGTGGAGTACAACGGATCCTTATCGAGGACGTACGCCGGCACATCGGAATTCCAGTTTACGTAGGCGCTGCCGCGACGGTTGAGCCCGCCGGTTTTCTCACCCAGACCGATAAACCGCTCATCCGCAAATAGCTTGCGGTAATTGGTCACGGCGTTACCCATCCAGCTGACTCCAAGCGATGGGTCATCCTCACTGATCACCTCACCCTTGTCATTAGAAAATTTGAGACGCACCGGCGACTTATTGATGGTTAACGTAAGCTTTCCATTGGCGAACACGATTTCCTTACTGTTTTCTGAAAATTTGATGAGGGCGCCCTCCGGCTTGCCGATCACGGCGTACGAAAAATCGGCTGCGGGCTTATCTTTCGATACCCGCACCCGGATGATTTCCGGTCCGTAGGCCATCAGCCGTACCTGGGCTTCATTGGTGACAAGCACTACGCTTTCACCATCAGTTGTCACTTTTTTCAGGTTGCCCAGCTGCACGCTGGTGCGTCCCTGCGAGAGGGCGGGGAGGGTGAGGAGGGCGAAGAGGAGGAGGGTGGCGATATGTTTCATAGTGTCAGAGTTAGTACGATCTTACTAAAATATGGCAAGAGGGCAAAAAGGCAAAGAGGCAGGAAGTAAAGTTTATAAGACTAAAATTGCAAGGCGCTCTGCATCAACTTATTTCTTAATTGGGGCTCTCATTGACTTATTGTTAATTAACGCTCTCATTGACTTATTGCTTAATTTTTACGCCTTTCCTTTTTGCCTTTTTGCCCTCTTGCCCTCCTGCCTTAAAAAAGGGAGGTTATTAATCGAACCGTCAATTCCGTTCCATCATGTGCATTAATCTCTTTGGCAATAGCGGCGGCCTTTTCACGGTAGCCTGCATTGATCAGGCCTTCGCAGATCACCTGAATCAGGACTTTGGCAGACAGCTTTTTAAAGGTGGCAGTCTTTGGTGATACACCGAGCTTTATCAGCTCCTTCTGGTTCATGAACTGATCAGCCATGAAAGGGAATGCTGCCTGGGGCACCCCGGCTTTTGCTGCAGCCGCCATGGTCCCGATACCGCCATGATGGATCACCAGGGCAACATGCGGAAAGAGAAGATTGTACGGCACTTCATCAACGAACAGGCAATTTTCCATGCCGGCATTCGATTCAATGGCGCCCCACCCTCTTGATATGATCAGCCGCCTGCCGGTGGTTTTTGCCACCTCAGCAAGCATGAGTCCATATTGCTCAGGGTTGTGTATCGGATTGCTGCCAAAGCCAATGAATACGGGCGGATCGCCGGCTTTCAGAAAATTCTCCACCTCAACTGACATCTTCTCGAGCGAAGGCAGAAACATATATCCCGTTTGGATAAAGTGAAAATCCACTCCCTCCGAAACCGGGATCAATGATTTTTCTGATGCCAATATCACGTTTTCACCCATCCAGTTGGTCCAGATATCGACAACAGGTTTCATTCCGATCGACTTGCGTTTCTTATTGATCACCCCCAAAAGTGAGGCATTCATAGCCCATCTGCCAAATCCAAAACCCAGCCGATCGGGAAAAGGCGCCTCTTTTGGCGGCCCCATAATCCCGGGATAAAAGGCCATGAACCGATAAGGAATACCGAGTCTTTCAGCCGCCGTGGGCACGCCATGAACCAGTCCCACTCCAATAACCAGATCGGAGCCACGAATAATATCAGGTAATTTATCGATCTGAGAACAGATCTCCTGTTTCATAGTTTTTATGGAGGGCCGGGTAGCGGGACTATTTGACTTTTCACCGCCCTTCTTTATCATCTCTTTCACGTTGGTGCCGAAAGGGATTACCGGGCAGCCGTAAGCCTTTATCCACGACTCATGCTCTGGCGGAACGCATAAAACCACTTCGTGACTATGCGAGAGGAGCCTCAGTGCCAGGGCGACTGTAGGCTGAACATCGCCCCGGGTGCCAAAAACGACCAATGCGATTTTCATGGTATCAACACATTTACTATTTCACCACAATCTCATCAACAAAAACCCAGGAAGCACCACCAGCCGAGGGGTGCCATTTTGGAAGGTGAATCGTTCCCTTCACATTGAATTTTATATAACGCACAGGCACTGAGCCGGGTTTAAATGTAAAAGTCCTCGTGACGTCCTCTTTTTGCTGATCGCCGGTAACTGCAATAGTTCCGATGGACTTATAGGTTTTGCCATCCTCAGATACTGAACAGGAAACCGAGACCGGATGAAGGATCCAGCTTTTTGGATCGTACAGGGTGCTCATCTCAATAGATACCGGTCTCTGAGCAGTGCCAAGATCGGTATCAAGACTAAAATCCTGTGCTTCCCAGCCGAGCCAGTGCACCTTGTAATCATTGGCCCCCTTAACGCCATTGGTCAGATAGGTGAGATCGCCACCCCCATATTTTGTCGACGGCAGCGGGTTAGCCGTTACGGATTTTTGAAATGCCTTGTTATCCTGAACCTCCACTTTCAGGAATCGCTTGGTCGCCTGATAATAATTCTCGGGGGTGAGACCTCCTTCGCTGAGTGTTTTCACTTTAGCGTCTTTGCAGGTCTGATAAAAATCCTCCAGCATCTTCACCATATTTTCGCGCAACACATAATTTTTGCCCTCCACGCTATACCAACCGCGGGGAGCAAACATGTGATTTTTGCCTATTTCCATTGCAGCATACTGAACCGGCAGCAGAGCGGTTTTCACATGTAAAAGTACCTCCGGCTGATCTTTCACTGCCGCAATGGCCTTATCGAAATACCCGAGATAACGGGCAATATTGCCCTCCGAAAGGAAGGTGTTTTCATGCGCAGTCGGGGGACCGTAAATATCCAGCCACTCCTTCGTTTTCAGGATTTCGCCCTCCAGGGTATCGCGGTACATCCTCACGAAAGGACCGGCCGCACCGTAATATCCGTTGGTAAAATCGGTGATTATGGAATCAACCTTAACATTGGGATTCCATAAAAGTCGTGACAACAGGTAGGATTTCAGCTCTGAAAATTCATGTCCAACATCAGTATTCGACTGCTGGAAATGGGAGAACACATTGTTTTTCACGAAGAGCTGGATGTTAGGTTGCAGCACATGCATGTTAGGAAACGGTGTGGTATGATGTGAAAAGTTCACCGTATAATCCCACAGATAAATATGTTTTGCGATTTTGCCCCAGTCAACGATATCCTTCAGGAATGAGGCGCTGCGCGGATCTTCAGCGATCGGCTGACTACGATTAAGCTCGATGGTGCATAGCATGATCTGAACATTGTCGGCAGGCTTGGTGACTTTTGGAGCTTGACGGCTGTACTGATAGGCTAATGTGGAAATGATTTTATCAGGAAATTTCTTAGCCACTTCATTTACAAAACGGATGATTGGACCGGCCGGGCTGCCCTCTTCGGCGATAATTTTTTTACAGGCATCGCACTGACAATAGGAAAAATTGTCGTTCTGGCTCACTGACCACACCTGTTTTCCAGGCTGGAGGGGAATATCATGTTCCAGTTTTGCGAGGGCGATTTTCAGGACCTCAGGATTCGACAGGCAGAGTTGATCCGGCACGCGCTTGCCGTTCATCAGGGCATAATATTCCGGGTGCTTTTTGAAATTTTCCTGCCATGGAACGAGGCTGCCCATGGTGTGCACGTAATATCCATCGGCAAAAACATCCTGAATGATATCGATCCTTTGCCAGTCACGATAATCCTCATTCAGTCCGAATTGCCCGTAAACATTGCGATATTCATTCACTGGCTGGTCAGCCACATTCAGCTTGGGTATCCTGATCTTATTCAGCTTGGGAACCACTTCAAAACCGGGAGCATACATCCGGCAGCCCAACTGTTTTTCGAGAAGGTCGACCACTCCATAGATACATCCTTTGTGGGTACCACCGGTAATAAATATCTGCTGGTCCATCGATACAATACTAAAGGCATCTTCGTGGCCGGCACGTGCATCGGGATTAATGAGGATTGCCTTTTTAGGAATCACCGGCAGACCGAACTGTACCGGAAGTTCCGCTCCTCCTATTTTCTTCAGATAGGTTTGGAGAATTTTGGCGGCCCGAATAATCTGATGATTGGCTGTATCTGCCACGTATATCACGTAATCTGTTTTCCCGCCGCGCATGATAGTCACACCCGGCTTCAGGCTGCAGCCGGCCAGCAACACCAGAATCACTGCAACGGCAATAATTTTAAACCTTTTCATGTTTGTTTGTGTTTGTGTCTTTAGGTAAAAGTACTTAATCCCAAGAATATCCGGAAGCGTAAATTTCGTGATTCTGATTTGGAAACGCTAAACCTAATCTTTCCGATATGAACAAGAGTGGAAATATACTGCCGGGGTACATCTTCCCGAGAAAATACACGAACTACCTGTTCTCGCTGCTGTTCCTCCTGTACATGTTCGATTATGTCGACAGGATGGTTGTATCAGCCCTGCTGCCCTATATAAAAGCTGAATTCAGCATGAGTGATGCCAGGCTTGGCACATTGATGTCGGCGGTATATTTATCGATTGTGATCCTCACCTTTCCGGTGTCGTTCATTATCGACCGGTGGAGCCGGCGGCGCACCATCGGGGTAATGGCTGCCCTCTGGAGTTTTGCTACTGCTGCTGCTGCATTTACAAAAAGCTTTGGCGCCCTGATCACCACGCGTACATTTATCGGCATTGGCGAAGCAGGATATGCACCTGGCGGATCTGCAATGATATCGGGATTATATCCGCAGGAAAAACGTTCATGGATGATGGGATTATGGAATGCGGCGATTCCGCTTGGAAGCGCTATCGGTGTTGCAGCCGGAGGATTCATTGCTGCTCGCTGGGGCTGGCGCAGTGCTTTCGGCATTGTGGCCATTCCGGGTTTGATCATTGCCATTCTGTTTTTCATTAGCAAAGATTACAAAACCGTTAAGCTGGAGCACAGGAAAGGTCCGAGAGTTAAGGGGGCCAACATCGTAAAGATCAAGATGAGTACGAAGGATATGTTCAAGGAATTTGCCGATAAGCCCTCGTTGCTTTTCACCTATTTCGGGATGATGGCGGTGGTTTTCACCACCACCTCGCTGCTCACCTGGCTGCCTTCCTATTTCACCCGCGAATACGGCACTCCGGTGCAACAATCCAGTACCAAGGCATCGCTGGTGATGCTGCTGGCATTGATCGGGGCACCACTCGGCGGATATATCGTTGACCGTTGGAGGCGCACCAAGCCCAATGCCCGTCTGGTTTTTCCGGGAATCACCTCAGTTGTTGCCGCCATTTTCTGTTTCCTCGCTTTCATTGTCTTTAAGGATGGAATGCAATATATTTTCCTGCTGCTTTTCGGAGTCACGGTGACTATGTTTATCCCGGCTGCCGGAGCAATCACGCAAGATCTGGTTCATCCGGGATTGCGTGCCACTTCCTATGCCATTGCGGTAGTTATACAGAATACACTCGGATCGATGCTCGGACCCTGGGTTATCGGTAAGATCTCTGACAAGTCGGGCCTGCATGTGGCAATGTCGGTTTTGCCGGCGATGGTACTACTGGCAGGCGTGCTTTTCCTACTCGGATCGCTGTTCTACAAAAAAGACATTTTAAAGGTTGATGAGATAGAGCTCGAGCCTGAGGTAGAGATGCAGTAGGCAGTTTTCAGTCTTCAGGACTTGAGTTTCTTCATCCAGTAATACGGCATCGACAAGTTGAGCGTGACCGTTTCCGAGGTGTTTAAATGCAATATCAGGGTGGTTGAGAGACTGAAGGCCTTGCTGATTTCCATACGGTTAATTTGCTTGATAACGAGCTCCTGAGCGGGTTCACCGGGTGCCAGGAATACCATTTTTTTGGCCAGAAGAAATGCTAATCCGTGTGAATAGGATTTATCGGCATTCAATCGCCCTGCCCTGCCGGTAATCAATGGATGTTCCTTACCTGTATAGCTGACAGATTTACGGCGTTTCCTGATATTATAATAATCGATTAATCCGAGGAATAATCCCCAGATAAAACCGCTTCCAAAAGCAAAAACCAGTTGTAGAACCAGTTTTTTTTGATCGTCCAGGATAAATAAATCCAGGAGACCAAGAAAAGCGCAACCCAATCCCAAGGCCACCGCATTCAAAAGATACCGGAACCGGAAAGCCCAGTCGGATAATAATTTTTGCTGATAAAACCCGATGAGAAGAAAACCGAGGAGTACGCCTTCCATCGGAATATAATGATGACCGAAATTTTTAAGGATAAACAATCGCGTAATCAGGTAAACACCGATTGCGGAAATGATGATCAGTGAAGTCGTTAATAAGGATTTTGCTTTCGTCGTCATTTGGTGGTTGTTTGAAATATGCGAACGGGTAATTTACAATATTCTTTTTACCGGATTATCTGGAATTTCAGCAATTTGACCAACAAACTTTCAACTTACCCCTAATATCTTTTTACTTTACTTTCGCCCTCTGCCCTCTGCCTTCTGCCTTAATTTATTGCCTATCTTGCACTATCTAAATTCCGATTATGTCAGTTCTTGAGATTGTAATTGTTGTGATCGTGGGCCTGACCCTTATTCTGCCGGGGTTATTCATTGAGCGATTCAAACTTAAAAATCAATTAAAGGTCAAGACTAAAAGCCAGAGAATTACCGTTCTGGCCTCAGCTTTTCTGATGTTGTGCATTGTTTGGCTATTGGCCCCTCCCGGACCCTTATTCCCAAAGGTCGGGATGACCGTACTGATGCTCATTTCGATTTTCACCACCCTGGATGGGTGGCTGTTCAATGTGAAGGTTAAAAGTTAGACCGGCAGCCTTAAAAAAATCTCCTCATGGATTCACCGCAATTTTGCGGAGATTAGAATAATTATTCTCCGCAAAGTTCGGGACTGACAAATTAATTAGATGTTACTATTCAGCCAGACTTGCTAAGGTGTGTCTAATTTTAATCATCACGCATTTCAAATTCTGACTTTTTCTTAGTGACTGCCGATTGCCAGCTGCCGACTTCTTTCTGCCATTTCAAAAAAGCCTCCAATAGAAATTGAACCCCGGTCAACGGCTTCAGCAGATTTTAAAAGACTATCAAAGGTTAGCCCATAAAAATCGCAAAGTGACAAAATCGTAATGATACCAGGTAAACATTTACCATTTTCATAATTGCTCACATCAATCCCTATCTTATTGTATAGCAGTTGCTGTGAAATATTTTGTGATCTCCGCCAGATTTTAAGAAACTGACAGATAAGCTCAATTTGATTCTTGCGGTTTTGGTTTTTCATAATAAAACAGAGGATCATTTAAATTTGACCTTCAACCTTATTATGTCAGATCGCGCCCAAACCTTAATGTCGTTTGAAAAATAAATTACAACTGTCTGATATGCTGATAGATAATTTTAACCGACAGACTTATCTTCAGACTTTTGCAGGTGAATTTTAAAGATATCGATGGTGCAGCTAATCCGGCGGCATTTACCGCAGGGCCCGCACCAAAGGATGCAGAGATTGAATTGTATGAAATAAGCGATGCCACCGATGTTTGTTTAGGGTATCTTACTGATAAAGAGCAACAATTAATGGAAGGAATACTGGAAAACCTGTCGCCGGAAAAATGTTGGTCAATGGAAAAGCAAAAATTAACCGACGATGAATTTCTGGAAGTTCTGATAGATGCACGAGCCTGGGAAAAGCGCGAATATTAACCGATTCATTGCTCGCAGTAAATCCGGCCAACCCCGATTACCGCCTTATGCACGGATTAACCAGTCAGGCTCTGGGGAAATATCAGGAGGCAATAGATTCCTATCAATTGCTGATTCCCCTGGGAGGATCGTACAATCAGCATGCCCGATGGTACGCGGCTTTCTGCTATTTAAAGCTGGGTAATGTTGCGGAATGCAATAAACAACTCAATAACCTGAAAGGAAGTGGCTCATTTTACCGGGAAAAAGCTGAAAAGCCGGGGAGGTTTGTGAGGTAAAACAAACGGCAACTCCCACTTTTTGATGATGGAAGTTTGATGCTCTTATTCGGCAAGGTTTGCGAATATGCCTTTAATTTTCCGTGCCAATGGTTCGTCAATTTTACCCATAACGACTTCTACCATAGCTTTATACAAGGTTACGATTTTATGAACCCGAACAATGGATGGTAATTTTAACCCCGATTTTTCCCAGTTTTCAATATAAACATCTTGGTTGGAATCGTATACTTGACTGGTGATCCGGCAAACAACGATATCACCATCTTCAAAGTCGCTAATTATCAGAGCTGGTCTTCTCTTATAGGTCAAGCCATCAGTATAAGGAAATTTCAATAATACAATTTCTCCAAAAGAAAATTTTTCCATTTAGCTTTTGTCGTAAATTGAATCTGATTCGGCATATCCTTCTAGGAACTCCCTGCTGGCCACTTCCTGAAATGACAAATTATCATATACAGCAGGTTCATCAATCAAAACAATCACCCGAATAACTTTACCCTGATTCGATTTTAATTCAGGTTGGATCTTGATCGGAATCTGAATTTGATTGTTCTGTATTTTCGATTTAAATTCTAATGCTCTCATTGTCAAAATCTTTACACAAAGATAATAATTTTCCATAGTTCAGCCGGGAATTTTCTTCGAAGAAGACGTTTACGCTATCGGCACATTATCCCGTATTTCAATTCTTGCCTTTTTACCACTCCGTTTTAAAGCTGATCTGGAAGAATGCCACGAAAAAATTGCCTATTCGTTGCAGAAAATGCAACGAATACGATAAGAAGGATCAAGAACTTGATCGGGATAAACAGCATTATATGCATTTAGATATAATTCACCTTAAATACAGTAAATTATATGCTTTGGCATACAGAGTACTCACATTGTTTCGTGGTATGCGACGGGGTTCCCGCCTGCGCGGGAATGACAACTCTTCGAGGGCGACCTGATACGTATTATTTTAAGCTTTAGAACCTTGCTTCCTGCCTTATTGCCCTCTGCCTTCTGCCCTATCTCACAATCACCTCATCAGCAAACATCATTGATTCCTGCCCCTTTGATGCATGAAATTCGGGCAACGGTCCGAAGTAAACGGCAACGACTTTCAGGTAGCGTGTTTTGAGATTTTTCAGGTCGGTCTCGAAACGGTAAACCACGGGATCGGGAAAATCAACCGGAATCGTATGGTTCAGACTGACATATTTCTCATAGTTGGTACCGTCATCTGAATAGAAAATATCGAGCCGCTTAGGTAAAATCACCCAGCTGAAGGTATGCTGATAAAATCCCATGGAGAGGGTATGCAGTGTATCGGTTTTACCGAAATCAAGTTCAATATTGATATCCTGACCGGAATATCCCTGCCAGCGGCCGCTGCGGATATCTTTTACGCTGCCGGTGCGCCCGTCGATGAGGCCGAATTTCCCGCCTGCGTCATAAGCCGGATGATAGGGACTCCAGGTGCAGCTCAGTTTATAGAGCTTTCCGATGGCTTTATGCATAATCAGACTGTCCACGGATTCGGGAAACTCCTTGCCCTCGGCAAACACCCGTGCCCGGATGGTGGCATCGCTTTTCAGAAAAACCGGACCTGTAAATTTTTCTGATCCGGCTCTCGGCGCGGAACCATCGAGCGTGTAATATACCGGCAGGTTATCGAGAATCGATCGCATTTTCACCTCGCGACCGGCCGGCGTGAGGGTATCGGCAATCGTTAATATGGTTAACCCGCGCAGATCTCGCAAACCCTGCGCCAGCTGCTCGAATTTCTGCAGATTTTTGTCGAGCCACCATGGCCGGCTCTCGAGCTTCCACAGCTCAGCATACCGGCTTTTCAGCTGGTCCGATTCGCGGATCAGAATCTTGAGCGTCGCCTTCAGGCTCTCGGCCGAAAGAGCGCCATTCAGCCCTTTCAGATACCGGTACAGCTGCACTCTGAAAATATTTTTTGTCGCCGAAAACCGCGCTTCGTTTAAGGCATAAACCATATAGTCCAGAGCAACACCATTCCGCACCACCTCCTTTTTCAGCTCCGGCAGCAAAGCCTCCAGACTGTCCAGTTTAGCCAGCACCTCAGCGTTCAGATCCAATTGCACATCGTCGACATATTCCGGATAAAAAGGCATCACCGGCTCAAACAGCCGCCCATTGGTTAGCATGCCCCTCACCTTCCCCTGGTGCAATGCCGAAAAAGCATGCATCCACGACGTCACCGACGCACCGCTCGTACCAAAGAAAAGCTTATCAAAAGCCTTACTATACCCCGCCATAGCACTTGTCATCCCGACGAAAGTCGGGACCCCGTCGCTTACCACGGCCCTCTCCTCAGCGTTCCAGCTCTTCTCCCCTCCCCACACCAGACCGTACCAGTTGTTCTCGAAAAAGTTGAGCGCATCATCGTCCCAGGTGGTGTTGAGCACCCCGGTTGCACCGAGCTTAAATCCATCACGGATGTAATTATTGATATTGATTTCGGCCACTTTCAGGTTGGGAAAGATGCTCCCCCAGCAGCTCACGCCCGGCGCTACCCAAAAGTTCAGACCCTGGTCGGAGAATGGCTTGATGGCATAATCGAAGCTGGGCGCATCGTGATATCCCCAGGAAATAACGGTGATATCTTTCGGCAATTTGGCAACGATTTTCGGGTCGGAAGCAATATCGCCCCACATCAGGATTTTCTTGTGATACGGCTTAAGCAGCTCATTCAGCCGGTTGATATGATACCCGTAGATCCCCTCGATGCCGATGCTGTCGGCCATCTTCTTCGACAGGCTGACCCCCAGGCCAAAAACCTCATCGCAATTGATGTTGAAAAACGGACTCGAATAGGCAGGAACCACCTCGGAATAGACCTCTTTCATAAACTGATAAGACTCCTCTTTCGTTGGCGTGAGTATATGTCCGCTCTCGGCAAGATGCTCATAGCCAGGCTTGCTCAGGATTTTTTCCATGTGTCCGAACGACTGAAAATTGCCGATCACCTGCACGTGATATCCGGCCGCATAAGCGCTCAGTTCCGCGATCTGCTCCTCCGTGATGCCATCATCGGGCGCCAGCGTGGGATGCTTCTTCATTTTAAACACATGCTCGGTGTATAGCGTAATCGCATTCAGCTTATAGGCAGCCAGTGTACTAACCTCTTTTTCCAGAAAATCCATTGTCGGGATCGGTCCCCGGCTGATATCATCCTGCCATCCCCTGACCGGAATATCAGGATAATCCTTAATAGCAAGGCACGGGATACTTTTCCCTGTGCGGTTCGCCGTAATCAGCTGCGAAAGTGTCTGTATCGCGTAAAATACCCCTGCCTCCGAAGTTGCGGTTATCTTAATCCCCTCTTTTTCAACTTCTAACCAATACGCCTCCTCACCTCCCTTGAGTCCGATATCTTTCTTTTTCTCTATCCTGATGGATTTACCGTTTCCTTTGCCGTCCTGCCTTATGACCGTTCCCAGCTCAGTTTTCAGGAGTGTGGCAAAATTCTCCAGTCCGATATTTTTCATCCCTGACGAGCCTTTTATGATGAAATTTAAAGTGGTTGGAACCTCAAACGATCCTGCTTTGAGATCGACCTGCTTCGGCATCGGGATCAGGTTCAATTCCGGTTTAACTGCCTGACCGGCAAGCATCGGAGATAATATAGCCACTAAAAGGGCTGTCATTAAAAATCTGTTCATGGCAATCAATTTCGATATCAAATAAAATTAGATAAATATCCCTCTTTTCCGCCTTCTTCCGTAACTTAGGGAAATATAATCGCCACCCATGAAATCAATCATTGCCATCCTTTTAGCGGTCATTACTATCGGGATATATTCCTGTAAAAAGGAAGACATCGCCGGCAAGGACCTCACCATTCTGTGCGAAGTGCTTAAACCCTATAATTATCAGGAAAACGGGGTTCTCAAAGGGATTACAGTGGGTGCAGTCGACCGGATATTGCAGGATTTGAACCTCAGCAATAACATCGGCATCACCACTAACTGGGATTCGATTTACACTTTGCTGCAAACGCGGGAAAACACGATGGTACTGACTACCGTAATGACTCCCGAACGCAAGCCCCTGTTCAAATGGGTGGGCCCGATAACCCTGTGGAATACTTCCTTTGTCGGGTTAAAGAGTTCGAATTTGATCCTTACCGGCATTGACGATGCTAAAAAAGTGACTGCTGTTGGCGTGGTAAAAGGATATGAAACAGTTACTACACTTCTGACTCTCGGGTTCACCAATGTAAAACAATACTTTACCCTTGATGAGATGATCCGTGGGTTGTACGACGGATCGGTTGACCTGATTTTTGATGATCCGGGGATCCTGCAGTTCAGCGCTGCCGGTCAGTCGCTCGATGCCACCAAAATCACCAGCCTAATGACCTGGAACTCGGCGCCTGCGTATCTCGGATTTTCAAAAGATGTATCCGACAACCTGATCAAGAACTGGCAGCAAAAGTTTGATCTGCTTAAAGATAACGGTTTTCTGCAACGGCTTTACGACACCTATCTGCCCGGAACCCATGCTCCGGGGCGCATCCTGATGTTTACCGAGGAAAATCCCCCGCAGACCTATCGCGATCCCGCGGGAAACCTTGCGGGCAGTAGCATGGACATGCTTAATTACATGCTAAAGGGTAGCAATCTCGGGGGACCGGTGGAATACACCAACTGGACCAATGCTTACAATCAGATATTATTTGTACCCAACTCGATGGCATTCAGCACGGTGCGATCGACTGCACGGGAAGACCTGTTTCAATGGGTAGGACCGATCTGTAAGAAAAGATATTGCTTTTATGTGGCTTCTTACTCTGATTATCAGATCGCCACGATCGATGATGCCCGCCATCTGAGGTCGGTAGGAACCGTTACGGGATGGTCGTCGGAGCAGGAACTGGCCGACCTGGGCTTTGGCAATGTGGTGACCTGGGCAACACCCGAGGAGGTATTTAAGAAGCTGATGGATGGCGACATTTCTTGTGCCGTGCTGAATGATATCGGCATGAGGATGCTTGGCGACGCTTCCGGACATCCGCCAAAAGACTACCGAAAAGGGGCCATTTTATCCGAAGGTCAGAATTACCTCGCCTTCTCTAAAGATACCGATCCGACGTATATCACCACGATGACCAATGCCTATAATCTGATGGTGAGCAGCGGGAAGCTGGCGGAGATATGGAAGGGGTGGTATCCGGAGATCATCTGGTGACCCGGATGCGTATCAATAGCCGCGGGTTTTAACCCGTGGGAGGATGTTGGAGCAATGCTGTAATGTCTGGGTTTTAACCCGTGGGAGGATGTTGGAGCAATGCTGTAATGTCTGGGTTTTAACCCGTGGATCGGGGTTGGGGCTGTCTGGGGTTAGTCAGAGAGCTCGCAGGATCCCCAGCGGCCCCGTAACGCTGGTCATATACACCGGGTTCTGCGTATAACCTGTTGGTGGATAAATGCATTCATAAGGTCCGCCATGGTTGGGACCGGGCAGGCGGAAATCGGTCTTCCTCAAATGTGCAATGAATTCGGAGGCGAGCTGTTTGGCCGCATCACGGTCGGTGCGCGCCAGGGCATAACAAACCCAACCGGTGGCTGTTCCCCAGTAGGCGCCATTCTGATAGCTGTTTTTGCCAGCCAAAGCCTTTTCCCAGGCCGTCGAGGAACTGAAGTCGTCGGTGGTCAGAATATGCCTTATTTGCCCTTCCATGGTCATAGTGCCGGCACGATAAGCTTTGGATAATTCAACCGAGGCCCGATTTGCCTTCGACCCGTCGAGGGCTCCGATATAGATTGCAAAGGCAGTGGCCCAAACGTCGGGCTCTTTGCTGCGGCCCGTGCTGGCCCTCAGCAAACCACGTTCCTCCGCAAAGACTTCGGCCAGGTATAGCTTGATTTTATAGGCAACCGACCGGTATCCGGCTGAATTTTTACGATAATCAACAGGTCCGATCAATCCTGCATTTTTTTCAGATACCTGAGCCATCCATCCTGATATTTCGGCCATTTCGAGCGCCGCCCGGTACCGGAGCAGCGAGCCGAAACAGACCTCGCCGGTCATCGAGACCACATCGCGAAAACCAAAATCGCAGGTTGGCAAAGAATCGCTGATAAAAGCCATCTGATGATCAGGCTTGAACGGCACCTCATCAAACGCCATCGCGAGCCGCTTATAAAGGTTGATATTATTCACCGCCTGATTCAGCAACCCTTTGTCATCTATGGATTTCAGATAATACCAGGCCATGTGGATAAAATAAAACTCATCGCAGAAGGGCGGCTGCCTCCAGATTTCATTACCTTGATCTCCATAAACATAGGTGCCGGGAAAATAAATCGGCAATCCGTCGTTTATCCGGATATGATCGGGTATAGAGCCGATGGGCACCAGGCTGCCGGTTTTCGTTCTCCAGGTGGAGTCCGATTGGCGGGCGGCGGTATATAAAAGAATATCAAGCTGTTCCTTTGGAGTAATCAGCCCACTTTCCAGCGACATGGCATAATCGCGGATCCAGAACGAAGGATAGCAGTCGCGGCCACCGGGTTTTATCAAAGTAATGCCCGACCGGTTGGGACCGAACGAACGGATAGCCGGCGGCAGATCCTGTCCGGGAAGAATCCGTGAACTGTCGACCACCGCACGGGTAATATCCTCCAGAAAAGCCATATCCTCCTTGGAAACCAGGGGAGCATGGGAACAAGAGGAAGCTAAGAATAGGATAAAGGTTAGGAGGTTTATTAATTTCATTGGGGGTAGGAGATATATCGGTTGGGATGAGTAATTTCAATCCATTAAATTAGTCAATTAAACAAAGATGAGATTCGAATTGAGAATTTTGAATTCTGAAATTACAGATTCAAGGCAGCCGAGAAGTCATTATCGTCGAAGCGTTGTCATCCCCGCGAAGGCGCAGCCGGAGGCGGGGACCTCCTCCCTAACGTCCTCAGCTCCTAACCTTCTAACCTTTAGACTCCTCGCCATTAGCCTCCTCACCTTTTTTCTGTTTGCTTTATTTTTGCCAGTAAGTGCGCAAAAGCTGCAGTTTGACAAAGCGGAATATGCCGCGCGCCGGGCGAAAATGATGGAGAAATTTCCCGATGGGCTGATCATCATTCAGGGGGCTGCATCGCTCCCCGGGTATTATTCCTTTATGCAGAACAACAATTTCCTGTATCTGTCGGGGGTGGAAACCGAGAATGCCTTTATGGTGATTGATGGGGTGAAAAGGGAATCGATATTGTTTGCCAGTCAGACTCCGGATGCCGGCTTTAACAAAGTTTTCAGGCCGAATGAGTTGAAGGCATACCTGACCAGCAGGCTGAACGAAGTCAAGACGGTTTATACCTGTCTGACTCCCGAGGAGCTGGCCAGAGAGTGCTCAGGCGAGAAGGCCGGAACGCTGAATTTCACCATGGTAAAGAATGAATGGGATGGCAGGCCAACGCGTGAAAAGCAGTTTGCCGACAACCTGAAAACCAAATTTCCGGGGGTAACGGTTAAAGATTGTTCGGCCTATATCCATGAGTTGCGAACGATCAAGTCGCCCGCCGAGATTGCCCTGATGCGCACGGCAGGCAAATTAGCCGTGCAGGCGCACATCGACCTGATGAAAGCCTGTAAGCCGGGGATTACCGAGCAGGAGCTGGCCGCACTGTTTGAATATTCATGCAAAAAAAGGGGAGCCGGAGAATTGGCTTATTACACGATTATCTGTACCGATGAAAATCATTCTGATCTTCATCACCACGGATATGAGCGGACGCTGGCCAATGGCGATTTCCTGGTGGTGGATGCCGGTCCGGATGTGCACAATTACGATATCGACATTACCGTTTCGTTCCCGGCGAATGGCAAATTTACACCCCGCCAGCGCGAGATTTATGAAGCATGCAATGCCGTTCATGAGGCTTGCATGAAAACATACCGTCCCGGACTGACCGCCGAGCAATGCGATAAGGAGGTTCGTGAGATCCTGATTAAAAAGGGATTTAATCCCGATTCGGAGCTGATGAAGCAGTTTGGCGGCGGTTTCGGACATTATGTGGGTCTGGCTGTGCACGATGTGGGTGGCGGACCCTCGGTACTGAAGCCGGGCATGGTTTTCGCCAATGAGCCGCTGGCTGTTTTCGCCAAAGAAAAGCTGGGGGTACGGATCGAGGATACTGTGGTAATTACCGAAACCGGATGCGAGAACCTGACGGCGGGGTTGCCACGAACGGTGGAGGAAATTGAGAGATTAATGAAGGAAAAATGAAGTAAGAATGATGAGATTCGAATTTAGAATTCCGAATTCCGAAGGAGGAGATTCAAGGCAGCATACAAGTAATCGTGCGCGAAGAGTTGTCATCCCCGCGAAGCCTGTCCCCGCGGAGGCGGGGAGCGGGGCCCCGTCCCTAACATCCTTTACCATTAAGCTCCTTACCATTTGTCTTCTGGTTTTACCGTTGGATGCGCAGGCGCAGGAAACCTTCACCGATGCTCGCGACGGGCATCAGTACAAGGCGGTGGTGATTGGCAAGCAGACGTGGATGGCGGAAAACCTGGCTTTTCTGCCCCAGGTGGATAAGGTGTATACCGGTCTGTTTGAGGAGGAGTGTCACTATGTTTATGGATATGATGGCGTTAATGCCGATGAGGCACGCAAGCGGGCAGAGTTTGAAAAATACGGAGTGCTGTACAATTGGGTGGCGGCAAGATCGGCTTGCCCATCGGGCTGGCACCTGCCCACTGACCGGGAATGGCTGGAGCTCGAAAAATTCATTGGGATAGCTGATAATGAAATAGTTCATCGCGACTGGAGAACCTCAGGAGAGGCGGGCACAAAACTAAAATCCGCTTCAGGTTGGAAGCTGGGCAATGGAACCGATGCTTACGGATTTAAGGCGTTGCCAGGCGGTTGTCGCGGATACGAAGGTTTCCAGAGCGATGGCTATGCCGGCTATTTCTGGACTGCCTCCACGATTGACGGCGATAATGGCTGGCGCCGCGGAATTTGCTCTGATAGTCCGGGGATTGCCCGGCAGGAAGACCGGAGGTATTTTGGGTGCTCGGTGCGGTGTGTAAAAAATTGAATTTTGAAGTAAGATAGTTGAGATTCGAATGAAGAATTCTGAATTGGAATCTAATCATATATAATTTATTCACAATGAAACGTTTCCTTCCCCTTTTGTTAACAATCACCCTGATACTCTTGGGCACCTCCTGTCAACAGCGGTCCGACAGTGTGGTCGGCGGCGCGATATTGTCTGATCTGATCAGGCCAATCGATGGCCGCAGCATGCGGGCAACATCAACCAAGACTGATTCGCTCGGAAAGCCGATCTCGCACAATGCCGATAATTCCAGAGTGCTGCCAGGTAAAAGCAAGGTGGTGCTGGATGTAAAAGGTCCGGGTGTGCTCACTCACATGTGGTATACGTTTCTCGGACCGGGCAAGCATCCTTGGGCCATCAACGGCTCAGCCACCCATCAGGAGATGCTTATCCGGATATTTTATGATGGCCATGAAAAACCAGATATTGAGGTACCATTCGGCGATTTCTTTGCCAACTGCTTTGGCAAACGATCCGAAGTAATCAGTCTGCCAATCATTGTGGAAGATGCCGACTCCTATAATTCTTTCTGGCCAATGCCTTTTCAGAAGTCGATCAGGATTGAAATCGTAAATCAAAGTAAAGAGAAGAATATCAATCTTTTATATTATAATATCGATTGGATAAAGAAAGATAAGCTGCCGGCTGAAACTCCCTATTTCTATGCATTTTACCGGCAGGAGTACCCGGCAAAACCGGGCAGCGATTATATGATCCTCGATACAAAAGGCAAGGGGCATTATGTGGGAACCGTAATGGCGGTGCGTACCCGAAGTCCATCGTGGTTCGGAGAGGGTGACGAGAAAATTTATATCGATGGTGAAGCTGATGCATCGATTTGGGGAACAGGCACCGAGGATTATTTTTTATCGGCCTGGGGATTAAAAAGCGGGGTGAATACGCCTTATTTTGGCACCGTTTATTTTGATCAATGGGGAATTGTGGGCGGACATACGTCGGCTTTCCGCTGGCATATACCCGATCCCATCGTTTTCAATACCGGCATTAAAGTCACGATTGAGCATTACGGATGGATATCGCCGGATGAGAATATTGAGCGGCGCTCGCACAGCTGGAACGAGCGGGAAGATGATGTTTCTTCGGTAGCCTACTGGTACCAGACCGGCACACCCACCTGCTTGCGTGAAACTCCGACGGCCGAGGAACGGATATTGCCGAATCTTGATGTCATTGTTCCGGCAAAGGATATTGTTGCGAAAAAGTCGTTTAAAGGAGGCAACTGTTCAGTGCAGGAAGATCTGGAGTTTTATATGCAGGGACAGCTGCTGTTCTCGCCGGCTAACGATCAGGCATCGATCGATATCCCGTTTACCATAACCGAAAAGAAACCAACCCGGCTGTTGCTGGCGGTAACAAAAGCGCCTGATTACGGTATCTGGCAAGCCTATCTGAATGGAATCAAAATCGGCAGTCCGTTCAATGGCTACGATGCCACCGTGCGCGATTGGGAGCACCATTTACTGGATTTCTGGCCCGAACCGGGAAATTACACCCTGCAGCTGAGATATGTCGGCAAAGACCAGCGCTCGACCGGCAAAATACTGGGGATTGAATCGGTGAGGTTGCGTGAACGTCGGCCTCGGGTAACCGGGTTTGCCTTCAACAAGGATCAGGACTGGAAAAAGAATCCGATTTTGTACGAATAGACTAAGCTTTATCTGGATAACCGTATTCTGTAATTGGTTTGATTTTTCTCTCCGGATTTTTCGAAGAAATTCAGATCAACACCTTTTCTGATGTCCCTGCTTGCTGTTGCGCTGGAGATATCCTTAAAGATATTCATATAATCTTTTCTCGAAAATTCATCTTTTGTTATAGAAACAAAGTATTCAATACGATCAATATCAGTGAGAATCCGGCTATTGAAATTCAATAATTCAATCAAGGAATCTTCAATAACCTGAAGCATATATTCGATAAATGCAGTCGAATTTCCGGCATTATCGCTGGCCGACAAGGCCCGGTAGTATTCGTCCTGCGTTTTGATAATCATGGCCTCCACCGGCAAAAATTCAAAAACGGGGTTCGCTTTTCGGAGGGTAATTGTCTGCCAAAGCCTGCCCATCCTGCCATTTCCATCGAGAAAAGGATGGATGAATTCCATTTCATAATGGAAAACACAACTCTTGACGAGTGGTAGTTCATCGTCGCGCTTTAAATAAGTGAAGAGGTCGTTCATCAGGTACGGAACATTCTCAGCCGGCGGCGCCACATGGGCCACCTCCGGACCCTGATAGATCCCCACACCCTGGTTCCGGTATTTTCCCGGATTATCTATCAATCTGTTTAGCAGCAATTTATGGGCTTTCAAGAATGATTTTGATGAAAACGGATCAAAAACAGAGAGGTCGTCATAAACCTTTAAGGCGTTAATGACTTCCTGAATATCTTTCTTCGGCCCCAGGACTCTCTTATTATCGATGATTGCCGTTACCTGTTCCTGCGTGAGGGTGTTTCCTTCAATCTTTAAAGAGGAATGTATGGTCCTGATCTTATTCTGCTTCCGCAATTGAGGTTCCGGCCGGCTCAGATAGTTAGCATTCACCTCGCCGATCTTCTCGGAAATGGAGGAAACTCTCTTTAAAATCAACGAGGTGATACTATATGGTGGGGTCATGATACTATCATTTGATACTATCAAAGATAGCGCATTAAAATTGGTTAGGCAATTAATCGGAGTAAATTAGGGCAGAGGGCAGAGGGCAGAGGGCAGAAAGCCTGCCCTATGGAAGCATTCCAATATCAGTACCTGGCCTTCTTAATTATTCCAATCGCCGATGCCGGCCTTGATTCGGGCTGCCGCGATTCCGGGCGCCTGGTTTCAGGTCTGCGGGATTCGGGTCGACGGAATTGCTGTTTAGGGGGTTTCACGGCGTTGTGGTCCATCAGCGGGAACGGATGATTATCGTTGACCGGAATCCTGATCTGGATCAGTTTTTCGATATCCTTAAGCAAAGGCTTTTCCGTGGCATCGCAGAAGGTATAAGCCGTTCCGCTTGCCCCTGCCCTGCCCGTACGACCAATTCGGTGCACATAGGTTTCAGGAACCTCCGGTAGTTCAAAATTGATTACATATTCCATGTCGTCCACGTCGATTCCGCGTGCGGCAATATCGGTGGCAACAAGAACCCTGGTGCTTTTATCTTTAAAATTCGCAAGCGCTTTCTGACGGGCATTCTGGCCTTTATTCCCGTGAATGGCTTCGGCCTTGATATCGTAACGCAGAAGCACTTTGACTACTTTGTCGGCCCCGTGCTTGGTGCGGGTGAAAACCAGTGCTGTTCTGATATTCTTATCCTGCAGGATATCTACCAGCAGTGCATTTTTATTGCCTTTATCAACGAAATAAACTGACTGCTGAACGGTATCAACCGTGGTTGCCGACGGGGTTACCATCACTTTTGACGGATTGTGCAGAATAGTTGCTGCCAGCTTGATAATCTCGGGCGCCATGGTGGCGGAGAAAAAGAGCGACTGCCTTTTAACCGGCAATGCGGCAAGCAGCTTTTTGACATCGTGAATGAAGCCCATATCAAGCATACGATCCGCTTCGTCCAATACAAATATCTCGATATCTTTCAGTGATATATATCCCTGATTCATCAGGTCGAGCAAGCGGCCCGGTGTGGCGATCAGAACATCAACCCCGCGCTGCAGAATGGTGGTTTGCGGGCCCTGGGCCACTCCTCCGAAAACTACGGTGGAGTTTAAGCCTGTATATTTTCCATAAGCTTTAAAGCTTTCGTCGATCTGAATAGCGAGCTCACGGGTTGGAGTCACGATAAGACTCCTGATTTTTCTCCGCTTCTCGTTTGAATGGCCTGCGCTGAGGAGCTGCAGGATAGGAACCGCAAAAGCGGCGGTTTTCCCGGTGCCGGTCTGCGCACATCCGAGTAAATCGGTTCCCTGTAATACGATTGGTATTGCCTGTTCCTGAACCGGAGTAGGGTTAGTATAACCTTCCTCTTCCAATGCCCGGAGAATAGGATCAATAATGTTTAATGAATGAAATTCCATGAAAAAATATTAGTAAAAAATAAAAATGTGTAACAAGTGAGAATAAGAAAAGATGTGACAGTCTGATTTCAGCGATCCTCTTCATCAAGAAGCTTAGTGGTCCTCTTGATAAATTTTAAAAATAAATAAATAACGCCGCTGAAAATGGTTGCATAAAATAGCCAGTTAAGGCTGAGTATTTTATCGCCATTAATTAAATTCTGGAGGCATTGAAAAATAAAAAACACTAAGAAAATGGCAAAAAAACCATTTTTTTCTTTTTTCAATATTTTTTTCCAGCTAAAAGTCAATTTCGGAGCCTGATGATTTTTAAATGACGGAATAAATGCAGGAGTTCTTTTTGCCCAATCCAGATAAATATTTCCGAATTTTTTAATTAAAAAACTCTCTTCCGCATACATGATCCGTTCATAATATACCCAGTAGAGAAAAATAAACGAAACAATAAACCATACATTTTCGGTGAGGAGGGCAACACCCAGCCACATGAAGAAATTACCCAGATAAAGCGGATGCCTCACCGTCGAATAAATTCCGGTGGTATTCAACTCATCGGCAAGCTGACCGTCGGTATTCCTGCCTGAGGTATTTTTCGGCGTATGGCCCACCGCATAAACACGAATTCCCAGACCAGCAATACTGATAAAAAGGGCGAAAAACCTATATATTTCCTTGATTTCGGGATCCTGAAAGCCAGTCTTTTGCAGCAGGGTTTGAACCAGTGCCCCAAGGCCGGCAATTAAAAAGACAAGCGGTAGTATCCCTCTGTATTTAAAAAGAAAATTGCCCTGATTCTCAAACTCTTCGCGTAATGCCATCGACCCTTAATAAGCTGCAAAGATAGACTATCTCCGAGGAATAAGCAAATGGGCTTCTCTACAGCGTCATCTGGTGCACCCCCGATCCCAGCTGCATCACCTTGCCACCCTCGAGTTTGAGTGTGGCAGTGCTGTTTGCCGGAATAGTTACTGAGTAAACTACCTTGTCGCCCTCACGTTTCCACGATGATACAATTTCGCCGTAGGGGCCGGTATGTCGGGCTTCAAAATGATCAAGCCCTTTTACAAAGTGAGGTTCGAGGATCACGTTTTTAAATCCTGGAAACTCCGGATCAGGCTTGATACCCCCGAGGCCTTTATAGAACCAGGCACTGATTTCACCGAACATGATATGGTTACGGGAAATATCGGTATTGGTTTTCAGTGGCCAGTTTTCCTGAAAAGTAGTTGCTCCATTCGCGATCCAGTAACCCCATGATGGAAATGCATCATCCGAAGCCAGCTTATAGGCCAGATCGGCATAACCATTCTCACTCAGGGCATTCAGAATGGCTTTCGTTCCAAGCAAACCAACATCGATATGACCATTATCTGCCAAAACACGATTTTTCAGATTTTCAGCAATTTTTGCCTTTAAATCCTCAGGAACAATGCCCCAGAAAAGCGCCGTGCTGAGCTCTGTCTGAAATCCTTCCCCGTAGATCCCTGTCTCACGATTAAGGTATTTTGCATTAATGGAATCCTTAATTGATTTTGACAGATTCAGATACTTTTTCTGGTCATCTGTATTCCCCATCAGTTTAGCTGTTTTCGAGAGAATGAGCGCATCGGTATAATAATAGATCGATGAGGTAAATTCCTTGGGCGTCACCGATTTCACCGGGATCCAGTCGCCCAGGCCCCAGTCGGTAAGACCGCCTTTGCTGATTTCAGTTATATGATCAACATATTTCCTGATGTTCTCATAGCAGTCTGTCAGCAGGTGGGTATCGCCATAAAACAGGTAGATATTCCATGGAATAATGGCGATGGTACTGGTCCAGTCGGGACCGTTGCCCCAGCTGTAGCCCCATCCGGCGGTTGGCACGATGGAAGGCAGAACGCCATTGGGCTTTTGCTCATCGCGGTGATCGGCCAGCCACTTTTCATACACGGTGATTCCATCGAAATTATAGAGCCCGGTTTCCACTGCAACCTGGGCATCGCCGGTCCAGCCGTTCTTTTCGCGTTGCGGGCAATCTGTGGGATAGCCGAAAAAGTTAGACAGGTAGGAAGCATTGGCGGCCTCCCAAATCTTGTTCACCAGCGGATTTGAGCAGTTGATACTTCCGGCAGGCTGCACATCGCTGTGCATGAAATATCCGGTTAAATTCTTCTCTGTTAGCTCGATAGGCCTATCGCTGGTGACCTCAACATATTGAAAGCCTTTGTAATTGAATCGCGGGCTAAACGATTCATCGCCCTCTCCTTTCAGAATGAAAATATCGGTTGCAAATGGATCTGAATCACCAATCGGGCGATAATGAACATTGATATTCGACTGATCGGCCATGCCCAGGCTATCGAGCAATTCAGCATGTTTCAGACGGATTACGGTCCCTTTATCTCCTTTGACAGTCAGGCGGCTCACCCCGGCAATATTGCGTCCCAGATCAAAAACGTAGGTCTGGCTATTGAATTTCTTCACGCTTTTTGCAGGGATTTCGGTCACCGCACGGATCGGCTGAACCGCCTGTGCGACAATATTTTTCGAGGGCGCATCGATAGAAACTGCAGGATCCCAGTTAGCATCATTGAAACTGGGGGAGTCCCACCCTTTTTGTTCGAGACGGGCATCGTAATGCTCCGCAGTGTAGATGCTGTTAAAAATTACAGGACCTGATGAAGTTTTCCAATCGCGACCGGTGCCAATGGTTTCCTCGTCTCCATTTTCATAAACAATACGCAGATTCATCAAAAACCGTGGCCGGTTGCGCCAGTGGGCCTTATGGAAATCCCAAACCGCGGTCGACTGATGATTGTACCAGCCGTTGCCCAGAAGTACGCCAATGGCTATGGCATCAGCCTTTACAAGAGAGGTTACATCGAAAGTTACATAAAGGTTACGTTTATCGAAGCGGGTATAAAGCGGATCGAGCAGGTGGTTGCCCACTTTTTTGCCATTTATTGATAATTCGAAGAGCCCGGCGGCGGTGATATAGGCACGAGCCGATTTGATTTTTCCAGCTGGCTTAAATTCTTTTCTGAAATAAGGGGCCGGTTTAAAGTTAATATCGTTGGCATCGGTGATCCAGGATCCCTGCCAGTTTTTCATCTCCATCATGCCGGTCTCGAAACTTGCTACTGCTGATCGCTTGCCTTTTTTGCCCTTCTGATCCCATAACTGGATATTCCAGAAATATCGGGTAAATGGCACCAATGGAATTTTACTCCGATAAGAAGCGTGCGACTGGCTGCCCGACATTTTGCCGGGATTCCAGATTTTACCTTTGCCATGAGCCACAGCTACCGAATCGATATCCAGAATAATCCGATATGCCTTCTGCAGTGCTCCGGGCACGGCATCCTCCATCATCCATTTAAACCGGGGTTCCGCTACATCGATGCCGATCGGATTAACCATGTTCTCAACCGTAAGATAGGTTGGAAGGGCCTTCTGGGCAACAGACTGAAAAGGTAAAAATCCCAATAAAATCATAGGTATCAGGGCAAATAGTTTCATAAACAGAATTTTTTATAAAGATGGGGAAAAAGGCGATTCTGAAACAAGATTGCCCAGCCAATGCTGTAAATTGCCGCCATGAAAAGATCAATCCTCGTCATATCTGCAATCCTGACAACAATATTTCTTGCTTTGCCAGTTCAAAAATCGGTAGCACAAACCGATTTGCCAATTATCAGGGCCCATTCAACGACCGCAGATGTTCGTGACGGATCGCTCTTCAAAAAGGGCTTCTGGAATATTGATCCGGCATCCCGACCGGATACTTATTGGGCCGATCTGCCCCGAAAGAATCATACGGTAACAATGATTACTGATATTGATTCAATCACATTCGATGTAAGCTTTGGTAAAATCTATGATTTCATCATTTTATTGCATGGTAAGGATAGCTGTTATACCAGAATATCTGCAGAATACAACGGCATATCGAGGTATGCTGAACCAGCTGGCCGGGTACCTGGCACTCCGGATACCGTTCCCTTTAAGCTGGGTGGCAGTCGCATTTATTTTAAAGGCAGCATTAACGGCCATCCGGATATCAGGATCCAGTTCGATCTTGGAGCCGGAATGAGTAGCATAAATGAGCGATCTATCAGAAAAACCGGAGTGAAATTTGATGGCAAAACATCGCTATCAAATTCAAATGGGACCAATGAATCGCCTACAAGCAGCTCAAACAGGATTGAAATTGCCGGTCTCGTCTGGGATCAGGTAACACTGATTCGCACTGGAAATATGGGAAACGAGGAAGATGCTATAATTGGTAATTCACTTTTCGAGAACAAGGTTATCGAGATTAATTACGACAAGCTGATCATGGTCCTTCATGACACGCTGCCAGCAATCCCAGCCGGATACGTTGCTTATGAAACGCACTTTATCCAGCATCGGCCAATCATACAAGCAGGAATTACTGTTGGTGGTAAAATATATACCGATGAGTTTTTGTTCGATACCGGCCGCGATGGGAATATGGTTCTCAGAGACAACTTTTTCAGAAAGTATCCGGTCTGGGATGAGATGAAAACCATCCTGAATCTTGGAAATAAAAAAACGGTTGTGGTATCCCGATTAGAGCTCGGGGGACTGACATTCAGGAACCTTTTATCGCCTGCATTTAATCCGGGGAAGATTCGATCGGAGAGCTCTAATGTACTGGGAAATAAACTATTGAACCACTTTAATGTGATTCTAGATAATCAGAATGGAATGATCTGGCTGAAACCAAATACTCTGCAAAAAAATAAATATCCGAACTGGACTGATTTCAGAAACCGTGGAATTCTGGTACTGATCGGGTTGGCATTTTTGAGTGCTGCAGGAGTTTTGACTTTGCGAAAAGTCAGGAGGAACGGTTCTGTCTCCTAATGCACGCTAATGAATTCATCGAGTTCCTGATGCCATTGATCAGGCTCCCAGGTACCGGGATGTGTTTCTTCGCCAAAGAGCAGATCGACCAGGTAATGCGGGCGTTTGCCGCCGATATGGACTGATTTTATGCAGGAAATGCAATAGACCACAACGTTTTCATTCGGCATTTCAGAAGTTCGTTTGCGCATCTGCTTTTTGACCTCCTCCACCGGGATAACCCCATAAAAACTATCACCGCAACAAGTACTCCGGGTGCCCGTTTTTGCAGGTTCAATAACCTTAATATTCATCTTGCTGAGCAGTGTCCGGATGGCTTCGTGTACAACAACTTTTTCCCGGGTTGGACAGGCATCAAGGATCGACATAGTGCGGCCGCCATAATCAGGGAACGGGAAAAAATCAGAACCAGCGAGTATTTCCCACAGTGAAATTGTTGTTGTATTCTGATAATCATTACTGTATCGCTTATCGCATCCCGGACAGATATTGATTACCTCGGTGACCGAATCCAATTGCGGTACATGTTTGCAGCAGGTGAGCAGATCATCCATTTTTCCCAGATTTTCACTGAGTATAGCATTCATTTTCTCAGCCAGATGGGGCTTATACATCAGCAAGGCACAGCCAGGTGCGAAAACTCTTTGCATACTAATTGACGAATAGTTATTCAGCAAAGATGTGGAAAATAGAAACCTTTTGTACTTTTATAATGTGCGCTTAGAATATTCAGATGTTAAACCGAATACCCTTTCAATACCGGATAACCATTCTCTACATTGTAATCGGTGCCTTGTGGATTATTTTTTCAGATCGGCTTCTGGTTCATTTAACCGATGATCCAAAACTAATCCTGAAGATTTCAACATATAAAGGCTGGTTTTATGTACTGATAACCGGGATTTTGCTTTTTGGCGTGATAGGCAGGGAAATCAAACGTCGGATTCAATTATTTGAGCAGCTCCAGGCTGCTAAGGAAAAGGCAGTTGAAGCTGATCGCCTAAAAACTACTTTTCTTGCTAATCTATCCCATTATATCCGTACCCCGATGAATAGCATATTAGGTTTTATCGAGCTATATCAGGATAAGGAAACAAGCGAGAAAAACGTAAGCCTTCGGCCTTGAGCGTCCTAAATAATTGAAAAATTCTATTATTGTTTTTGATTACGTTTTTTCTTCCTTGGTTGCCAAGGGAAGAAGTTCTTCAAGGCGATTGGCTTTCCAATCGGGAATAACAGTG